>NZ_FOVS01000028.1:0-77480 GCF_900115235.1 Pseudomonas sp. NFACC24-1
TTATTTTAAGAAGTTTTCAAAGTTTCGCCTCGGAAACCTCAACAACTTCAACCACTTGCGCCTCCGATCTCTCGTTAGCGGGAGGCGAATTCTACAGCGTTACTCGCTGCTGTCAACACCTCTTTTTCACCGCTTTCGACCGAGAAGATCGAACCGCACATAGAGCCAAACAACACCGCCCCATCTGCCCCTTCCAGACTTCGATGAACTGAAGCCCTGCGCCTTCGAAACCTACTTAACTCATTGAATCTCAAGGAGTTTTCCGCTTAGACTGCGCCGGAAGTGGGGCGAATTATAGACTTCCAGAATCTGCCGTCAACCCTTAATTTCGCATTTCTATCAATAAGTTGCGCAGCACCGGTAAACCTGTCGCTTTTGCCCTTTAACACGCTCCTCTATATAGAAGAGAAGACTCACAGCACCCCAGCCTCTCTAAACGCCATCACCGCAGCCTCGTCCAACCCCAACACTCGCTGCAGCACCTCCAACGTATGCTCTCCTAGTAAAGGAGGCGCATTGCGATACTCCACTGGCGTCTCGGACAGTCGAATCGGACTGGCCACCTGCGGCACTTTACCGGCCAGCAGGTGGGGCAATTCCATCGCCAACCCGCGAGCCTGCACCTGAGGATCGGCAAACACCTGGGCCAGGTCGTTGATAGGCCCACACGGCACACCCGCCTGCTCCAACTGAGTCACCCATTCAGCGGTGGTCTTGAACACCGTCGCCTGGCGAATCAACGGAATCAACACCGCCCGGTTCGCCACCCGCACCTTGTTAGTGGCAAAACGCGGATCATCAGCCCACTGCGGTTGACCGGCAACCTCAGCGAACTTTCGGAACTGGCCGTCATTACCCACCGTCAGGATGAAATCGCCATCCGCCGTCGGAAAATCCTGATAAGGCACGATATTCGGATGAGCATTACCCAAACGCTTCGGCGCATTGCCCGTGGTCAGGTAGTTCATCGCCTGGTTGGCCAGGCAAGCCACTTGAACATCCAGTAGGGCCATATCGATGTGCTGCCCGCCGCCGGCATGATCACGATGAGCCAACGCCGCCAGAATGGCAGCGGTCGAATACAGCCCCGTGAGGATATCCGTCAACGCGACCCCTACCTTCACCGGCCCCGCACCCTCATCGCCTTCGGGGCGACCGGTCAGGCTCATCAAGCCCCCCAGCCCCTGGATCATGAAGTCATACCCGGCGCGCTTGGCGTAAGGGCCGGTCTGGCCAAACCCGGTGATCGAGCAATAGATCAATTGCGGATTGAGCGCCTTTAGCGAGTCATAGTCCAAGCCATACGCCGCCAGGCCGCCCACCTTGAAGTTCTCGATCAGGATGTCGGACTTGGCTGCCAGCTCTCGCACCAGCCGCTGCCCCTCTGGCCGCGTGAAGTCGATGGTTACCGACTGTTTGTTGCGATTGGCTGAAAGATAATAAGCGGCTTCGGTCGTGTTCTCGCCTCGGGCATCCTTCAGGAAGGGCGGCCCCCAGGCGCGCGTATCGTCACCATTGCCGGGACGCTCGACCTTGATGACATCAGCCCCCAGGTCCGCCAGGATCTGTCCGGCCCACGGCCCGGCCAATACCCTCGATAAATCCAATACCCGCAGATGCGAAAGCGCGCCCATGACCGTTCTCCTATTAGTAGAACGCCTGGATACCGGTTTGCGCACGCCCCAAAATCAGCGCATGCACATCGTGCGTGCCTTCATAGGTGTTCACGACTTCCAGGTTCACCAGATGACGCGCGATGCCGAACTCATCGGAAATACCGTTGCCGCCCAACATGTCCCGCGCCATGCGGGCAATATCCAGGGACTTGCCGCAGGAGTTGCGCTTCATGATCGAGGTAATCTCGACCGCCGCCGTGCCCTCGTCTTTCATACGCCCCAGACGCAGGCATCCCTGCAGGGCCAGCGTGATTTCAGTCTGCATATCGGCCAGTTTCTTCTGGATCAACTGATTCGCAGCGAGCGGGCGACCAAACTGCTGACGGTCCAGCGTGTACTGGCGAGCAGTGTGCCAGCAGAATTCAGCCGCCCCCAAGGCGCCCCAGGAGATGCCGTAGCGCGCCGAGTTCAGACAAGTAAACGGGCCCTTCAGGCCACGGACATCCGGGAAGATGTTCTCTTCCGGAACGAATACGTTGTCCATGACGATTTCGCCAGTGATGGAGGCGCGCAGCCCGACCTTGCCATGAATGGCCGGCGCACTCAGCCCCTTCCAGCCTTTTTCCAGAACGAAGCCGCGGATATCACCGGCGTCGTCCTTGCCCCAGACGACAAATACATCAGCGATCGGGCTGTTGGTGATCCACATCTTGCTGCCCGTCAGGCTGTAGCCGCCTTCCACTTTACGCGCACGAGTGATCATCGCACCGGGGTCGGAACCGTGGTTCGGCTCAGTCAGACCAAAACAGCCGATCCATTCACCAGACGCCAGCTTCGGCAAGTATTTCTGTTTCTGCGCCTCAGTCCCGAATTCGTTGATCGGCACCATGACCAGCGAGGATTGCACGCTCATCATCGAGCGATAACCGGAATCCACACGCTCTACTTCACGAGCGATCAGGCCATAGCTGACGTAGTTCAACCCGCTGCCGCCGTACTGTTCAGGAATGGTAGCCCCCAGCAGGCCGACTTCACCCATCTCGCGGAAGATCGCCGGGTCGGTTTTCTCATGACGGAACGCTTCCAGCACCCGCGGTGCGAGTTTCTGTTGGGCGAACTGCTCGGCAGTGTCGCGGATCATGCGTTCTTCTTCGGTGAGCTGCTGATCCAGCAACAACGGATCGATCCAGTTGAAGCTCGCTTTACCGGCCATGAAAGAGTCCTCGCCAATTAAATGAAGTCGTGGATTGATCCTAGGCGCGGTTTCCTACAAGGGCAAACGAGGATTACGCACTAACCTGTGCTAATTTCTCACTTCGTAAACACTATAAACCCTGGTTGCACGGCTAATGAGTGAGGCTTAGGTACATGCGCCGTAAAATCCCCAGCACCGCCGCCCTGGTCAGTTTCGAGGCTGCCGCGCGCCATGAAAGCTTCACCAAGGCGGCGCAGGAGCTTTCTCTCACGCAAGGCGCTATCTGCCGACAGATCGCCAGCCTGGAGGACTTCCTCAGCGTGGAGCTTTTCCGACGCTCGCGCCGCGGCGTCAAACTGACCGAAGCAGGTCTTTCCTACAGCCGACGCGTTGCCACCCAACTGGATGCAGTCGAGCGCGACACACTTTCAGTGATGGGGCACACCGGTGCGAACGTGATCGAACTGGCCGTGGTTCCAACCTTCGGCACCCAATGGCTGCTGCCACGCCTCAAGGATTTCCAGCAGCAGCATCCGGAAGTCACCGTCAACCTGACCAACCGCACGCGCCCCTTTCTCTTTGCCGATACGGAGTTTGACGCCGCCATCTATTTTGGCGATGGGGACTGGTCCGGTACCGAATCCCACAAGCTGATGGGCGAAAATCCGATGCCGGTATGCAGCCCCGCCTTGCTAGACGGTCGCAAGGGCCTGACACCAGAGGAGGTCGCCGAACTGCCCTTGCTCCAGCAGACCACTCGTCCGTACGCATGGCGCCAGTGGTTCAACGCCCAGAGCCTGAATATTGCGCGAGACCTGACAGGGCCGCGTTATGAACTATTCTCCATGCTCGCCCAAGCGGCTATGCACGACATGGGTATCGCGCTGATTCCGCCCTTTTTGATTCAACGCGAACTGGCAGAGAAACGACTGGTCGTGGCCAACCGTAACGCGCTGTCGAGCATCAAGGCCTACTACCTGATGATTCCAGAGCGAAAGGCCGAATCCGCCTCCCTTCGAGCCTTTCGTGATTGGCTCGTGAAAAAAGCCAACAACTATCTACTTGATTAATAAGGGAAAAGTATAAACAGACTTAGGTAGTAAACTAACAGAAGTCGCTACAGATATAAGTTTATGTCGCATTCAGTCAATCTGTTATCAATCCTGTGCAGTAGTCTCCAAAGCGTCTAAATACATGGCCTGGAGCCATATCGCGCAACGCATCAGCGCTTATTCATCTGGCCGATGGGAAAAATTGTCAATTTGAACCTGAATCCTTGGAAAGCACGGCCTACACGGGCTGCCGATCGATAATTGCGACATTCGGTCACAGGGTGACTTGTAGTTAATTTTCCGTCACCCGTCATAATCTCTTGAAGGGCTGAATTTTCGCCTGCAAAATGCCGCGCCCCGTCTGGTTTGGCGGGGCCGTGCTGATCGGCCGCCCCAGCCGCACCATCCGAAGTGCCTGGGTTTACTCAATAAGATCACGCAGGAGATTTGACGTGCACATTGGTGTTCCCCTCGAAACCCAAACGGGTGAAACACGGGTTGCTGCTACCCCGGAAACCATCAAGAAGTTGGTCGGCCAAGGCCATAAAGTCACTGTTCAAAGCGGCGCCGGTATCAAGGCCAGCGTTATCGACAGTGCCTATGAGGCAGCGGGCGCAACCATTGGCAGCGCCAGTGATGCATTCGGGGCCGAGCTGATCCTCAAGGTGGTGGCTCCCAGCGACAGCGAACTGACGCTGATCAAGAGCGGCACCGTTCTGGTGGGCATGCTCAATCCGTTCAACAACGAAACCATCGTCA
Source organism: Pseudomonas sp. NFACC24-1 (assembly GCF_900115235.1). NCBI lineage: Bacteria > Pseudomonadati > Pseudomonadota > Gammaproteobacteria > Pseudomonadales > Pseudomonadaceae > Pseudomonas > Pseudomonas sp. NFACC24-1. Next base: position 4,623 of record NZ_FOVS01000028.1, read on the forward strand.
AGCTGGCCGAGCGCGGCATTACCGCTTTCGCCCTTGAGGCCGCGCCACGCACTTCCCGAGCCCAGAGCCTGGATGTGCTGTCGTCTCAAGCGAACATCGCCGGTTACAAAGCCGTATTGCTGGCCGCCCATTACTATCCGCGCTTCATGCCGATGCTGATGACTGCCGCAGGCACCGTGAAAGCGGCGCGCGTGCTGATTCTCGGTGCGGGCGTCGCCGGGTTGCAGGCGATTGCCACGGCCAAGCGCCTGGGCGCGGTGATCGAGGCTTCGGATGTGCGCCCGGCGGTCAAGGAGCAAATCGAGTCCCTCGGCGCGAAGTTCGTCGATGTGCCTTACGAGACCGACGAAGAGCGTGAGTGCGCCGTCGGCGTCGGCGGCTACGCCCGGCCGATGCCGGCCAGCTGGATGCAGCGCCAGGCCCAAGCCGTGCACGAGCGCGCCAAACAGGCTGACATCGTCATTACCACCGCACTGATTCCGGGCCGCAAGGCACCGACGTTGCTGAGCGCCGAAACTGTCGCGCAGATGAAACCCGGCTCGGTGGTCATCGACCTAGCGGCAGCCCAAGGCGGTAACTGCCCGCTGACCGTGGCTGATCAGGTCGTGATCGAGAACGGCGTGACCATTTGCGGCCCGACCAACCTGGCCGGTGAAGTCGCGGCCGACGCTTCGGCGCTGTACGCCCGTAACCTGCTGGACTTCCTGAAGCTGGTCTTCACCAAGGAAGGTCAGTTCGACGTGAACCTGGAAGACGACATCGTCGCCGCGTGCCTGATGTGCCGCGACGGCCAAGTCATCCGTAAAAACGCCTAAGCAGGGATTCAGACAATGGAAGAGCTTATCTCCCCCGGTATCTACAACCTGATCATCTTCGTGCTGGCGATTTATGTCGGTTACCACGTGGTCTGGAACGTAACGCCCGCGCTGCACACGCCGTTGATGGCGGTGACCAACGCCATTTCGGCGATCGTGATCGTCGGCGCCATGCTCGCCGCCGCGCTGACCGTGACCCCTTTGGGCAAGACCATGGGCACCCTTGCCGTGGCCCTGGCCGCGGTGAACGTCTTCGGTGGCTTCCTCGTGACGCGCCGCATGCTTGAGATGTTCAAGAAAAAAGCCCCGAAAGCCGTAAAAGAAGAGGCGCCCAAGTAATGAGCATGAACCTGGTAACGACGCTCTACCTGATTGCGTCGATCTGCTTCATCCAAGCCCTCAAAGGCCTGTCGCACCCCACCACCTCCCGCCGAGGCAACCTGTTCGGCATGCTCGGCATGGCGCTGGCGGTGCTGACCACTGTGGGCCTCATCTACAAACTGGGGGCCGAACTGGCGACCGCCGGCATCGGCTACGTGATCGTCGGCCTGCTGGTCGGCGGTACCGCCGGCTCGATCATGGCCAAGCGCGTCGAAATGACCAAGATGCCGGAACTGGTGGCGTTCATGCACAGCATGATCGGCCTGGCGGCGGTATTCATTGCCATCGCGGCCGTCGTCGAGCCGCAGTCCCTGGGTATCGTCAAGCAATTGGGTGATTCGATTCCAGCCGGTAACCGTCTGGAACTGTTCCTCGGCGCAGCCATTGGTGCAATCACCTTCTCCGGTTCGGTGATCGCATTCGGCAAGCTCTCGGGCAAGTACAAGTTCCGTCTGTTCCAGGGCGCACCAGTACAGTTTGGTGGCCAGCACAAGCTCAACCTGATCCTGGGTCTGGCAACGCTGGGTCTGGGCCTGACCTTCATGTTCACCGGCAACCTCGGCGCGTTCGCCTTGATGCTGGCCCTGGCCTTTGTCCTGGGCGTGCTGATCATCATCCCGATCGGCGGCGCGGACATGCCGGTAGTGGTGTCGATGCTCAACAGTTATTCCGGTTGGGCTGCAGCGGGTATCGGCTTCTCGCTGAACAACTCAATGCTGATCATTGCCGGTTCGCTGGTGGGCTCGAGCGGTGCGATCCTGTCGTACATCATGTGCAAGGCAATGAACCGTTCGTTCTTCAACGTGCTGCTCGGCGGTTTCGGCAATACCGCAGATGCTGCTGGCCCGGCCGGCTCCAAAGAAGCCCGTCCGGTGAAATCCGGCTCGGCTGACGACGCCACCTTCCTGCTGACCAACGCCGATACCGTGATCATCGTGCCGGGCTATGGCCTGGCGGTGGCCCGGGCCCAGCACGCGCTGAAAGAATTGACCGAGAAGCTGACCCACCACGGCGTGACCGTCAAATACGCGATCCACCCGGTGGCCGGTCGCATGCCCGGGCACATGAACGTCCTGCTGGCCGAGGCCGAAGTGCCTTACGATCAGGTGTTCGAGATGGAAGATATCAACTCCGAGTTCGGCCAGGCCGACGTGGTGCTGGTGCTCGGCGCCAACGACGTGGTGAACCCGGCGGCGAAGAACGATCCGAAGTCGCCGATTGCCGGCATGCCGATCCTCGAAGCGTTCAAGGCCAAGACCATCATCGTCAACAAACGCTCGATGGCCAGCGGCTATGCGGGCCTGGACAACGAGCTGTTCTATCTCGACAAGACCATGATGGTGTTCGGTGACGCCAAGAAGGTCATCGAAGACATGGTCAAAGCGGTGGATTAACCCTCGCCGCTTTACCCGAAAACGCCCCGACCTGTCGGGGCGTTTTGATTTGTATCAAGGCAAAATATTACCGATCCGGTAATGATGTTTTGCCTGAGACGCTTGTAATAGACGCCTAAAATGCGACCTTTGTAGCGGGTCGGGCACAGCGCTAATTCACTAGACTGCGCATCTTGCTTCCAGCCCGAGATAACCACCTATGTACCGTGATCGCATTCGCCTGCCTTCGTTATTGAATAAAGTGATGAGCGCTGCCGAAGCAGCCTTGTTGATTCAGGACGGCATGACCGTCGGCATGAGCGGCTTTACCCGCGCCGGAGAAGCGAAAGCAGTGCCCCACGCCCTGGCTGAACGCGCCAAGATCACCCCGTTGAAAATCAGCCTGATGACCGGTGCAAGCCTGGGCAATGACCTCGACAAGGAGCTCACCGAAGCCGGCGTACTGGCACGACGCATGCCGTTCCAGGTCGACAGCACGCTGCGCAAGGCGATCAACGCAGGCGAGGTGATGTTCATCGATCAGCATCTTTCGGAAACTGTCGAGCAACTGCGCAACGGCCAGCTCAAGCTGCCCGATATTGCCGTGATCGAAGCCGTGGCCATTACCGAGCAAGGACATATCGTACCCACTACATCGGTGGGTAACTCAGCCAGCTTCGCCATTTTCGCCCGACAAGTGATCGTCGAGATCAACCTGGCTCACAACCCGAATCTGGAAGGGCTGCACGACATCTATATCCCGACCTATCGCCCCACCCGTACACCCATCCCCCTGGTGAAAGTCGACGACCGTATTGGCAGCCCCGCCATTGCGATCCCGCCGGAAAAAATCGCCGCCATTGTCATTACCAACCAAGGCGACTCGCCTTCGACCGTCGCGCTACCGGACAGCGACACCCAGGCCATTGCCGATCACCTGATCGATTTCTTCAAGCAGGAGGTTTCGGCCGGCCGCATGACCAACAAGCTCGGGCCGTTGCAGGCCGGGATCGGCAACATCGCCAATGCCGTGATGTGCGGGCTGATCGATTCCCCGTTCGAAGACCTGACCATGTATTCCGAGGTTTTGCAGGACTCGACATTTGACCTGATCGACGCAGGCAAGCTGAGTTTCGCCTCCGGCAGCTCGATCACGCTGTCGGGTCGACGCAATGCCGATGTGTTTGGCAACCTGGAAAGGTACAAGGACAAGCTGGTCCTGCGCCCACAAGAGATCTCCAACCATCCCGAGGTCGTGCGTCGCCTGGGCATCATTGCCATCAACACCGCGCTGGAGTTCGACTTGTACGGCAACGTCAATTCCACCCATGTCTGCGGCACGCGGATGATGAATGGCATCGGCGGCTCAGGGGATTTCGCCCGCAATGCCCACCTGGCGATTTTCGTCACCAAGTCGATTGCCAAGGGTGGGGCCATTTCCAGCGTCGTGCCGATGGTCAGCCATGTGGACCATACCGAACATGACGTCGACATCCTGGTGACCGAGATCGGCTTGGCCGACCTGCGGGGCCTGGCACCAAGGGAACGCGCGCGAGTGATCATCGACAATTGCGTGCACCCCACCTACCGCCAGGCCTTGAATGAATATTTCAACGCCGCGTGCGCCCTGGGCGGACATACTCCGCACATCCTGCGCGATGCACTGAGTTGGCACCTGAACCTCGAAGAAACCGGATGCATGTTGGCCGTCTGATACAGCTGGATCACCGTTATCGCAAATACAGTTTTGGTTGAAGGCCGTCACACGCCCCTAACGAAGCAAAAACTGTACTGCTGTACCGGTGTTTCCTTACAGTCTTCTCCCACAAACTCAACGTCAGCTAGCAAAAATGCACCAATATTGCGCAGACAGGTACAGTTGCCTCAATATCGACCAGTACACCGCTCTTTAACAGTTAACTGGTCTCTCACAATACAGGTGAACTGTATCTAGAGAGACTGGCCAAACGAGAGGATCATGGGCACCAGTCAAACCACTACCTAATCCCGCCACAAGCGGAAGGATGTCAACCATGGAACGTACACTCAGTTCCGAGCTGTTTTTCGAAGACAAAGCTGCAAAAAACCAGGCTTCCCTGCCTCTTCGCGTTATCGCCAACCTGATGTTGTGGCAGCGCCGCATCGCCAGCCGTCACCAACTGGCTCGTCTGGATTCGCGCCTGCTGGCTGACGCCGGTATCAGCGAAGCACAACGCTACGAAGAGCTGAGCAAGCCGTTCTGGCGCTAACTCAGCGTCGCTGGCCCTGACCCACCGGGTCCACCGCCAGCACCGAATTGAACACACAAGACCCGTCGCGGGTAACCGCGACGGGTCTTGTCGTTTCCGGGGACCGATTTTGACGAAAGCCTTGGAGACATAACAGTTTAAACAATATATAAAAAACACCAGTACAGTAGCTCGCCCCATGCAGCCAATGGCGGTCGCAAGGGCTGTCAGCCAACGCGATCCTGTCCTAATATCGAGGCGAACGTGGCGAAGCGAGTCGAGCATGCGTCTCCTCTTCCTGCTACACGCACCGGCATCACCCCATCATTCAAGGAGTTTCATCATGATCCGTCTTCGCCTGCTCAGCGCAGTTGCCCTGCTGGCCGTAGCCGCCCACTCCAACGCCAGCAGCTTCATTGTTACCACCGACTCCATCGTCGGAGCACTCAAGGCCACCTCCGACGTGACCTCCGATGCAACCTCATCCCTGCGTGACAACAAGATCGTTCAAGCCGCCCGTGATGACGCCGCCAGCTTCGTCGCCAGCGAAGGCGCCATCCGTGGCGTGAAACTGGAAAGCGCCCTGGATTACATCCGCCAGCAGGCACCGCAGCTCAACGCCACCGATGCGCAACTGGCCCAAGCCATCCTGGTGATCTGATGCAACATGAAACATCGGGCGCCAAATGGTGTTCCGATGTTTCAGCGCTGGCTCTGGCCCGCCGGTTTGCGCTAGCCTTCAAACTCGCCATCAACCGTCGAGTCCCATGCGTTTCTACTCAGATCTGTTCATCGCGTCTTTCTTCATCGTTTCTTGCTGGTCTGTTCCGGCCCATGCCTTCGATGTGTCCACCCAACAAGTGGTGGTCAGCGGCTATGCCACGAGCATGGTGACCTCCGCGCCCTTCGACCATAAACTGATCGTCGCCGCTCACGATGACGCTGCGGCATTCATCGCCAGCGACGGGCAACTGCGAGGTGCACAACTGGAGTCGGCCCTGGATTACCTGCGCCGGACCCAGCCAAAACTTCACGTCAGCGACCTTGAACTGGCACAAGCAATTCTCGTCCAATAGTTATCCTTATTTTTCCGGAGTCGTTCCATGCGTAGCCCGCTGATTGCTGCCGCCTTAGGCCTGCTGGTGTTGGCCGATGTGGCCCAGGCACATACCCTGGTAGCCACCAGTAACATCATCGTTCGCGCTTCCCAGCGCACGATCGATTTCACTTCCGACACCACCACGTCCATCCGTGATTCGAAAATCGTCCGCGAAGCCCATGACGATGCGGCCAGTTTTGTCGCCAGCAATGGTGAAATTCGTGGTGCTCATCTCGAGGCCGCCTTCGACACCTTGCGCACCCGCGTGCCGGAAGCCCGCGACGCCAGTGACCAGGTTCTCGCCGAAGCCATTCTCGCATTGTGAGGCGGTTCGCCGCCTGGCTGGCGGCCGGGGTCTTGCTGCTCACGGGCAGCATGGCCCAGGCCGGCCTGCAATTGCACCTCAACGTCGAAGGCCTGAGCCCGGCGCAACAGCAGGCCAGCCAGGCACTGCTCGATGAAGCAATGCGGGCCCTGCCGCCGCGCTTCATCGAGCGGCTGGACCGACGCATCGATGTCGGCTGGACCGACCAGATGCCCGCCAATGCCTACGGCCAGGCCTCGCTGGTGTCGCAACTGGACCTCAATAGCAACCTGCTCGACAGCCTTGTGGACGGCAGCGCCGCGACGCAAAAGACCCACCGCCCCCACGGCACCGTGCGCCGGGAAATGCTCGCCACGGTCCTGCACGAACTGACCCACATCTATGATCGCTCGCGTCTATGGCCAGAGGCCGAACGCGCACTGATCCAGCGTTGCACTCGACGCAACAGCAGCGCCGGGTTGATCGGTCTTCCCGATGAATGCCGGGGCCAGAACGACCGCCGTTTCACCCTTAGCGATGATCCTCGCTTGTTGGACCTGGCCGGCTGGCCACAATACGTCGGCCGTCGCGGTGAACGGGAACAGCACAACCGCCAGGTCGCCCGCAGCCCGGATCTCTATGAAACGAGCAGCCCCAAGGAGTTCGTCGCGGTCAACATGGAGTACTTTCTCCTGGACTCCAGCTATGCCTGCCGACGCCCCGCCCTGTATCGCTATTACCAGGAACACTTCGGTTGGGCCCCCGCCGCCAAGGACACCTGCACCCAATCGTTCGCCTTCCTCAACGCCGGGAACGACTTCGCCAAGACACCGCTGGGCAAGGTTGATCCAGAACGGGTCTATGCCATCGATTACCTGCTGGCCGAGGCCAACCAGAACTGGGTGAGCCGCTGGGGCCACAGCATGCTCCGACTGGTGATCTGCGCACCGGGCCGCCCACGTGGCCCGGACTGCCGACTGGATCTGGACCAACACCTGGTGCTGTCATACCGCGCCTTCGTGGGCGATGTGCAGTTGTCGAGCTGGGACGGGCTGGTCGGCAAATACCCGTCGCGCCTGTTCGTATTGCCGTTGGCCCAGGTGATCGATGAATACACCAAGACCGAACTGCGCAGCCTGGCATCGGTGCCGCTGAACCTGTCACGTACCGAGATCGAGGAAACGGTCGAGCACGCCGCCGAAATGCACTGGAGCTACGACGGCAACTATTACTTCCTGTCCAATAACTGCGCCGTGGAGAGCTTGAAACTGTTGCGCAGCGGCAGCAATAACGAGCAACTCAAGGGCTTGGACAGCATCATGCCCAACGGCCTGCTGGAGGTACTCAAGGGCCGGGGCCTGGCGGATACCAGCGTGCTGGATGATCCCAAGGAAGCCTTGCGGCTGGGCTACCGCTTCGACTCATTCCGCGAGCGGTACCAGGCGATGTTCGAGGTGCTGAAGAAGTATCTGCCGATCAAGCAACAAACGGTGGAAGACTGGCTGACCCTGGACGCCGCCGAACGCCGCGTCTGGTTCGAACAGGCCGACCTGCGCACCAGCGCGGCGTTGTTGCTGCTGGAACAGGCCAGTTATCGCCGGCAATTGTTGTTGGCGCAGGATGAAGTCAAACAGCGCTACCTGGGTGCCCGTGAATTGCAGAACGGCGGGATGGAAAGGGCCAATGCGACGCTGCAGCAGATCCTCGCCAACAGCGGTTTCCTGAGCCGTCCGGCCGAACTGCTGGGCAGCAGCGGCTACGGCTTGCCGCAACCCAGCGAGTGGCAACGCTTGGAATCGGAAAGCAGCTTACGGCAGAAACAACTGCAAACGCTGACAGGCGATCTGGACAAGGAAGTCCGGGCGCTGCTCGAGCCGAGCCGCGCGGCTGAAATTGCGGCGAGCGAAGCCAATGTGAAAGAGATTGGCGAGCATTTGCGCAAGCTGCACAAGGCCGGGGGCGGGCTGGAGTTGCCTTGACCCTACAAAGAGCAGCGCCAAGACTGTTCCTGGTGTAATAAAAAAAGGGTTCAGAACCGAGTTCTGAACCCTTTTTTTCGTGGCTGTCAGCTGAATCAAATCAGCCGAGACGCGCCTTGCGCACACCGTCGGCCAGGGCGGCACACAAGCTCAACACCCCATCAATTGCCTGTTCCGATGTTTCGGCGCTGGCGATATGGTCGATCAGCGCCGAGCCCACCACCACCCCATCAGCCAATCGTGCGATGGCGGCAGCCTGCTCCGGCGTACGAATACCGAAACCAATGCTGATGGGCAGATCGGTATGGCGACGCAGACGCGCCACGGCTTCTTCTACATGCTCCAGGGTCGCGGCACCGGCACCGGTCACGCCCGCCACCGACACGTAGTACACAAAACCCGAACTGCCGTTAAGCACCGTCGGCAAACGCACATCGTCGGTGGTCGGCGTCGTCAGGCGGATGAAGTGCAAGCCAGCCGCCTGGGCCGGTTCGCACAGTTCGCTGTTGTGCTCGGGCGGCATGTCCACAACGATCAGGCCATCCACACCGTAATCCAGCGCTTCGCCAATGAAACGTTGCACGCCATAACGGTGGATCGGGTTGAAGTAGCCCATCAGCACCAGCGGCGTCTCAGTATTGTCCTTACGGAACTCGCGAACCATCTGCAGGGTTTTCGCCAGGTTCTGCTGGGCGCCCAAGGCACGAATATTCGCCAACTGGATCGCCGGGCCGTCGGCCATCGGATCGGTGAACGGCATACCCAGCTCGATCACGTCGGCACCGGCCGCCGGCAGCCCCTTGAGAATCGCCAGCGAGGTGTCGTAGTTCGGGTCGCCGGCCGTGACGAAAGTGACCAGGGCGGCGCGGTTCTGTTCCTTGAGTTCGGCAAAACGGGTTTGCAGGCGGCTCATCAGTGTTTCTCCTGCTGGGACTGTTCCATGTGGTGCATCACGGTTTGCATGTCTTTGTCGCCACGGCCGGACAGGTTGACCACCATCAGGTGATCTTTCGGCAGGTTGGGTGCGCGTTTGAACACTTCCGCCAGGGCATGGGCGCTTTCCAGTGCAGGAATGATCCCTTCCAGGCGACAGCATTTGTGAAAGGCTTCCAGGGCTTCGGCGTCGGTCACCGAGGTGTACTGGACGCGACCAATGTCGTGCAACCAGGCATGTTCCGGGCCGATACCGGGGTAGTCGAGACCTGCGGAAATCGAATGGGCATCGATGATCTGGCCGTCGTCGTCCTGCAACAGGAAGGTGCGGTTGCCGTGCAGTACACCCGGAACGCCACCGTTCAGGCTCGCCGCGTGCTTGCCGGTCTCGATGCCATAACCGGCGGCTTCGACGCCGATGATCTCGACACTCTTGTCGTCCAGGAACGGGTGGAACAGGCCCATGGCGTTGGAGCCACCGCCGATGCACGCCACCAGGCTATCCGGCAGGCGACCTTCCTGGGCTTGCAGTTGATCGCGGGTTTCCTTGCCGATCACGGCCTGGAAGTCGCGCACCATGGCCGGATACGGATGCGGGCCTGCCACAGTGCCGATCAGGTAGAACGTGCTGTCGACATTGGTGACCCAGTCGCGCAGGGCCTCGTTCATTGCGTCCTTCAGGGTACCGGTACCGGCGACCACCGGGATCACTTCGGCCCCCAGCAGCTTCATGCGGAACACGTTGGCCTGCTGGCGTTCGATGTCGGTGGTGCCCATGTAGATCACGCAATCCAGCCCGAAACGCGCGGCCACGGTGGCGGTGGCCACGCCGTGCATGCCGGCGCCGGTCTCGGCGATGATGCGTTTTTTGCCCATGCGCCGTGCCAGCAGGATCTGGCCGATGCAATTGTTGATCTTGTGCGCGCCGGTGTGGTTCAGCTCTTCACGCTTGAGATAGATCTTGGCACCGCCGCAGTACTCGGTCAGGCGCTCGGCGAAGTAGAGCGGGCTTGGGCGACCGACGTAGTCGCGCTGGAAGTAGGCCAATTCTTCTATGAAGGCCGGATCTTCCTTCGCCACTTCGTATTCACGGGCCAGATCAAGGATCAGCGGCATCAGGGTCTCGGCCACATAGCGGCCGCCGAATGCACCGAACAGGCCGTTGGCGTCGGGGCCGCTGCGCAGGTTGAAAGGGGTCGTAGGCTGGGTCATCGGGCGCTCCAGGCAAATGCGTTGAAAGACTATGAGGTTCACTCTACCCCTGACATCCCCCGGTGAAAACCGATAAGATCGCCACAACCTGTCAGGAAAACTCACAGATAAAATGAGCCACGATCTTCCTCCGCTCAACGCCTTGCGCGCCTTCGAAGCTACCGCCCGCCTGAACAGCGTAAGCCAGGCGGCCGAACAGCTGCATGTCACCCATGGGGCCGTGAGTCGACAGCTGAAGGTGCTGGAAGAGCATTTGGGCGTCAGCTTGTTCATCAAGGACGGGCGCGGCCTGAAACTCACAGATGCAGGCATGCGCCTGCGGGACGTCAGCGCCGATGCGTTCGAGCGGTTGCGCGGTGTTTGCGCGGAGCTGATGCAAAGTACGGCAGATGCCCCGTTTGTCCTAGGCTGCTCGGGAAGCCTGCTGGCGCGCTGGTTCATTCCCCGCCTGGGCAGGCTCAACGCCGACTTGCCGGATTTGCGCCTGCACCTTTCCGCCGGCGAAGGCGACCTGGACCCCAGGCGACCGGGGCTGGATGCCCTGCTGGTCTTCGCCGAGCCGCCGTGGCCGGCCGATATGCAGGTGTACGAACTGGTGAGCGAGCGGATCGGCCCCGTGGTGAGCCCCCACTACGCCGGATTCGCCCGCTTGCAAGCCGCACCGGCCAGCGCGCTGCTTGACGAGCCGTTGCTGCACACCACATCCCGCCCCCAAGCCTGGCCGACCTGGGCACGACAAAACGCCCTGGAACCCCAGGCACTGAAGTTCGGGCAAGGATTCGAGCATTTGTATTATTTGCTGGAGGCCGCCGTAGCGGGGTTAGGCGTGGCGATCGCGCCCGAGCCGCTGGTGGCCGAGGACGTACGCGCCGGTCGCCTGGTCGCGCCGTGGGGCTTCGATGAAACCGCGGCGCGACTGGCGTTGTGGCTGCCCAAGCGCGCCGCAGATGGGCGCGCTCGGCAATTGGCCCAGTGGCTCAGGCATGAGCTGAGCCAACCGACTCAGTCACCGCGCTTGCACAGCAGGTAAGCGGCCAGCAGACCCAGCGCACCGACTGCGACACCGGCCGTGGTCCACGGGTGTTCCTGCGCATAGTCGCGAGTGGCGATCCCGGTTTCACGGGTTTTCACCTTGACCTCTTCATAGGCATCGCTGAGCAGATGACGAGAATGTTTCAGCGCGCTCTCGGCATTGGCCTTGAGCGACTTGAGGGTCTTGCGCGACTCGTCCGAAGCGTCGTCCTTCAGGCTTTCCAATGACTTGAGCAGACTCTCGATCTCCGCTTCCATGCTTTGCAACGAGGCTTTGCGTAACGAATTGCTGGCCATGGTGGCTCTCTCCTGCAGTGGTTGAGTGGCGTGTGTGAATTGGGACTCCGGTCGTTTCTGAAAGTGCAGTAAATCTGAACTTCAGCGCGCGAACGACGACACACGTAAGGCGAAAAATCGCTGCTAGGCTGTTAAACACAACCAAGGAGAATCCCCATGAGTGATCATCACACTTACAAAAAAGTCGAGCTGGTCGGCTCGTCTCCCACCAGCATTGAAGACGCCATCAACAACGCCTTGGCCGAGGCCAGCAAAAGCCTCAAGCATCTGGAATGGTTCGAAGTCACGGAAACCCGCGGCCACATCGAGAATGGCCGGGCCGCGCACTTTCAGGTGACCATCAAAGTCGGGTTCCGGATAGCCAATAGCTGAGGTTCTTTTGAACTTGCACGCTGGCGGAGTGCCATAGGGAGTGGCGATGCGCTATGGTCTGCGCGTTACGTTTTTTCCAATACCTGCCCTATTTGATCCGACCAAGGAGTGCGAGCGATGAAAAAGTTGATGGTGGCCCTGGGTTTGCTGAGCCTTGCCGGTGGTGCGTTTGCGGCCGGTATGCCCTGCGAAGAGCTGAAAAGCGAAATCGCAGCGAAGCTGGACGCCAAGGGCGTGCCAGGTTATTCACTGGAAATCGTCGATAAAGGCGCAGCGACTGGCGGAAAAGTCGTCGGCACCTGTGAGGGCGGTACGAAAGAAATCATCTATAAAAAGTGATTCTTTCGAACATCAAAGCCGACGCATTGCGTCGGCTTTTTCATGGGCGTCATTCAGCCTTTCATGACCTGCGCCAGCAACTCGTAGGAGTGTAAACGATCGGCGTGTTCGTACAGGTCACTGGTGAAAATCAGCTCATCGGCCTGGGTTTGCTCGATCAATACTTGCAGCTTGGCGCGAATCTTCTGCGGGCCGCCGACCATGGCCAGGCCCAGGAAATCGCCAACCGCCTCTTTCTCATGGGGCAACCACAGACCGTTCATGGTTTCCACCGGCGGACGCTGCACCAGGCTCTGGCCACGCATCAGCGCCAGTATCCGCTGGTACACCGACGTCGCCAGGTAATCGGCCTGTTCATCGGTATCCGCCGCGACCAGCGGCACGCCGAGCATCACATAAGGCTTGTCGAGCACCGCCGACGGTTTGAAGTGGTTACGGTAGATGCGAATCGCCTCGTGCATGAAGCGCGGTGCGAAATGGGAGGCGAATGCGTAGGGCAAACCGCGCTCACCGGCCAATTGCGCACTGAACAGGCTCGAACCCAGCAGCCATACCGGCACGTTGGTCCCGGTGCCGGGCATGGCGATGATGCGTTGATCCGGGGTACGCGGGCCGAGATAGCGCATCAGTTCGGCCACGTCCTCGGGGAAATCGTCCGCACTGCCGGAACGCTCGCGACGCAACGCCCGCGCGGTCATCTGGTCGGAGCCTGGCGCACGTCCCAGGCCCAAATCGATTCGACCCGGGTAGAGGCTTTCCAGCGTGCCGAACTGTTCGGCAATGATCAACGGCGCATGATTGGGCAGCATGACACCGCCGGAGCCGACGCGGATGGTCGAAGTGCCCCCCGCCAGATAACCCAGCAGCACCGCCGTCGCCGAACTGGCGATACCGTCCATGTTGTGGTGCTCGGCTACCCAGAAGCGGGTGTAGCCGTATTTTTCCACGTGCTGCGCCAGGTCCAGCGAGTTGCGCAAGGACTGGGCGGCATTGCCATCGGCGCGCACGGGCACCAAGTCGAGGGTTGAGAATTTCACGTCGGACAGCTGTTTCATGGGCCGGGATCTCCAACGGCGTTCCGGGCTTTTCCTACGGGCAAAAGCCTGCCGTTTCTATAGGTGTGTTCCATGCAATGTGGGCATATACCCGAGTTTCAATAGCAGCGACGAAATTTCCTACTAAATTCGTCGGCTAATCGACAGGGTGAACTTTTACAGGCGGTCTATCCTCACAACCCAGACAGCTAAAAAACACACAGGCGCGGCTTTCGCGCCGAATCTTCAGGAGGCAGACATGGCTATCATCAAGAAAGCATCGGCTCATTGGGAAGGTGACCTGAAAACCGGTATCGGCTCCATCTCCACGGAAACCGGTGTGTTGCGCGAAGCGCCCTATGGCTTCAAGGCACGATTCGAAGGCGGCAAGGGTACCAACCCCGAGGAGTTGATCGGCGCGGCCCATGCCGGCTGCTTTTCCATGGCCTTTTCGATGATCCTTGGAGATGCCGGGCTCAAGGCCGACAGCATCGACACCAACGCCGAAGTGACCCTGGACCAGGTCGAGGGCGGGTTTGCGATCACGGCGGTCAAGCTGGTGCTCAAGGCGAAAATCCCCGGTGCCAGCCAGGCGCAATTCGATGAGCTGAGCAAGAAGGCCAAGGAAGGGTGTCCGGTTTCCAAGGTGCTGAACGCTCAGATCACCCTGGATGCAACGCTGGTGAACTGACGCATGAAAGGATCGCAGCCTTTGCAGCGTTGGCGAAGGCTGCGTTTTTTTGAATGCGGTCGAGCTGTTTACCCTGGCGCAATTATGGTCGAATGAAGCCCGCAGTTTCAGCGCACAGGCAGTGCGCGCTGCCATGAGGAATTCGAACATGAAACGATCAGCCCTGGTGGTCATCGGCTGCGCATTCGCTGCATCAGCCCTTGCCGCACCCAAATCCTGTGAAGAGCTGAAAGCGGAAATCGAAGCGAAGATCCAGGCCAATAACGTGTCGTCCTACACACTGGAAATCGTCACGAATGACGAAGTCCACGACCAGAACATGGTAGTGGGCACTTGCGAAAACGGCACGAAGAAAATCATTTACCAGAAGAACGACCGCTAGGGCGTCCTACGGAACGCAGTTGACTTGTCGCTCTTCGGCCACGATTTGACGCTTGGCGTCATAGAGCCGGGCGCTGGGTGTGAATGCCAGGTTGCGAGCCTCCAGCCGATAACGTTGGCCAGCCTCGAAATGGTCGTAACGCACGAGCATGTAGCACAGCCGTTCTTGCGGTTCGGCTTGCATGCCCAGGCCACCGCCACTGAACACTTCGAAGTCGAAGCGCACTTTCAATTCGTGGCTGCCCGGCGAAACCTGAAAGATCCGTCCGTCTCGCAATCGCTGGCCGTCCAGGCTTTCAGCCATCAGCATTTTGCCGCCCGGCATAGGGGTCGCGAAATCAACCCACGCCATGTTCGGGTCGACCTGGGGCAGCGGGCTCGTTGCACAACCGCTCATGGAGACCAGGGCCAGTAACAGCAGGGATAAGCGCATCGTGAGTTTCCTTAAAACCGGACACTGAGCATAGCGCCAATCACGTTTGTTGGCAGCCCGCCGGCGTACCTTGCCCCACCACTTTGCGCTGCTGATCGTACAGCTTGGCCCAAGGTCGGAAACCTATGCTACCGGCCTGTAGCTGGTAACGCTGGCCGGCGTTGAAGTCCTTGAATTTCAGGTTCAACCGGCAATCGCGCCACAGCGGCTCGGCATCCGGGCCGATGTTGCCGGGCTCGACGGCAAATTGATAACGCACCGTCAGCTCATGGCTGCCGGGTTGCACTTCGAAATAACGCCGGTCAATGGACATCTTGTCATCGACTTCCAGCGCTTGTAGCGCGGTGTCCTGCTGGTTTCCCAGGTCGATCCACGCTTGGGATGGATCCGGGTCAGGCAAGCCGGCACAACCGGTCAGCAGCAACAGGCCACTCGTCAGCATCAACACGCGCATAGCGAAGCTCCAGGCAAGCGAGATAGTCTTGGAGGCAGACTTCCCAGGGTGATTCCAATTGATCAGGCCGCGTTCAAGCCGTCGGTTACTCGACCGTGTTTTCCAGATTTTGTTTCCAGGCCTCCTGCTTTTGTTACTGAACGGTTGCAGTAGCGTCGGTTACTACAGCCAGCTCGTCGGCGGGCAACTGCGGTTGTTGCAGGCCCGGGAGCCTATCGACCAGGTCATTGCCGACCCCGCTCGCGATACCCAACTCAAGGCACACCTGGCCCAGGCGCGCGAGGCACGGGCGTTTGCCAGCGATCACCTGCATTTACCGGACAATCGAAGCTATCGCCTGTATGCGGATATAGGCCGGCCATTCGTCGTCTGGAATGTCTTTGCCACGCCAGAATTTTCCCTGGCGCCGCAGAATCATTGTTTCCCCATTGCCGGTTGCGTGGCTTATCGCGGTTATTACAGCCAGGGCGCCGCCCGTGGCGAGGCCGCGTTGCAGCGCTTGCAGGGCATGGACGTGGCGATTGGCGGTGTGGAAGCCTATTCGACGCTGGGCTGGTTCAACGATCCGATCCTGAGCTCGATGATGCACTGGGGCGACGAACGCCTGGCGACGCTGATCTTTCATGAACTGGCGCACCAGCGGTTTTATGTAAAGGACGACACCGAATTCAATGAGTCCTTCGCCACCTTCGTTGAACAGGAAGGCACCCGACAATGGCGTGCCAGTCGTGGGCTAGCGCCCGACAACGGCAAGCAGGTGCGCCAGCGCGACCAGTTCATCCAACTGATCCTCGACACCCGCCAGCGCCTGGAAACCCTCTACGCCCAGCCCCTGACAGCCGAACAGATGCGCCACCGCAAAGCGGCGGAATTCGAGCGCCTGCGTGCCGACTATGTGCAAATGCGCGACACCCAGTGGGCAGGCGACAAACGCTACGACGCCTGGGTCTACGCGCCACTGAACAATGCGCGACTATTGCCGTTCGGGCTGTACGACCAGTGGGTGCCGGCATTTGCGGCGCTGTTCAGGCGCGAGGGCGGTGATTGGGTTGCATTTTATGCGGCGGTGGAGAAGCTGGGCGAATTGCCGATCGAAGCGCGCAAGGCGGCTTTGAAGGCCTTGGCGCAGCCGAAAACTTCCGCTGACTAGACGGACGTCATCGCGTGTAGGAGCTGCCGAGCGAAGCGAGGCTGCGATCTTTTTCCTGACACTTGAGTCTCAAGCGAAAGATCGCAGCCTTCGGCAGCTCCTACACAACGCACCACCACAAAAAAGGGCATACCAACTCATCGATATGCCCTTTTGATTGCCGCTTTCTTTCCCCCGGCCGAGGTACTCGTAGCAATTATGGGTTGACGCTTTCTTTCAAGGACTTGCCTGGTTTGAAGGCAACAGTGTTGCTGGCCTTGATCTTCACCGGCTCACCGGTCTGTGGGTTCTTGCCAGTGCGGGCGCCGCGGTGGCGTTGCAAGAAAGTGCCGAAGCCCACCAGGGTAACGCTGTCCTTGCGGTGCAGGGCGCCGGTGATTTCTTCCAGGACGGCGTTGAGGACGCGGTTGGCTTGTTCTTTGGTGAGGTCTGCTTTTTCCGCGATAGCGGCGGCGAGTTCTGGTTTACGCATGAATGAAGCCCCTTTGACGGTTTTTTTGTTGTTATGTCCGTGCTGCTCTCTTTGGAACAGCCCCTAAGGCGCCGCAGGCTCTACTCTGCGGCAGACGGAAGTGAGGATGGCACGGTGCCGAAAACGGCGCCAGTGTCCGGGCGACCTTTGTGGGACCAAAAGTAGGGTTTTTGCGACAGAACGACCAGTATTTACGCCAGCAGGGCTGGAAGCTCCTTGTTCAGCGCCAGTTTCTCCATCACCGCCGTGCCTGTCAGGGCATAACCCAACAGGTTGCCTTGAGCGTCGCGGCACAGCGCCTTGATGTCCGCCCCCTGCCCTTCGACGCTCCACACGCCCTCGCTGCCTCGCGGTGGCGGCGACACCACCAAGGGGCACACCGGGGTTTTTACGGTAATCGGCATGGGGCCGTAGCTGACGGCAGTCGGGTTGCCGGCCAGGGTCTGGGCCAGGGCCCGGGCGCAGCTCATCAGCGGCATGACATACAGCAGGTTCAAGCCGTCGACCTCGGCGCAGTCGCCCAGGGCGTAGATATTGGCGTGAGAGGTTTTCAGGTGACGGTCGACCACAACGCCGCGGTTGACCACCAGGCCGGCCGCGGCTGCCTGGTCGATACGAGGGCGCAGGCCGATGGCCGAGACCACCAGGTCGCAGGCGATCACCTGGCCGTCGGACAGGTGTGCCTCCAGCCCGTCGGCGACCTTCTGCAAGCGGTTGAGCACAGGGCCCAAGTGGAAGCGCGCACCGAGGCTTTCCAGCCCGGCCTGGACCGCTGCCGCGGCGGCCGGGTGCAGCAGCGTCGGCATGACTTGCTCGCACGGCGCCACCAGTTGTACTTCGTAGCCACCCAGGCTCAGGTCGTTGGCGAACTCGCAGCCAATCAGGCCGGCACCCAGCAACAACACCCGACGCTTGCCGGTCGCCGCGGCCCTGAAGCGTGCGTAGTCTTCCAGGTCGTTGATGGGAAAGATCAAGTCCGCCCCATCGCCCTGTACCGGCACGCGCACGGTTTCGGCGCCCCAGGCCAGGACCAGGTCGCGGTAGTTCACCGCCTCTTCGCCGATCCACAACCGTTTGTGGCCCGGATCGATGCCGCTGATGCGGGTATGGGTACGCACTTCGGCCTTGAGTTGCTCGGCCATGGCCCCCGGCTCGGCCATGCTCAGGCCGTCGGCGTCTTTGTTCTTGCCAAAGCCGGTGGAGAGCATCGGCTTGGAATACGAGCGACCGTCGTCCGCAGTGATCAGCAGCAACGGGGTTTCACTGTCGAGCTTGCGAAACTCCCGGGCCAGGTTATAACCGGCCAGGCCTGTACCGACGATGACGACAGGTGCGCTCATATTGCTCTCCATTTGATGAAACGATCAGTTGATTTCGATCATTTCGAAATCCATTTTGCCGACGCCGCAGTCCGGGCACAGCCAGTCTGCCGGTACATCCTCCCAGCGGGTGCCGGGCGCGATGCCATCGTCAGGCCAGCCGTCAGCTTCGTTGTAGATCAGGCCGCAGACAATACATTGCCACTTCTTCATTCCAATACTTCCTCAAGATGTCAGGCCTTGGCCGGTATTTTCCGGCTCAGGGCCGTTTTGTACTGATCGGTTGCGACAGATGCAAGCATGATCAGCTGTGCAGCCGGCCGGGCCCGTCAAAACCCGCGACCGACATGGTAAGCTCGCGGCCTCATTTGCTGCCATTCAAGACCTCTGTGCCGCATACAAATTCGATATTTCCTACACTCCAATGGCTGCCCCAGCACCTGCTGTCGCCCCGCCCCGATGCGGGTGTACTCGATTGGCTGTTCGACGAAGGCTCCCTGACCCGGCGCCTCACGCGCCTGTCGGACGGCCATTTCAGCGTGACGCCATTGTTCGAAGGCTGGCAGCCGTTGCGCGCCGACGAATGTGCCGCCCTGGACCTGGCCGAGGGTAGCGAGGGCTGGGTACGCGAAGTGTATCTGCGCGGCCGCGACCAGCCTTGGGTGTTCGCCCGCAGTGTGGCGGCGCGCAGTGCCTTGCAGGGTGACGGGTTGCAGATGGACGAACTGGGCAGCCGCTCCCTGGGCGAATTGCTGTTTTGCGACCAGGCGTTCCAGCGCCGGGCCATCGAGGTTTGCCATTACCCCGAGGCCGGGTTGCCACAAGACGTCCGCGCCAGCGGGTTGTGGGGTCGCCGTTCACGTTTCGATCGCGGTGCGTTGAGCGTGCTGGTGGCGGAAATCTTCCTGCCACGCTTGTGGACTGTCGCCCGCGCCTATTCGGAGAATTTCTGATGTACGTGCAACTGCTCAAATCCTTGAATCGCCTGAATCCACGGGCGTGGGACTTCGTGCAACTGACCCGTATGGACAAGCCCATCGGCATCTACCTGCTGCTGTGGCCGACACTGTGGGCGTTGTGGATTGCCGGTGAAGGCTCGCCGTCCATCGCCAACGTGGTGATTTTCGTCCTCGGCGTGGTGCTGACCCGCGCCGGCGGCTGTGTGATCAATGACTGGGCCGACCGCAAGGTCGACGGCCACGTCAAACGCACCGAGCAGCGCCCGCTGGTGAGCGGCAAGATCAGTTCGAAAGAAGCGCTGGTGTTCTTCGCCGTGCTGATGAGCGTGAGCTTCCTGCTGGTGCTGTGCACCAATGCACCGACCATCCTGTTGTCCCTCGGGGGGCTGGCGCTGGCGTTCAGCTACCCGTTCATGAAGCGCTATACCTACTACCCGCAAGTGGTGCTGGGCGCGGCGTTCTCCTGGGGCATGCCGATGGCGTTCACTGCCGAAACCGGGCATCTGCCGGCGGCCGCGTGGTTGCTGTACATCGCCAACCTGCTGTGGACGGTGGGCTACGACACCTATTACGCGATGACCGACCGGGACGATGACTTGCGCATCGGCGTGAAATCCACGGCGATCCTGTTTGGCGACGCCGACCGGGTGATCATCCTGACGCTGCAAGGCCTGGCCTTGGGCTGCCTGCTGCTGGCCGGGTCGAAATTCCAGCTGGGTGGCTGGTTCCACCTGGGGCTGGTGGCCGCTGCCGCGTGCTTTGCCTGGGAATTCTGGTACACCCGTGGCCGGGACCGGATGCGTTGCTTCCAGGCGTTCCTGCACAACCATTGGGCCGGGTTGGCGATTTTCGTGGGGATCGTGCTGGATTACGCGCTGCGCTGAAGCCCACCGTTACCTTGTGGCGAGGGGATTTATCCCCGCTGGGTTGCGCAGCAACCCCCATACAGCCAATGAGTTTGGCCTGATACACCAAGGCGACAGATCTGGGGCCGCTTCGCGCCCCAACGGGGATAAATCCCCTCGCCACAATGATCTGCCGCTACTTTGGCGAAAAACTATCAGTCGGGCTTGGCGACCTTCCAGGCGCCGTCCATTTTGCCGTCACCGGTCATGTCCCCGGCCTTTTTGTCCATGACAAAGGTGTACAGCGGCTTGCCATTGTAGGCCCACTGCTTCTTGCCGTCGTCGCGGGTAATCACGGTCCATTTACCCATGGGCTTGTCGCTTTCTTCGGCCATGAGCGGTGGCCAGTTGGCGGCGCATTTGTCGTTGCACATCGACTTGCCGCCCGAGTCTTTGGCAAACGTATACAGCGTCATCTCCTTGTGGTCAGTCAGCACCCCCTTGTCTGAGACCATCGCCGGCTCAGCCGCGAACGCCCAGGTCGGCAGCGCCAGTGCAGCTGTGACCGCCAGTGCCTTGATGGATTGGGTGAAGTAAGTCATGGAAACCTTCTTTTGTGGTTGTCAGGATTCGGACTGAAAAGCGTAGCCCAGGATCCCCCTCGCTGCCGGGTCATGAAATAACTGTCACACGACTGCAATAATTCCGTTATCTAATGCGGCGCAAGACAGTTAAATGACAAGAGGATTACCCCATGGTTGGCAGGAGCATTCTGATCGTCGACGACGAGGCACCCATCCGCGAGATGATCGCCGTTGCGTTGGAGATGGCCGGCTATGACTGCATGGAAGCAGAAAACTCTCAACAGGCCCATGCCATCATCGTCGACCGCAAGCCCGACCTGATCCTGCTGGACTGGATGCTTCCCGGCACGTCAGGTATCGAACTGGCGCGACGCCTCAAGCGCGACGAGCTGACCGGTGATATCCCGATCATCATGCTCACCGCCAAGGGCGAAGAGGACAACAAGATCCAGGGCCTGGAAGTCGGTGCCGACGACTACATCACCAAGCCGTTCTCCCCACGGGAACTGGTGGCGCGCCTGAAAGCCGTGCTGCGCCGCGCCGGGCCGACCGATGGCGAAGCGCCGATTGAAGTCGGTGGCCTGCTGCTCGACCCGATCAGCCACCGCGTGACCATCGACGGCAAACCCGCCGAGATGGGCCCGACCGAATACCGCCTGCTGCAATTCTTCATGACTCACCAGGAACGTGCCTACACCCGCGGCCAATTGTTGGACCAGGTCTGGGGCGGCAACGTCTACGTCGAGGAACGCACCGTGGACGTGCACATTCGGCGCCTGCGCAAGGCCCTCGGCGATGCTTATGAAAATCTGGTACAAACCGTGCGCGGCACCGGTTATCGTTTTTCGACCAAGGCCTGATCCGAGCCCTTACCGCCCGACAAGCTGACAAGGACGCGCGTCACGTGAATCAAAACTGGCATGGCACCCTGATTCGCCACATGTTGTTGCTGGTGACCGGTTGTTTGCTGATCGGCCTGATCAGCGGTTTTTACGGCTGGAGCCTGGCCGCCGGGCTGGGGCTTTACCTGGCCTGGACCCTCAAGCAATTGCTGCGGCTGCATGAATGGCTGCGCCTGCACCAACCCGACGAAGCCCCGCCCGACGGCTATGGCCTGTGGGGTGAGGTGTTCGACAGCATCTACCACCTGCAACGGCGCGACCAGCGCGTTCGCGGACGCCTGCAGGCGGTGATCGACCGGGTCCAGGAGTCCACCGCCGCGCTGAAAGACGCGGTGATCATGCTCGACAGCGACGGCAACCTGGAGTGGTGGAACCGCGCTGCCGAGACCCTGTTGGGCCTCAAGACACCCCAGGACAGCGGCCAGCCGGTGACCAACCTGGTGCGTCATCCGCGCTTCAAGGAATATTTCGAGCAAGCCAACTATGCCGAGCCGCTGGAAATCCCTTCGCCCACCAACGATCGGTTGCGCATCCAGTTGTACATCACCCGCTACGGCAACAACGAGCACCTGATGCTGGTGCGCGATGTCACGCGGATCCATCAGCTGGAACAGATGCGCAAGGATTTCATCGCCAACGTTTCCCATGAACTGCGCACGCCATTGACGGTGATCTGCGGTTACCTGGAAACCCTGCTCGACAACGTCGAGGAGGTGAACCCGCGCTGGACCCGGGCCTTGCAGCAGATGCACCAACAAAGCGGGCGCATGCAGACCCTGCTCAACGACTTGTTGCTGCTGGCGAAGCTGGAAGCCACCGATTACCCGTCGGACAACCAGCCAGTGCCCATCGACGACCTGCTGCAAACCATTGCCGAAGATGCGCAGGAACTGTCCGGCTCCAAGCAGCAGACCATTACCCTGGAAGCCGACCCGGCCGTTCAGCTCAAAGGCAGCGAGGCGGAACTGCGCAGTGCGTTTTCCAACCTGGTGTTCAACGCGGTCAAGTACACACCGGAGCAAGGTCGGATCCATGTGCGCTGGTGGGGCGATGAGCAAGGCGCGCACCTGAGCGTGCGCGATTCGGGCATCGGTATCGACAGCAAGCACTTGCCGCGCCTGACCGAACGCTTCTACCGCGTCGACTCCAGCCGCAACTCCAACACGGGGGGCACCGGGCTGGGCCTGGCCATCGTCAAACACGTCCTGCTGCGCCATCGCGCCCGCATGGAAATCAGCAGCGTACCCGGCCATGGCAGCACCTTTACCTGCCATTTCGCCCCGGCCCAGGTGGTTCGCGCACGCCTCGCCCGCCCCGCTGATTGAGCACGCCCCCTAGGCAATCGCCGAGTCAGCCGCTACATTGACTGGCTTGCGCCTGCCTTTTCAGGCGCCCATTTCCAACTCCTACGACTATTCGGAACCCGCAAAACCCCATCATGGACCCTTCCCCTGGCTTGTCCCTCGTCACACTCTTCGCCGAATTCGGCATGATTCTTTTCGCTCTGATCCTGGTTTTGCTCAACGGCTTTTTCGTTGCGGCCGAATTCGCCATGGTCAAGCTGCGCTCGACCCGGGTCGAAGCCATTGCCGAGCAGAACGGCTGGCGCGGGCACATCCTGCGCACCGTCCACAGCCAGCTCGACGCTTACCTGTCGGCATGCCAACTGGGTATCACCCTGGCGTCCCTGGGACTGGGCTGGGTCGGCGAGCCGGCGTTCGCCCACATCCTCGAGCCGTTGCTGGGCGCGGTCGGCGTACAGTCGCCAGAAGTGATCAAGGGCGTGTCGTTCTTCACCGCATTCTTCATCATTTCGTACCTGCACATCGTGGTCGGTGAACTGGCGCCCAAATCCTGGGCCATCCGCAAACCCGAGCTGCTGTCGCTGTGGACCGCCGTGCCGCTGTACCTGTTCTACTGGGCCATGTACCCGGCAATCTACCTGCTCAACGCCAGCGCCAACGCCATCTTGCGCATCGCCGGCCAGGGTGAGCCCGGCCCGCACCATGAACACCATTACAGCCGCGAAGAACTGAAACTGATCCTGCACTCCAGCCGCGGCCAGGACCCGAGCGACCAGGGCATGCGCGTGCTGGCCTCGGCCGTGGAGATGGGCGAGCTGGAAGTGGTGGACTGGGCCAACTCCCGGGAAGACCTGGTGACGCTGGAGTTCAACGCGCCGCTCAAGGAAATCCTGGCGATGTTCCGTCGCCACAAGTTCAGCCGTTATCCGGTGTACGACAGCGAGCGCCAGGAGTTCGTCGGCCTGCTGCACATCAAGGACCTGCTGCTGGAACTGGCGGCCCTGGATCACATTCCCGAGTCGTTCAACCTGGCCGAACTGACCCGGCCGCTGGAGCGGGTGTCGCGGCACATGCCGCTGTCGCAGTTACTGGAGCAGTTCCGCAAGGGCGGCTCGCACTTCGCCCTGGTCGAGGAAGCCGACGGCAACATCATCGGCTACCTGACCATGGAAGACGTGTTGGAAGTGCTGGTGGGCGACATCCAGGACGAACACCGCAAGGCCGAACGCGGCATCCTGGCCTACCAGCCGGGCAAGCTGCTGGTACGGGGTGATACGCCGCTGTTCAAGGTCGAGCGCCTGCTGGGGATCGACCTGGACCACATCGAAGCGGAAACCCTGGCCGGCCTGGTCTATGAAACCCTCAAGCGCGTGCCGGAAGAGGAAGAAGTGCTGGAAGTCGAAGGCCTGCGGATCATCATCAAGAAAATGAAAGGGCCGAAGATCATCCTGGCGAAGGTGTTGATGCTCGATTGAGTGTCGACCGCTTTCCGGCGACTACCCTCCTGTGGCGAGGGGATTTATCCCCGCTGGGCTGCGAAGCAGCCCTAAAACCTGAAATTCCAGTTTGCCTGGTGAATTGAGCCGGCAGTGTTGGGGTCGCTTCGCGACCCAGCGGGGATAAATCCCCTCGCCACAAAAGCGCCTTGGCTTGTGCAGAGGCTACTGCTTGCCCAACGCAAAGTTGGGCAGGTCGCCCACCGGCTGATTGAACTGGTAGGGAATCGACACCAGTCCCAACCCGGTATTGCGCTGCACCACGAAATGCAGGTGCGGGCCTGAGCTGTTGCCGGTATTGCCCGACAACGCCAGCGGCGTGCCCACCCCGACCCGCTGCCCTTCCCGTACGCTCACCGAGCCCTTCTGCAGGTGCAGGTAGACACCCATGGTGCCGTCATCGTGCAGCACCCGCACGAAGTTGCCCGCGGGGTCGTCCCCGCGGCCGGTCTGCTCGTTTTCGGTCTTGATGACCACGCCACCCCGCGCGGCGATGATCGGCGTGCCAACGGGCATGGCGATGTCCATGGCGTAGCGATTCTTCGGGCCGTAATGGCTGTATTGGCCGTTGGCCCCTTGGCTCAGCCGGAACGGCCCTCCGCGCCAAGGCAGCGGGTACCGATAGGCCTCGGCGGCGCCTGCTGGGTCGCCCAGGGAATATTCGAACCTTGGGGTGTACACCAGCGGCCTGCCGGGCCGGGTGGCCGTGAGCAGCGCCAGGCGCAGGTTGCTGCGCGCCGGCAGCACCCGCCGAATCGGCCGGCTCGGCGCCCCGCTGACGTTACGCAGCCCGGCGAAACTCAATTCGATCTCCACCGGCGCGTACAGATCGTTGCGCACGAATACCGCGTCCGCGCCGTTCTGTTTCTTGATATCCAGAAACACCTGCCGCTCCAGGCGCTCGACCATGCGGTCGCGGAACACGAACACCTGGGCGCCCTTGCTGGGGCGGTCGCTATAGGACACCACACCATTGGCATCAGTGGATTTGTAGATCGTCATGGCCACGGCCGAGGTGGAGGCCAGGACAAGACCACAGGCAAACAGCAGGGGCACGAACATGGGCAAAGGTTCTGTCGAAAATGAAGGCCTGCACAGCAGCCTAGCAGCTGGGATGGACCAGCGTAGTCGACGGATGTTTCAAAATTGGATCAGCGATCGGTGTTGGTGATCGTTCCTACGCTCTGCGTGGGAATGCAGCCAGGGACGCTCCGCGTCCCCTCAAGCGCCGAACGCAGAGCGTCCGTAGAGGCATTCCCACGCAGAGCATGGGAACGATCTGCATGGCCGGATCAGGCGCCCGGCACGAAGTGTTTCTGCGCCGTACCGCGGGCGATCAGGCGGGAGATGTAGTCGAGTTTCTGCGGGTCTTTGTCGACGAAGCGGAACGTCAGCTGCAGCCATTCGCTGTCGGGGGTCTGCTCATGGGCGACGATGGCGTGCAGGTAGCCGTTGAGACGGGCCGTTTCGGCGTTGTCGCCCTGCTCCATGTCCAGCACTGCGCTTTCGAGCACTTGTGGCAGGGTGTCGGTACGCTTGACCACCAGCAGCGCTTCCTTGAGGCTCAAGGCCTTGATCACGCATTGCTGGGTGCCGCTGGACAGGCGCAACTGGCCTTGGCCACGGTTGGTTGTCGAAGCGGCGGTTACCGGCGCCTTGACCGGCGGGCTGTTGAGCAGTCCACGGGCCGGGGCAGCAGCGGCTGCGGGAGCGGGAGCGGCCGCCGGCTTGGCAAACGGATTCGCCGCCGGTGCCGAAGCAACAGCCGCAACCGGCGCCTTATTGCCCGTCAGGGCGCTGAGGGAATCATTACCGAACGCCGAGTTCATCTTGGTCGGAGCACTGTTCATCAGCGTGTCGAGCTTGCCGACCTTGTGCAGGGCCTGCTTGACCTTGGTCAGCAACTGTTCGTTGGTGAACGGCTTGCTGACGTAGCCGGAAACGCCGGCCTGGATCGCCTGGACCACGTTTTCCTTGTCGCCGCGGCTGGTGACCATCACGAAGGGCATGCCCTTGAGGGTGTCCTGCTGGCGGCACCAGGTCAGCAGTTCGAGACCGGACATCTCCGGCATTTCCCAATCGCACAGCACCAGGTCGAATGCCTCGCGCGCCAGCAGGGCCTGGGCTTTCTTGCCGTTCACCGCGTCTTCGATACGCACGCCCGGGAAGTAGTTGCGCAGGCACTTCTTCACCAGGTCACGAATGAACGAAGCATCGTCCACGACCAACACACTGACCTTACTCATCCAGATACACCTCTAAAAAATCCCGGCAAGCATACCGCTTTACTGATGGCATATTGCCAAAAAAACCGTCAGTCACGCCGGGACTTTTCGTTCGCGGGGTGCTGCTTTGGATTAAAAAAAGCCAAAAAAAAAGCCCGACCAGAAGGCCGGGCGCTTTTCTTGGCAATCTTACTTATCGTCAGTTTTGCCTGGAACATTAGCGGTTTCGGACGGGGTGCCCTCAACTTCTTCCTTCATCCGCTTGAGCCCCATGTGGCGCACATCGGTACCGCGCACCAGGTAGATGACAAGTTCCGAGATGTTGCGCGCATGATCGCCGATACGCTCGAGAGAACGCAGCACCCAGATAATGCTCAACACCCGGGAAATGGAGCGCGGGTCTTCCATCATGTAGGTGGCCAGCTCGCGCAGGGCGGTCTTGTATTCGCGGTCGATGATCTTGTCGTACTGGGCCACCGACAACGCCAGGTCGGCGTCGAAACGGGCGAAGGCATCCAGTGCGTCACGGACCATGTTGCGCACCTGGTCGCCGATGTGGCGAACCTCGACGTAGCCGCGCGGCGCCTCGCCTTCTTCGCACAACTGAATGGCACGACGGGCGATCTTGGTGGCTTCGTCGCCGATCCGCTCAAGGTCGATCACCGACTTGGAGATGCTGATGATCAGGCGCAGGTCGGAGGCAGCCGGCTGACGACGGGCCAGGATACGCAGGCACTCCTCGTCGATGTTGCGCTCCATCTGGTTGATCTGGTCATCGATTTCACGCACCTGCTGGGCCAGGCCGGAGTCGGCCTCGATCAGTGCGGTCACCGCGTCGTTGACCTGCTTTTCCACCAGCCCGCCCATGGCCAGCAAGTGACTGCGCACTTCCTCCAGCTCGGCGTTGAACTGGGCGGAAATGTGGTGAGTAAGGCCTTCCTTCGAAATCATCTTGTTCGCTCCGCGAAAGTTGCAAGCTTCAAGCTGCAAGCTTCAAGCAGTTAAATGTTGATCCTGATAGCGCAGTGCGGCTATGCAGCTGCCTCGACTAGCCGTAGCGACCGGTGATGTAGTCTTCGGTCTGCTTCTTCGCCGGATTGGTGAACAGCGTATCGGTATCGCCGAATTCCACCAGTTTGCCCATGTACATGAACGCGGTGTAGTCGGAAACCCGCGCCGCCTGTTGCATGTTGTGGGTCACGATGACGATGGTGAACTTGGACTTGAGCTCGTAGATCAGCTCTTCGACTTTCAGCGTCGAGATCG
This sequence comes from Pseudomonas sp. NFACC24-1, assembly GCF_900115235.1. NCBI lineage: Bacteria > Pseudomonadati > Pseudomonadota > Gammaproteobacteria > Pseudomonadales > Pseudomonadaceae > Pseudomonas > Pseudomonas sp. NFACC24-1. Next base: position 32,502 of record NZ_FOVS01000028.1, read on the forward strand.
GGTCGAGGGCCGAGCAGGGTTCGTCGAGCAGCAGCACTTCCGGTTCCACGGCGATGGTGCGGGCGATCACCAGACGTTGCTGCTGGCCGCCGGACAGACCGAGGGCCGATTCATGCAGACGGTCCTTGACCTCATCCCACAGCGCGGCGCCCTTGAGGGCCCATTCCACGGCTTCGTCGAGGATGCGCTTCTTGTTGATGCCCTGGATGCGCAAGCCGTAGACCACGTTCTCGTAGATGGTTTTCGGGAACGGGTTCGGCTTCTGGAACACCATGCCGACGCGACGACGCAGCTCGGCCACATCTTCGCCCTTGCGGTAGATGTTGTTACCGTAGAGGTTGATTTCACCTTCGACGCGGCAGCCGTCCACCAGGTCGTTCATGCGGTTGAAGGTGCGCAGCAAGGTTGACTTGCCGCAACCCGATGGACCGATGAACGCGGTGACGCGCTGTTTCGGGATGTTCAGGCTGACGTCATAGAGCGCCTGCTTCTCGCCGTAGAACAGGTTCAGGCCAGGTACTTCGATGGCGACGGTTTCTTGCGCCAGATCCAGGCTCTGCTTGTCGCGGCCCAGGGCCGACATGTTGATGCCGTGTGTATGTGCTTCGTGTTGCATGGTCTCACTCCGTTCGTAGCTGCAAGCTTCTAGCTGCAAGCTGCAAGTTTGAGCAAAAGCGGCGGGTCGCTTGCCGCTTGTGGCTAATGACTTTTAGCTATCCAACGCTTTGTACTTCTCGCGCAGGTGGTTACGGATCCACACCGCCGACAGGTTGAGCGTGGCGATCACCAGCACCAGCAGCAGCGCCGTGGCATAGACCAGCGGTCGCGCCGCTTCGACGTTCGGGCTCTGGAAACCGACGTCATAGATATGGAAGCCCAGGTGCATGATCTTCTGGTCCAGGTGCAAGTACGGGTAGTTGCCGTCCAGCGGCAGCGACGGGGCCAGTTTCACCACGCCCACCAGCATCAACGGCGCCACTTCACCCGCGGCACGGGCCACGGCGAGGATCATCCCGGTCATCATCGCCGGGCTGGCCATGGGCAGGACGATTTTCCACAGGGTCTCGGCCTTGGTCGCGCCGAGGGCCAGGGAGCCTTCGCGCACGGTACGCGGGATCCGCGCCAGGCCTTCTTCGGTGGCCACGATCACCACCGGCACCGCCAGCAGCGCCAGGGTCAGCGACGCCCAGAGCAGGCCCGGGGTGCCGAAGGTCGGCGCCGGCAAGGCCTCGGGGAAGAACAAGCGGTCGACCGAACCACCCAGCACGTAGACGAAGAAGCCCAGGCCGAACACGCCGTAAACAATAGCTGGAACGCCCGCGAGGTTGTTCACCGCGATGCGAATCAGACGGGTCATCGGGCCCTGGCGGGCGTATTCACGCAGGTAGACCGCCGCCAGCACGCCGAACGGCGTCACGATCATTGCCATGATCAGGGTCATCATCACGGTGCCGAAAATCGCCGGGAAGATGCCGCCTTCGGTGTTGGCTTCACGGGGGTCGTCGCTGAGGAACTCCCAGACCTTGCTGAAGTAGAAACCCAGCTTGGTGAACGTGCCCATGCCGTTTGGCTGGTAGGCGTGCACCACTTTGCCGATTTCGATCTCCACTTCCTTGCCGTTGGCATCGCGGGCCGTCAGGCTGTCGCGGTTGAACTGCGCATGCAGGTCGGCCAGGCGCGCTTCGATGTCCTTGTAGCGGGCGTTGAGTTCGGCGCGTTCGCTTTCCAGATCGGCCTGTGCCGAAGCATCGAGCTTGCCGTCCAGCTCCAGCTTGCGACCGTGCAGGCGGATACGCTCCAGACCGGCGTTGATAGCGCCGATGTCGACTTTTTCCAGGGTCTTGAGTTCGGCGGCCAACTGATTGACCCGCTGTACGCGAGCCTGCAGTTGCGGCCAGGCCGCTTCGCCCTCGGCGATGACCTTGCCGCCTTCCTTGACGTTGACCAGGTAACCGTAGAAGTTGCCCCACTCACGACGCTCGATGGCCATCAGTTCCGGCGGCGTGGTCTGGTTGGTCAACCAATCGCCGACGATCCAGGTGAAGTCGGTGCCGTTCAGGTCTCGGTTGCCGACCTTGATCAGTTCGCGGGTCATGAACTCGGGGCCTTCGTCCGGCACCGGCAAGCCGGCGCTTTTCAGGCGCTCGCGAGGCACTTCTTCTTTCTGTACGACTTCGCCGACCACCAGGTGCGCAGGCATGCCCGGCACGTTGTAGTTGGCGTGGATCAGGTCCGCCGGCCAGAAGTGGCCCAGGCCGCGCACAGCGATCACCGCCAGCAGGCCAATGGTCATGATGACCGCGATGGACACCGCGCCACCGCTGATCCAGACGCCAGGGGCGCCGCTCTTGAACCATCCTTTCAGGGAGTTCTGTTTCACAGACTTCTACCTTTCTTAAAGCGACGAATATTTCTTGCGCAGACGCTGACGGATCAGCTCGGCGAGGGTGTTCATGACGAAGGTGAACAACAGCAACACCAGGGCCGAGAGGAACAGCACGCGGTAGTGGCTGCCGCCGACTTCCGACTCGGGCATCTCCACCGCCACGTTGGCCGCCAGGGTGCGCAGGCCTTCGAACAGGTTCATTTCCATGACCGGCGTGTTACCGGTGGCCATCAGCACGATCATGGTCTCGCCCACCGCACGGCCCATGCCGATCATCAGCGCCGAGAAGATGCCCGGGCTGGCGGTGAGGATCACCACGCGGGTCATGGTCTGCCACGGCGTAGCGCCGAGGGCCAGGGAGCCCAGGGTCAGGCCGCGCGGCACGCTGAACACGGCGTCTTCGGCGATGGAATAAATGTTCGGGATCACCGCGAAGCCCATCGCCAGGCCCACCACCAGGGCGTTGCGCTGGTCGTAGGTGATGCCCAGGTCATGGGAGATCCACATGCGCATGTCGCCGCCGAAGAACCAGGCTTCCATGTACGGGCTCATGTACAGCGAGAGCCAGCCCACGAACAGGATCACCGGGATCAACAGGGCGCTTTCCCAGCCCTCGGGTACTCTCAAGCGAATGGATTCCGGCAGGCGGCTGAAGGCGAAACCGGTGACCAGAATGCCGATCGGCAGCAACATCAACAGGCTGAAGATACCCGGCAGGTGCCCTTCGACGTACGGCGCCAGGAACAGGCCGGCGAAGAAACCGAGGATCACCGTCGGCATCGCCTCCATCAACTCGATCACCGGCTTGACCTTGCGGCGCATGCCCGGGGCCATGAAGTAGGCGGTGTAGATCGCTGCGGCAACCGCCAGCGGCGCGGCCAGCAGCATCGCGTAGAACGCCGCCTTCAGGGTACCGAAGGTCAGCGGCGAAAGGCTCAGCTTGGGTTCGAAGTCGGTGTTGGCGGCGGTCGATTGCCAGACATATTTAGGTTCGTCGTAGTTTTCGTACCAGACCTTGCTCCACAACGCGCTCCACGACACTTCCGGGTGCGGGTTGTCCAGCGTCAATGGTTGCAGCTTGCCGCCCTGTTCGACGATCAGGCGGTTGGCCCGTGGCGACATGCCGAACAGGCCCTGGCCGTCGACCACCTGGTCCACCAGCAGGGTGCGGTGGGCGGTGCTGTGGAACACGCCGAGCTTGCCGGCGGCGTCGAGCGCCACGAAACCTTTGCGACGTTCTTCGGCGCTGATCTCGACGATGGGCGCGCTGCCCATCTGGAAGGTTCGAATCTGCTTGAAGCGCAGTTCGCCGTCCGGATCCCGGGCCATGAACCATTGGGCCAGGCCGCCCTTGGAGTCGCCGATGATCAGCGAGATCCCGCCCACCAGCTGGGTGGCGGCGGTGACTTGGGCTTCGCCGTCTTCCAGCAATTTGTAACGGCCGTTGAGACTCTTGTCCCGCAGGCTGAACACATCGGCCTGGGCACGCCCGTTGACCACATACAGCCATTGCTGGCGCGGGTCGACGAAGATGTTCTTCACCGGCTCGGTCATCTGCGGCAGGTCGATACGCGTCTGCTCGCTGGTGACTTCACCGGTCATCATGTTTTCTTCGCTGGTGAGCGACAGCACTTGCAGCTGGGCGCCGCTGGAACCGGCCAACAGCAGGGTCGAATCCGTGGCGTTGAGGCTGACATGCTCCAGGGCCGCGCCCTGTTCGTTCAAGGCGATCGGCGTCTCGCCGTAAGGGTATTCGACGGCGGGCGAGATGGTTTTCTTGCCGTCCGGGTAGGAGACCTTATAAGTGTGACGGAACACCAAGGCCTGGCCGTTGGACAGACCGATCGCCACCAATGGGCTGCCGGGCTGGTCCTCGCCAATGGCGGTCACGCTGGCGCCGGCCGGAATCGGCAGGTCGACGCGGCGCAGTTCGGCGCCACTGCCGACATCGAAAAACAGCGCCTGGCCCTTGTCGGAAACCCGCATGGCGACCTGGTTCTGTTCTTCGATAGAGATCATCAGCGGTTTGCCGGCGTCTTGCATCCAGGCCGGAGTGATCGAGTCCTTGGCGGTCAGGTCCGCGCCCTGGAACAGGGGCAGCACCACATAGGCCAGGAAGAAGAAAATCAGCGTAATGGCCGCCAGGACGGCGAGGCCGCCGACCAGCACATACCAGCGGGTCAGGCGATCCTTGAGCGCGCGGATGCGACGCTTGCGTTGCAACTCAGGCGTATTGAAATCAATGCGCTTGGGAGGGGAAGTCGTAGTCATTGTGGAGTTGGCCAGATCATTCATGCGCACACCCTAGCGATCCTGTATGACAGAAAGATGACAGTGAAGTGACGCAACAAATCCGCCGCCAGCTAGAAGCGGCAGCGGACGGAAAATTCGTGTCCGTGGGAGCGGGCTTGCTCGCGAAGGGGCCAGTACATTCGACATGGATGCCGACTGATCCACCGCATTCGCGAGCAAGCCCGCTCCCACAGAGAGCCCGGGCGTTGGCCCTGGCTCAGGTATTACTGCTTGGCGACGTTGCCGCCTTCCTGCAGCCCCAGGTCAGCCAGTGCCTTGGCGGCGACTTTGGCAGGTACCGGGATGTAACCGTCCTTGACCACGACTTCCTGGCCTTGCTTGGACAGGATCAGCTTCACGAACTCGGCTTCCAGCGGGGCCAGAGGCTTGTTCGGGGCCTTGTTGACGTAGACGTAGAGGAAACGCGACAGCGGGTACTTGCCGTTCAGGGCGTTTTCTTCGGTGTCTTCAATGAACTCGCCGCCTTCTTTCTTGGCCAGGGCAACGGTTTTCACGCTGGCGGTCTTGTAGCCGATACCCGAGTAGCCGATGCCGTTAAGCGAGCTGCTGATCGACTGCACAACCGAAGCCGAACCCGGCTGTTCGTTGACGTTTGGCTTGTAGTCGCCTTTGCACAAGGCTTCTTCCTTGAAGTAGCCGTAGGTGCCGGACACCGAGTTACGACCGAACAGTTGGACCGGCTTGTTGGCCAGGTCGCCGGTCACGCCCAGGTCGCCCCAGGTCTTGACGTCAGCCTTGGCGCCGCAGAGGCGAGTCGAGGAAAAAATGGCGTCGACCTGAGCCATGGTCAGGTGCTTGATCGGGTTGTCCTTGTGCACGAATACGGCCAGGGCATCCACGGCAACCGGAATAGCGGTTGGCTTGTAGCCGTACTTCTGTTCGAAGGCCTGCAGTTCGTTGTCCTTCATCTTGCGGCTCATCGGGCCCAGGTTGGCGGTGCCTTCGGTGAGCGCGGGCGGCGCGGTGGAGGAACCGGCGGCCTGAATCTGGATGTTTACGTTCGGGTATTCTTTCTTGTAGTTCTCGGCCCACAAGGTCATCAGGTTGGCCAGGGTATCGGAGCCGACGCTGGAGAGATTACCCGACACACCAGTGGTCTTGGTGTAGCTCGGGATCGCAGGGTCAACAGCGGCAACCGCGTTGGCAGTCGCAACGCCAGCAGCGACAAAAGTCATTGCCGCCATCAAACGCTTCAGTTTCATGCCTTACTCCTAGCAGATAGGTGTGTTAAGTCGGCCAAGTATTGGTAAGCCGTGTGAACACTCTATGGCTGAAATATGACAATTGGATGAAAGGCCAGCATTGAGTTTTACAGGATGTTGTGGCGAGGGGATTTATCCCCCGTTGGGCTGCAAGGCAGCCCAACGGCTGGATGCAATCAGTCTGAAACACCGAGGAGCGCTGGCTTGAGGGCCGCTTCGCAGCCCAACGGGGATAGATCCCCTCGCCACAGAAGCCTGTTCAGCGCCACCTAGCGCCCCTTCTTCCAGAGATAACCGCCCACCACAATCCCTATTCCGCAAATGATCGCCACGTAATACGCCGGCCCCATCGGGCTCTCTTTCAACAACAAGGTCACGATCATCGGGGTAAGGCCGCCGAAGATGGCGTAGGCCAGGTTGTAGGAGAACGACAGGCCGCTGAAGCGCACCACGGCCGGGAACGCCTTGACCATGACGTAAGGCACCGCGCCGATGGTGCCCACCAGCAGGCCGCTCAGCGCATAGAGGGGGAATAGCCAGTCGGGGTGGTCGAACAGGCTGTGATAAAAGGTCCAAGAGGTGATCAGCAGCAACGCGCTACCGAAGACAAATACCCGCCCGGCGCCGAAGCGGTCGGCCAGCACGCCGGAGCCGATGCAACCAAAGCTCAGGAACACGATCGCCAGGCTGTTGGCCTGCAACGCGGTGGTCGGGCTGAAGTGGTAAACGGTCTGCAACACCGTCGGGGTCATCAGGATGATCACGATGATGCCGGCCGACAGCAGCCAGGTCAGCAGCATCGAAATCGCGATGGCGCCGCGATGATCGCGCAGCACGGCCCGCAGCGGTATTTCCTCGGCCAGGGCCTTGCGCAGTTGCAGCTCGGCGAACACTGGGGTTTCGTGGAGCCAGCGGCGCAGGTACACCGAAAACAGACCGAACACACCGCCCAGCAGGAACGGGATCCGCCAGGCGTAATCCGCCACTTCCACCGGCGTATAAATGCTGTTGATGGCCGTGGCGACCAGCGAACCCAACAGAATCCCCGCGGTCAGGCCACACGTCAGCGTGCCGCAGGCGTAGCCGATGTGGCGCGCCGGAACGTGTTCAGAAACGAATACCCAGGCCCCCGGCACTTCCCCGCCGATGGCCGCGCCCTGGATCACCCGCATCAGCAACAGCAGGATGGGCGCCCACATGCCGATCTGCGCATAGGTGGGCAACAGGCCCATGATCAGGGTCGGCACAGCCATCATGAAAATGCTCAGGGTGAACATTTTCTTGCGCCCCAGCAGGTCGCCGAAGTGGGCCATGATGATCCCGCCCAGCGGCCGGGCCAGGTAACCGGCGGCAAAAATGCCGAAGGTCTGCATCAGGCGCAGCCACTCAGGCATTTCGGCAGGGAAGAACAATTTGCCGACCACGGTGGCAAAGAACACGAAGATGATGAAATCGTAGAACTCCAGCGCACCGCCCAAAGCTGAAAGCGACAGAGTCTTGTAATCGTTGCGGGTCAGTGGACGTGCTGGTTGTGCGGGCGTCGCCGTGCTCGAAGGCGCAGTGGTCATGGCAAGGGCTTCTCTTATAGTCGGTTCTGCAACCCTGGTAACACGGGTTGGGGCCTGGGCAGGTCCGGCACGATAGCAAATTGTTCGAAAAAGCACATAGAGGTGCGTATTTGATAGTCGAAATCAGAACCGGGTGGTCGTCTCGACGTCTATCGCCCGATATACTCGCAACCTTGCAGTACCCTGTAAGGGGTTGCTGTGCGAAAACGTCGTTGGTGGCGTAGTACCAGAACCAGCCGGTTTCGCAGAGTTTCCCTTTGGCACGCCTTTACGAAAAACGTGACGAACGCAGTATGTTCGGGCTGAATCGTTTTTTTCAAAGACGGCTATTCACCTGAAGTACCAGACAGCGTTACGGGTCAGAGGCCCCCCCGGCATGATAGAGCTCGAACAAGAAGATCCAATCCCGCAAGGCGACCTGGCCCTGCAAATCACCGCGCTCCCTCGCGAGACCAACGGCTTCGGCGATATTTTCGGTGGCTGGCTGGTGTCCCAGATGGACCTGGCCGGCACCGCCATGGCCAGCAAGGTGGCCGGCGGACGCGTGGCCACCGTGGCGATCGATCGCATGGCGTTCCTGGTGCCGGTGGCGGTGGGTGCACAGCTTTCCTTTTATACCCAGGCCCTGGAAATCGGCCGCAGCTCGATCCAGATGATGGTCGAGGTCTGGAGCGACGACCCGCTGTCCAGTGAATGGCGCAAGGTGACCGAGGCGGTCTTTGTCTTTGTCGCCATCGACGGCAGCGGTCGTACCCGCTCGGTTCCGCCGCGCGCCCGTTAAACATGGCGGCCGTTTTGCGGTCCATTGCAGTCCCTGTTCCCGAGCGAGATTTGCAACATGCCTACGCCCAACGTCGAAGCGGTCAAACTGGATGAACTGAACGCCTGGCGCATCCGTCACGGTCAGGCCGAGTTGCTGGTGGCCCAGCAAGGCGCGCACATCCTCAGTTATCAAGTGGACGGCCAGCCGCCACTGATCTGGCTCAACGACCAGGCCACGTTCAAGACTGGCAAGAGCATCCGCGCGGGCGTGCCGGTGTGCTGGCCGTGGTTCGGCAACCTGACCCGCAACCCCGACAGCGTACAGGCCATGCGCGTGACCAATGACCCGGCCACGGCCCACGGCCTGGTACGGGCGATGGATTGGGAATTGAAGGGCATCGAAACCGAAGGCGAAAGCCTCAAGGTGGAATTCGTGCTGCCCTACCCTGAAAACGGCCTCTCGGGCTGGCCTCACCAGGTGGACCTGACGCTGACCATCGTGATGGACGAGCAACTGCACATCCGCCTCACCAGCCATAACCGTGGCAGCGACACCGTCAGCCTCAGCCAGGCGCTGCACAGCTACTTCGCCGTGAGCGACGTGCGCAACGTGCGGGTCGAGGGGGTGGATGGCTTGAGCTACATCGAGACCCTGGACGACTGGAACACCCACACCCAGGCCGGCGACCTGACATTTGCCAGCGAGACCGACCGCATCTACCTCGATACCCCGCCGACGCTGAGCATCATCGACCCGCACTGGGAACGACGGATCGAACTGACCAGCAGCGGTTCGCGCTCGGCGGTGATCTGGAACCCCTGGACCGAACGCGCCAAGGCCTTCAGCGACATGGCCGACGATGGCTGGCAGCGCATGTTGTGCATCGAGACGGCGAATGTGATGGACGACGTGGTGACGTTGTTACCGCAGGGCAGCCATACCCTCGGGGTGAGCATCTGCAGCAAACCGCTCTAAACCCCACCACAAAAACCACTGTGGGAGCGAGCTTGCTCGCTCCCACATTGGGTTTTGGGTCAAGCCAAGCTGCCGCCCTACAAATCCGCCTCCTGCACCACTCTCACCTTCTCCGCCTCCAGCGCATACGCCGCACTCGCCAGGTCGTTGTCGACTTTTTCGATCTTCAGCGTGCCCGTCACCCAGAGCGGCGTGTAGATGTCGTCCAGCTTCAGACCCTTGGGATAGCGCACCAGCACCAGTTGGTTAGGCGGCGGTGGCGGGACGTGGATGCAGGCGCCAGGGTAGGGCACCAGGAAAAACAGCGTGCTGCGGCCCTTGGCGTCGGTTTCCAGCGGCACCGGGTAACCGCCGATGCGGATGTGCTTGTCGTTCATCGCCGCCACGGTCTTGGTCGAATACATCACCGCCGGCAAGCCCTTGCTTTGCTTCAGGCCGCCCTTTTCGGTGAAGGTGCCGTTGGCTTCCGGGGAGTTGTGGTCGATCTCGGGCATAGCCTCGAGGGCTTTCTGGTCCGACTTGGGCATCAGTTCGAGCCAGTCGGTTTCCGGCAGCTCGGCGGCATGGGCCAGGCCACTGCCCAGCAGAAGAAGGGTCAATACTAGACGGCGCATGAAAGGGCTCGGCAATGAATGAAAAATGAAACGCCGAGCATTCTAGCCCCCTCTGCTCGCCACGCAGAGAGGGCCTTGCTGCATTTGGATCAGTTTCTTTTGATCAGGCCGTAGATCACCAGCAACACGATCGCGCCCACCAGGGCACCGATGAAACCGGCGCCTTGGCCGGCCTGGTAGATGCCCAGGGCCTGGCCCCCGTAAGTGGCTGCCAACGAACCGCCGATACCGAGCAGGATGGTCATGATCCAGCCCATGCTGTCATCGCCCGGTTTCAGGAAGCGCGCCAACAGGCCAACGATCAAGCCGATAAAGATGGTTCCGATGATTCCCATGGCATTTCCCTCTCATTGAGTCGCGAAGCCAAAGCCCGGTCAGGCTTTGGCACTTAGCCATGAGAAAGATCAGCCGACGAATGGTTCCACCGCCGTTCCAGATTATTGTTCGGCGATCAGCGCCTCGACCTTGATGATCTGCTGGGCCAGCGTGGCCCGGTCAGCGCAGCGCAGGTTGGCGTGACCGACCTTGCGCCCGACCTTGAACGCCTTGCCATAGTGATGCAAATGGCAGTCGGCAATCGCCAGGACCTTGTCGCTGTCAGGGACCTTGCCGATGAAATTGAGCATCGCGCTTTCACCGACCTTGGCGGTCGACCCCAGCGGCAGCCCGGCCACCGCCCGCAGGTGGTTTTCGAACTGGCTGCACTCGGCGCCTTCGGTGGTCCAGTGCCCGGAGTTGTGTACCCGCGGTGCGATTTCGTTGGCCTTGAGGCCACCGTCCACTTCGAAGAACTCGAACGCCATCACGCCGACATAGTCCAGTTGCTTGAGCACCCGGCTGGAGTAGTCCTCGGCCAGGGCCTGCAACGGATGATCGGTGCTGGCGACGGACAGCTTGAGGATGCCGTCCTTGTGGGTGTTGTGCACCAGCGGATAGAAGCGGATCTCACCGTCGCGGGCACGCACGGCGATCAGCGAGACTTCCCCGGTGAACGGCACGAAACCTTCCAGCAGGCAGGCCACGCTGCCAAGCTCGGCAAACGTACCGACCACGTCTTCAGGCTTGCGCAGGACTTTCTGGCCCTTGCCGTCGTAACCCAGGGTACGGGTCTTGAGCACGGCGGGCAGGCCGATGGCGGCGACAGCGGCGTCCAGGTCGGCCTGGGATTGAATGTCAGCGAAGGCCGGCGTGGGGATGCCCAGGTCCTTGAACATGTTCTTTTCGAACCAACGGTCACGGGCGATCCGCAAGGCTTCGGCGCTCGGGTAGACCGGGACGAACTGGGACAGGAAGGCCACGGTTTCGGCCGGGACGCTTTCGAATTCGAAGGTCACCAGATCGACTTCATCGGCCAATTGGCGCAGGTGATCCTGGTCGCCGTAGTCGGCCCGCAGGTGTTCACCCAGCGCCGCGGCACAGGCGTCAGGCGCCGGGTCCAGGAAAGCGAAGTTCATCCCCAGCGGCGTACCTGCCAGGGCCAACATGCGACCCAACTGGCCGCCACCGATTACACCGATCTTCATTCGTCAACAACCTCAGGCAATGCGTGGGTCTGGATTGTCCAGGACGCTGTCTGTCTGCTCAGCGCGGAATTTTTTCAGCACGGTATGAAACTGTGGATGCTTGGCGCCCAGGATGCTCGCCGACAGCAGGGCCGCGTTGATCGCGCCGGCCTTGCCGATGGCCAGGGTCGCGACCGGGATACCGGCCGGCATCTGCACGATCGACAGCAACGAGTCGACGCCCGAGAGCATCGACGACTGGACCGGCACGCCCAGCACCGGCAGGTGGGTCTTGGCCGCGCACATGCCCGGCAGGTGGGCCGCGCCACCGGCACCGGCGATGATCACCTCGATGCCACGTGCCTCGGCCTCTTCGGCGTACTGGAACAGCAGGTCCGGGGTACGGTGGGCGGAGACCACTTTCACCTCGTAAGGGATGCCGAGCTTTTCCAGCATATCGGCGGTGTGGCTAAGGGTGGACCAATCGGACTTGGAGCCCATGATCACGCCAACCAGTGCACTCATCGTCGTGCCTCTTCTCTCTGGGCGCCCGCAGGCGCGTCAAAAAACAACAAGCCACGCAGGAAACCGGCGTGGCTTGTTGTACGAATGATGGCCGGGCGAACCGACCGAAGGCCGGGCAGTATACCGAAAATGGTGCGTTAAACGCACTTTCGCCGACCATCTGTCATTTGGGCTGAAGTGGCGGTTTTATTGACTCGCAGGTCAGCGAGGGAACAGCATAAATCCCTGTGGGAGCGGGCTTGCTCGCTCCCACAAGGGGTTCTGCATTGTTTTCAGGATCCGATGGCGCCCTGCGCCGCGCCGCCTTCGAGCTTGCGCCACAGCAACCGCACATTGGCCTTGCGCACCAGGGCGCAGCGGTACAGGCGGATCTCCAGGGGCACGTGCCATTGCGTGCCACCGCAGATCACCAGTTCACCCCGGGCCAGTTCGGCGCGTACGCTCAGGTGCGGCACCCAGGCGATGCCCAGGCCTTCCAGGGCCATGCTTTTCAGGCTGTCGGCCATGGCCGTCTCGTAGATCGTGGTGAATCGCAGCGCCCGCTGGCGCAACAACTGGTTGACCGAACGCCCCAGGAACGCCCCGGCGCTGTAGGCCAGCAGCGGCACGCTGGACTCCCCTTCAAGGTCGAACAGCGGGTTGCCGCTGGCATCGGCGGCGCACACCGGAAGCATTTCGGTCTGGCCCAGGTGCAGTGACGGGAAGATCTCCGGGTCCATCTGCATGGCCGAATCCGGGTCGTAGAAGGCCAGCATCAAATCGCAGCCACCTTCACGCAGGGCGTGGACGGCGTCGCCGACGTTGGTCGCCACCAGCCGCGTGGCGATGTTCATCCCTTCGTTGCGCAGTTGCGCGATCCAGCGGGGGAAGAAGCCCAGGGCCAGGGAGTGGGCGGCCGCCACTTGGATGACTTCGCCCTGCCCGCCTTCCAGGTGATGCAAATGGCGCAGCACTTCGCCCAATTGCTCCACCACCGTACGCGCCGTCACCAGGAACAACTGCCCCGCCGCCGTCAGCTCGACGGGCGTACGGGAACGGTTGACCAGGGTCAGCCCCAGCGCAGCCTCAAGGCTGCGAATCCGCCGGCTGAATGCCGGTTGCGTCACGAAACGCCGCTCGGCCGCTTGGGAGAAACTGCGGGTCGCGGCCAGGGCACTGAAGTCCTCGAGCCACTTGCTTTCAAGATTCATCACGCCCTCCCTTACACGCACCAAAACAGGTCACACGTTCGCCGCACCGTCGACGTCACACCGGCATTATGCCGAATATGCATAGGCCAGTGTTTAACAGCATTGGCCCTATTTTTTCCCAGAGCCTAGGATCCACAGCGTTCCGGCTCAGACCGGGTCCTTATCGAGATGATTTCCGTCATGTCCTCCGCTGCATCATTCCGCACAGAAAAAGACCTGCTTGGCGTACTTGAAGTACCAGCGCAAGCGTATTACGGCATCCAGACCCTACGAGCGGTAAACAACTTCCGTCTCTCCGGCGTCCCGATCTCGCATTACCCCAAGCTGGTGGTCGGTCTGGCAATGGTCAAACAGGCCGCCGCTGACGCCAACCGCGAACTGGGGCAGCTCAGCGAAGCCAAGCATGCCGCCATCAGCGAAGCCTGTGCACGATTGATCCGCGGCGACTTCCACGAAGAATTCGTGGTGGACATGATCCAGGGCGGCGCCGGCACGTCGACCAACATGAATGCCAACGAAGTCATCGCCAACATCGCGCTGGAAGCCATGGGCCACCAGAAAGGCGAGTACCAGTACCTGCACCCCAACAACGACGTGAACATGGCGCAGTCCACCAACGACGCCTACCCGACCGCGATCCGCCTGGGTCTGCTGCTGGGTCACGACGCGTTGCTGGCCAGCCTCGACAGCCTGATCCAGGCGTTCGCCGCCAAGGGTGAAGAATTCAGCCACGTCCTGAAAATGGGCCGCACCCAGTTGCAGGATGCCGTGCCGATGACCCTCGGCCAGGAATTCCGCGCCTTCGCCACCACCCTGAGCGAAGACCTGGCACGCCTGAAAACCCTGGCGCCTGAACTGCTCACCGAAGTGAACCTGGGCGGTACCGCCATCGGCACCGGCATCAACGCCGATCCGCGCTACCAGGCCTTGGCCGTACAACGCCTGGCGACCATCAGCGGCCAGCCGCTGGTACCGGCCGCCGACCTGATCGAAGCCACCTCCGACATGGGCGCCTTCGTGCTGTTCTCCGGCATGCTCAAGCGCACCGCGGTCAAGCTGTCGAAGATCTGCAACGACCTGCGCCTGCTGTCCAGCGGCCCACGCACCGGCATCAACGAAATCAACCTGCCGGCCCGCCAGCCAGGCAGCTCGATCATGCCCGGCAAGGTCAACCCGGTGATCCCGGAAGCGGTCAACCAGGTGGCGTTCCAAATCATCGGCAACGACCTGGCCCTGACCATCGCGGCCGAAGGCGGCCAACTGCAACTGAACGTGATGGAGCCGCTGATCGCTTTCAAGATCTTCGACTCGATCCGCCTGCTGCAACGGGCCATGGACATGCTGCGCGAGCACTGCATCGTCGGCATCACCGCCAACGAAGCGCGCTGCCGCGAACTGGTCGAGCACTCGATCGGTCTGGTCACTGCCCTGAACCCGTACATCGGCTATGAAAACGCCACCCGCATCGCCCGTGTTGCCCTGGAAAGTGGCCGCGGCGTGCTGGAACTGGTGCGCGAAGAAGGCTTGCTCGACGACGCCATGCTCGACGACATCCTGCGCCCGGAAAACATGATTGCTCCGCGTCTGGTCCCGCTCAAAGCGTGATCGACACGGCCACCGCTCACCAGGTCGAGGGACTAGACACCTCTCACCTTTTGAGGGCTTGGGGATCTTCCCCAAGCCCTTTTTTTAATGGATAGCAGCCAAGGATGACCGAACCTGTGGGAAGGAACCTGCTCGCGATAAACGACGACGCGCTGCCCGTTGTAAACCGTGTCGCCAGCCAACGCGAGCAGGCTCATCCCCACAAGAACCTGACCGTAAGGCCAGGTGTTTCAACGGGTCCGCTTCGTCGGACGCACCACAACTGTGCAGACGGGCACCGCACTGATAGGTATAGTGCCGCCCCTCTTCGCATGAGCGGTCGTCCGCAACGAGACCCTTAAACATGCGAAAACCGAACTAATAACAAACCCGCGAAAATGGACCGGGACGAAACTTCGCCTCACCTGTCGGGCCGCGCGCCGACCGATGTAACGCGATGTTTCCAAATGGCCAGCATTTGCTTAAACAAAAAACAGCGAGGAATACTCATGCTCGAAGTCATCAACGACTTCCTATCAGGGAAAGTGCTGATCGTGCTCATTGTCGGGCTCGGTGGCTACTTCACGATCCGCTCGCGTTTCGTCCAGTTCCGTCACTTCTTCCACATGTTCACGGTGTTCCGTGACAGCCTGAAAAGCAGCACTGACCAGCTCAGTTCCTTCCAGGCCCTGATGCTCAGCCTGGCCGGCCGTGTCGGCGCGGGCAACATCGCCGGTGTCGGCATCGCCGTGACCCTCGGCGGCCCTGGTGCGGTGTTCTGGATGTGGGTAACCGCCCTGGTCGGTATGTCCAGCAGCTTCTTCGAGTGCTCCCTCGGCCAGCTCTACAAGCGCTGCGACTCCGAAGGCCAGTACCGTGGCGGCCCGTCCTATTACATCCAGCACGGCCTGCAGAAGCGCTGGTTGGGCATGATCATGGCGTTCCTGCTGCTGGTCACCTTCGGCTTCGCCTTCAACGGCCTGCAAGCCCACGCGGTGACCCACTCCCTGAACAACGCTTTCGGCTTCGACACCACCTACACCGGCCTCGGCCTGGCGGTACTGCTGGGCCTGGTGTTCATCGGCGGAATCAAGCGCATCGCCAAGGTTGCCGACCTGCTGGTACCGGTCAAGACCCTGGCGTATATCGCCGTGACCCTCTACGTGATCGTGCTGCAGTTCGAACATGTACCGGGCATGCTGGCGACCATCGTCAAGAGCGCCTTCGGTCTGGACCAGGCCTTCGGCGGCCTGATCGGCAGCGCCATCGTCATGGGCGTCAAGCGTGGCGTGTTCGCCAACGAAGCCGGCCTGGGCAGTGCGCCTAACGTCGCCGCCGTCGCGTCGGTCGAGCACCCGGTCGCCCAGGGCGTGGTCCAGGCGTTCAGCGTGTTCCTGGACACCTTCGTGATCTGCACCTGCACCGCGTTGCTGATCCTGCTGTCGGGTTTCTACACCCCGGGCTTCGAAGGCGACGGCATTGCCCTGACCCAGAACTCCCTGGCAGCCGTCGTGGGTGACTGGGGCCGGATATTCATCTCCGTGGCCCTGTCGTTGTTCGTGTTCACCTCGATCCTCTACAACTACTATCTGGGCGAGAACAACCTGCGCTTCATGATCGGTGACAATCGCAAGGTCCTGATGGGCTACCGCGCGCTGGTCCTGGTCCTGATTTTCTGGGGCGCCATCGAAAACCTCGGCACCGTGTTCGCGTTCGCCGACATCACCATGACCCTGCTGGCGTTCGTGAACCTGATCGCGCTGTTCCTGCTGTTCAAGGTCGGCATGCGCATCCTGCGTGACTACGATGACCAGCGTTCGGCCGGCATCAAGGTGCCCGTGTTCGACTCCAGCAAGTTCCCGGACCTGGACCTGGACCGCAAGGCGTGGCCAGCCACCCCGTCGGCACCGGTTGCCAAGCCCGACGCCGCGACTGCTGGCGTGGCCGCAGCGCAACGCTGATCGGCAGGCCGATTGTAAAAAACCGGGCGCATCCCCTGCGCCCGGCGTGACACAGCGTAGGGTCGGCGTCATGCTCGGCCTTATGTTGTGGCGGCTGACCCAAGCTGCCGTTTTCGTCCTCGGAGAACAACCATGAATTCCTCGACCTACCCTGCCGCCCAGCACGTCATGGTGCTCTACACCGGCGGCACCATCGGCATGCAGGCCAGCGCCCACGGCCTGGCCCCGGCATCCGGTTTCGAAGCGCGGATGCGCGATTACCTGCACAGCCAACCCGAACTCGTCGTGCCGCAATGGCGCTTCCGGGAAATGTCGCCGTTGATCGACAGCGCCAACATGACCCCGGCCTATTGGCAGCAACTGCGCGAAGCGGTAGTCGATGCCGTGGACGTGCAGGGCTGCGACAGCGTACTGATCCTGCACGGCACCGACACCCTGGCCTACAGCGCGGCGGCGATGAGCTTCCAACTGCTGGGCCTGCATGCGCGGGTCTGCTTCACCGGCTCGATGCTGCCCGCCGGCGTGACCGACAGCGACGCCTGGGAAAACCTCAGCGGCGCCCTGGTCGCCCTCGGCCAGGGCCTGGCGCCGGGCGTGCATTTGTACTTCCACGGTGAGCTGCTGGCGCCGACCCGTTGCGCGAAGGTGCGCAGCTTCGGTCGCCACCCGTTCAAGCGCCTGGAACGCCAGGGCGGCGGCACCCCGGCGCCGACCCTGCCAGCGCAGTTGAACTACAACCAGCCCAAGCAACTGGCGAACATCGCGGCGCTGCCGCTGTTTCCCGGCATCAGTGCGCAGATCCTCGATGGCCTGCTGGGCAGCGGTATCCAGGGCCTGGTGCTGGAATGCTACGGCAGCGGCACCGGGCCGAGCGACAACCCGGCCTTCCTCGCCAGCCTCGAGCGGGCGCGGGACAGCGGCGTGGTGGTCGTGGCGGTGACCCAATGCCACGAAGGTGGCGTCGAGCTGGACGTGTATGAAGCCGGTAGCCGCTTGCGCGGTGTCGGCGTGCTGTCCGGCGGCGGCATGACCCGCGAGGCAGCGTTCGGCAAGTTGCAGGCATTGATCGGCGCAGGGTTGCCGGTGGAAGAGGTGCGGCGGCTGGTTGAGCTGGACCTGTGTGGCGAATTGTCCTGACACTGGCCCAGCATTAACCTGGGCGGCCTTCGAGTTGGAAGGCCCATGCCGCTGAGTCACCCTCAGCGCTGAGCAATTGGCTGAACCGGGTGCTGCTTATCGGCTTAAAGCAGTGCCCGTCCGATCTAAAAACTGCGGCGATAAATGGGCATAATTACGCCGATCCTCATGGCGGCGCTGCTGATACACATCGGCAGCAGGCAAGGCAATAGCCCAGACACACTATTGCTTTATTTTTTTGGCCCTTGCTTTATAGATGCCAACTAAAAAACGTGAAGTGCCTCTCGGGCTGATCATGACTCGTAGCGAATCACGAAAATAAACCTGGGCACTTGGTCACCTTGGAAGAATTCAACTATTCAAATGGAATTGTTTTTATGGAAATCATTAATGCCTACCCGGCTTTAGCCTTCGACTTTTCTGGCGTCGGCGCCGGATGGATACGCCACGCTCGCGCCTTCAATAGCCCAAAACTATCCTCCACTCAGTGCACCGCATTGACTAAAGCCGAAGGACGCTGCTGAACATGATCTCCCTATTGCGCTCCCTAAGCCCGGTTGCTGTCATGGCGGCCGGCATTTCGTTGTTAGTGGGGTGTGCCCCCATCGCCCCCATTCAACCTATTGACCAAACCGATATAATGCAAGACTCGGGGCCGGACGCCGAAGCTATTGAGCTCCAGAAGCGCGAAGACCAACTTTTCGCTGACGCCAAGTCGACGGGCAAGGTGGTATTAGTGGTACCCACCGCAAGCCTGGATAGCTTGAACACAGATTTCCAAAACAATGATTCAACAATGGAGTTTCTAAAATTGCGTTCGGCCGTCACCGAATGGACGAACACACAGAATTCCACTGCCCAGTTTAAAGTCGGCTACGATACTCAGAAAACCGCCATCGGCTCTCCGCAAGGCTCTTATTTTCAAGTTGTATTTGGCCGTACACTGTACAAGATTTATTTGATAGATCCTGGCCACTATACAATCAGCGGCGTCAGCTATGACGTACCGAGGACAAGCGCCTATGAGCCCCCCGGTGACCATGGTATTCGGGCTTCAAGCTTGGGCTATATCACCCTCTCGCCCAAGAGCTTCGCTGAGTATGACCGTGGCGAGCGATGGGAGGATGCCAGTTACACGACCGACACGGTCCAAGAGGAGCGTTGTACTGCAGTTCGTGTTGTCAATGGCGAGTGCGTGAGCACTGGCAAATACTCTTACGAGGTACAGCGCCAAACGTCTCCCGCAGGCTGGCGAAAAACTATCCAACAGCGCGATGTTGAAGGCAGGACGGTATCTGCTCATTTGTCCAAGGACTTTGCCTCATTTGATGTAGCGGCAGGCGAGGTAGTACTGATCGATGGCTTCTTTGCTGATCCACCGAGTTTTGAGTATAAGGAGGGAAGCTGCCGGCAAACTCAGCAGAGCCAAATGCGCTGTGAGCTTCAGCAAGTCAGGCTGGTAAAACTGATCGCCGAGGTTGATCAGGTTTTGCAGGTATTAAATGCTGCAGATTACGGTTTTCCTAAGATGGCCGAGGTGCTCAAACAACTGACCTACCGCCCTTTAAAAGTACCGGCTAAAAAATCCACTGGCCATTCAACTTGGGGACCGGTTTACTCGGTGCAGGCCGATTGATGGATTGCTGCTCTAACGTTGATTCCCACTCGCCACCGATAGATGCCCTCGCCACAATCGCTGTACCACACCCGCGGCATGCAATTTGCTCGACCTCCAGCCTCCCCAAGGCTGGAAACGAACATGCTGCATTCCCACCTCACCACCCTCAACGCCGTCTCGCTGGTACTGAGCACCTTTAAAAGCGAAGGCTTGCCCAGCGATGCCTTGCTGGCCGGCAGCGGTATCAGCGCGGCGGACCTGAGCCGGGCCGATACGCGCATCACCACCAACCAGGAGATGCAGGTCTGCGCCAACGCCGTGGCCCTCAAGCGCGACATCGGCCTGGAATTGGGCCTGCGCATGCACGTTTCGTCCTACGGCATGCTCGGCTATGCCCTGCTCACCAGTGCCACCTTAGGTGACGCTTTGCGCCTGGCACTGCGCTATCCGGCGCTGTTGGGAACACTCTTCGAGCTGAATCTGGACGACGATGGCGAGCACATCTGGTTCAGCGCCAACGATTATCGGGAGAGCCCGGCCCTGGCGGTGTTCAATGCCGAGTTCTGCATGGTTTCGCTAAAGGTGATCTGCAACGACCTCCTCGGCCATGCATTGCCGTTGCACGCCGCGCGCTTCGAACACCCGGCGCCCGACTACCAGGCGCGCTACACCACGCTCTTCGACTGCCCGGTGCGCTTCGACAGCATCGATAACGCTTTCGCCTTCGACCGTCACTGGCTCGACCAACCCTTGCCCCTGGCCGACCCCATCACCCATCACGCCATGGCCGAACGCTGTCGCCGGCAGAACACCGAATTCACCGGACGCCAAGCCTGGCTGGGACGGATCCGCCAGTTGCTCGACACCCAACTGGACGCCGCCCCCGGGCTGGAGGGCCTGGCCGAACAGATGAACTGCTCGGCGCGCACCTTGCGCCGCCACCTCAAGGACCTGGGCTGCAGCTACCAGGAGCTGCTGGACGAACTGCGCTTCGAGCGGGCCAAGCAGATGCTCTGTGAGGATCAATTGCCGATCTATCGAATCGCCGAACGACTGGGCTTCAGCGAAACCGCCAGCTTCCGCCATGCCTTCGTGCGCTGGAGCGGCGTGGCGCCCAGCCAGTTCAGGGCCTGAGTCACCGCTACACCTTGAGGCCGGGGGGTGTCTGGGCTGCCGCCATCGCGAGCAAGCTCGCGATGACGACCCAGTCAACGCCGCAAAAACGCCTGATGCAACGCCTCCACCGTCTGGAAGTGATACGCCGGGCGTTCGGTGGTGAGTTCTTCGTGGCTGCCAAACCCATACCCGACCGCTGCCGCATCCAGGCCATTGCTGTGGGCGCCGATCAGGTCGTGTTTGCGGTCGCCGATCATCAGGGTGCTGGTCGGGTCGAGGCCTTCTTCGGCCAGCAGGTGGGCGATCAGCTCGACCTTGTTGGTACGGGTGCCGTCCAGTTCGCTGCCGTAGATCACCTTGAAATGCCGGGCGAAGTCGAAGTGGCGGGCGATTTCCCGGGCGAAGACCCAGGGTTTGGACGTGGCGATGTACAACTGGCGCCCTTGGCCGCCCAAGGTTTCCAGCAGCGGCATCACGCCGTCGAAGACCCGGTTCTCATAAAGGCCGGTGACCTTGAACCGCTCACGGTAGAAATTCACCGCTTCCCAGGCCTTGGCTTCGTCGAAGTCATAGAACTGCATGAAGGCCTGCAACAGCGGTGGGCCAATGAAATGCTCGAGGCGGGTGAGGTCGGGCTCGTCGATGCCCAATTTGCTCAAGGCGAACTGGATCGAACGGGTGATGCCCTCGCGCGGGTCGGTGAGGGTGCCGTCGAGGTCGAAGAGTACGGTTTGGTAATGCATGTCAGTTCCAGAGTAATGGACGGGCTCGAATGCTTTTGTGGCGAGGGGATTTATCCCCGCTGGGGTGCGAAGCAGCCCCGATCAGGCTGAAAACTATCCAACCTGACACACCTCAGAGGGCTGCTGCGCAGCCCAGCGGGGATAAATCCCCTCGCCACAGGGTCCCGGGCAGGTCGGTCAGGATTGTGGCTGGTCGTAGCCTTCGGCCAGATGCAGGTCCTTGAGCTTCACGTAGTTCGCCGCGCTGTAGGTAAAAAACGCGCGTTCCTTGTCGGTCAGCGGCCGGGCCTGTTTCACCGGGCTGCCCACGTACAAAAAGCCGCTTTCCAGGCGCTTGCCCGGCGGTACCAGGCTGCCGGCACCGATGATCACGTCATCTTCCACCACCGCGCCGTCCATGACGATGCTGCCCATGCCGATCAGGATCCGGCTGCCCACCGAACAACCATGGAGCATGACCTTGTGGGCGATGGTCACGTCGTCGCCGATCAGCAACGGGAAGCCATCCGGATTGAAGGGCCCGGCGTGGGTGATGTGCAGCACACAACCATCCTGGACACTGGTCCGCGCACCGATACGGATGCGGTGCATGTCGCCGCGAATGACCGTCAGCGGCCAGACGGAGCTGTCTTCGCCGATTTCGACGTCGCCGATCACCACCGCGGTGCTGTCGACAAAAGCGCCACGGGCGAGCCGCGGGCTGTGGTTCTGGTACGTGCGAAGGGTCACGATAGGCTCTCTCTTATCCGGTGATAGGCGCTGCTAGCTGCGGTGAACGCCGATTGTAATTAAGATGGGCCAATGTTTCTTCCAGCCAAGGTGTCGACCGTGAGCGTGAACAACCCTCTTTTGCAGCCCTATGACCTGCCGCCGTTCTCGGCGATCCGTGCCGAGCACGTGCAACCGGCCATCGAGCAGATCCTGGCTGATAACCGTGCGGCCATTGCCGAAATCCTCAAGACCCAAGTCCAGCAGCCTACCTGGGCCGGCCTGGTTTTGGCGATGGACGAGCTCAATGATCGCCTGGGCGCCGCCTGGAGCCCGGTCAGTCATTTGAACGCCGTGCGCAACAGCCCGGAACTGCGCGAAGCCTACGAGGCCTGCCTGCCGGCGCTGAGTGCCTACTCCACCGAACTGGGCCAGAACCGCGAACTGTTCCAGGCCTTCGAAGCCCTGGCGAACAGCCCGGAAGCCGCCGGCTTCGACGTGGCGCAGAAAACCATCCTCGAACATTCCCTGCGCGACTTCCGCCTGTCGGGCATCGACCTGCCGCCCGAGCAGCAGAAGCGCTATGCCGAGGTGCAGAGCAAACTGTCCGAGCTGGGCAGCCGCTTCTCCAATCAACTGCTGGACGCGACCCAGGCCTGGACCAAGCACGTTACTGACGAAGCCGCCCTCGCCGGCCTGACCGATTCGGCCAAGGCACAAATGGCCGCGGCCGCCCAGGCCAAGGAGCTGGACGGCTGGCTGATCAACCTGGAATTCCCCAGCTACTACGCCGTGATGACCTACGCCGAAGACCGCGCCCTGCGCGAAGAGGTCTACGCCGCCTACTGCACCCGCGCCTCCGACCAAGGCCCGAACGCCGGCCAGAACGACAACGGCCCGGTGATGGAACAGATCCTCGACCTGCGCCAGGAATTGGCCCAATTGCTCGGTTTCGCCAACTTCGCCGAGTTGAGCCTGGCGACCAAGATGGCCGAGTCCAGCGACCAGGTCCTCAGTTTCCTGCGTGACCTGGCCAAGCGCAGCAAGCCATTCGCCGCCCAGGACCTGGAACAGCTCAAGGCCTATGCCGCCGAACAGGGCTGCCCCGACCTGCAAAGCTGGGACAGCGGTTTCTACGGTGAAAAACTGCGCCAGCAACGTTACAGCGTGGCCCAGGAAGCCCTGCGCGCCTACTTCCCGATCGACAAGGTTCTCAGCGGCCTGTTCGCCATTGTCCAGCGCCTCTACGGCATCGAGATCGCCGAACTGAAAGGCTTCGACAGCTGGCACCCGGACGTGCGCCTGTTCGAAATCAAGGAGAACGGCCAGCACGTCGGCCGCTTCTTCTTCGACCTCTATGCTCGCGCCAACAAGCGTGGCGGTGCCTGGATGGACGGCGCCCGCGACCGTCGTCGCACCTTCGAGGGTGTCCTGCAAAGCCCGGTGGCCAACCTGGTGTGCAACTTCACCCCGGCCGACAGCGGCAAACCGGCGCTGCTGACCCACGACGAAGTCACCACCCTGTTCCAC
Source organism: Pseudomonas sp. NFACC24-1 (assembly GCF_900115235.1). NCBI lineage: Bacteria > Pseudomonadati > Pseudomonadota > Gammaproteobacteria > Pseudomonadales > Pseudomonadaceae > Pseudomonas > Pseudomonas sp. NFACC24-1. The sequence goes on from NZ_FOVS01000028.1 coordinate 55,937, forward strand.
GAGTTCGGCCATGGCCTGCATCACCTGCTGACCCGCGTCGAACACGCTGGCGTGTCCGGCATCAACGGCGTGGCCTGGGATGCGGTGGAACTGCCGAGCCAGTTCATGGAGAACTGGTGCTGGGAGCCCGAAGGCCTGGCGCTGATTTCCGGCCACTACGAAACCGGCGAACCACTGCCCCAGGACCTGCTGGAAAAAATGCTCGCGGCAAAAAACTTCCAGTCTGGCCTGATGATGGTTCGCCAACTGGAGTTCTCGCTGTTCGACTTCGAGCTGCACGCCACCCACGGCGACGGCCGCAGCGTGCTGCAAGTGCTCGAGGGCGTGCGCGACGAGGTGTCGGTCATGCGTCCGCCGGCCTACAACCGTTTCCCTAACAGCTTCGCCCACATCTTCGCCGGCGGGTATGCGGCGGGCTATTACAGCTACAAGTGGGCGGAAGTGTTGTCCGCCGATGCGTTCTCCAAATTCGAAGAAGACGGCGTGCTCAACGCCGCCACCGGGCGTGCCTTCCGCGAGGCGATCCTGGCCCGTGGCGGCTCCCAGGAGCCGATGGTGCTGTTCGTCGACTTCCGTGGCCGTGAGCCGTCGATTGACGCACTCTTGCGCCACAGCGGCCTGACCGAGGACGCGGCAGCATGAGTGAGGGGCCTGTGATTACCAAACGACGCTTCATCGCCGGGGCGGTCTGCCCGGCGTGCAGTGAGCCGGACAAGTTGATGATGTGGAACGAAGACGGCGTGCCGCACCGCGAATGCGTGGCCTGCGGCTATTCCGACACGCTCAACGAACAAGGCCTGTCGGTACCCAAGGAATTGGGCACCCGTGTGAACACCCCGGCGCTCAAGGTGCCGGACGCCAAGGTCCAGGCGGTGCAGTTTTTCCCCAACCCCAAGTTGAAGAAAAAGACCGACTGACATCTGCGGCATCACCTTCCGGGCCGCCCGGCCCGGAAGCGATACATATTTACCGCCGGGCCCGGGCCCTTCTTTTCCAGACTGTCCAGCCAGTACAGACTGACAGGAAGGTTCCCATGCTCGACGCTGACAATCCGCTGTTGCAGGCCTATGACCTGCCCCCGTTTGCCCACATCCAGGCCCGTCATTTCTCCCCGGCCCTGGACCGGATCCTGGTGGAAAGTCGCGCTCAAGTGGCCGACATCATCAAGACCCAGACCCCCTTTCCCACCTGGGATGACCTGGTGCTGGCCATGGACGAAATCCATGGGCGCCTGGAGAGTTTCGGCTACCTGCTGCATCTGCTGACCACGACCCGACCTGGGGCGGCCTGGGCGCAAGCTTCCCTGGAGTGCACTGAACGGCTGCATGACTTCCAGGTTGAACTCAAACAACACCCCACGCTGTTCACGCTTTACCAGCGCTTGGCAGACAGCCCGATCGCCGAGCATTTCGCCCCGGCTCGCAAACGGGTCCTGAAAAAAATCCTCGGCCAGTTCCACCGGAACAGGTCGCCAGAGTACCTGTCGGCCGACCTGAATCTGTTGAAGTTGCGCATCGACGAACTCCAGGGGTTATTCCTGGAGAACCTGCACATGGCCAATCAGGCCTGGAGCAAGGCGTTTGACGATGAAGCCGCGCTGAGCGGCCTGCCGTCGCGCTTCAAACAACAGATGGCCCAGCGGGCACGCGATGCCGGGCGCACGGGATGGTTGCTGACGCTCAGCGAGGAATCGTTTGGCGTCGTCACTCAATACGCCGACAACCGCGCCCTCCGTCAGCACATGTACGAGGCCTACAGCACCCGCGCATCGGATCAGGGCCCCCAGGCAGGCCATTTCGACAACAGCGACATCCTCAGGCAGTTGTTGGAAGACCGTCATCGGTACGCCACCGCCCTGGGCTATTCGGATTTCGCTCAAATGGCGCTCGAGCCCGAGCAAGCCGTGTCCACCGAAGAAGTCCTGGCGTTCCTGCGGGCCCAACTCAAACGACAGCACGGCACTTTCGAACGGGACGCGCGCCAGCTCAAGGCCTTTGCCACGCAACAGGGTTTCAACGAACTCCAGCCATGGGACTACCCCTACCTGGCGAATCAACTTCGCCAGCAGGCCGCGGGCCTTTCCAAGGAAGCGCTGAGCGTCTGGTTCCCCTTGGAATCCACCTTCGCCCAGCTACTGCTGATGGCGACGGAGCTGTTCGGGGTGAGCTTCGCCGAGCGACATGACGTGGCGACCTGGCACCCGGATGTGCGCCTTTTCGAAGTCAGCGAATGGGGAGCGGTCATTGGCTACCTCTATTTCGATCCGTTTGCGGATGCAAGTCGAGACGGTTACCCCAATACCACCACCCTGCGCAGCCGCCGCATCACCGCCGAGGGACGCCCCCGACACCCCATTGCGACGCTGCATGCCTGGCTACCGCGTAGCGTAGGGGCGGCCCCGGTCCTGCTCGATCATCTGCAACTGCGCATTCTTTTCCATGAGTTCGGTCATTGCCTGCAGCATGTCCTGACCCGTGCCGAGTACCGTGACCTGTCGGGCGTCTCTGGCCTGTCCCGCGACACCGCCGAGTTTGCCGGGGTGTTGTTCGAGCAATGGTGCTTCTCCAGGCAATGCCTGGTACGGGTCTCCAGGCACTATCAAACCGGGGCGACGATGCCTGACAAAGTCGCCGGCCAACTGCTGGCCTTTGCCTCCACCCAGGCCAGTTGGGAAACCGCCGTCCTGTTGCGCAACGCGTTATTCGATATGGAGCTGCACCGCACCCACGGCGATGGGCGAACCGTCCAGCAGGTGTTCGATCAAGCCAGTGCGCAGGTGGGGCATTTGCCGGTGTCCGCGAACGAGCGCTGGCCCAATGGCCTGGATTACCTGGTGACCGGCTATGGCGCGCGGATCTATGCCTATGCCTGGTCGAAGGCACTGGCCGCCAGTGTGTTCCAGCGATTCCAGCGTGACGGGCTGTTCAACCCGGCAACAGGGCGGGCACTGCGCGAAACCATTTTTGCCCCGGGCGACTTGCGACCGTTGTCCGAGTCCATCGCCGCCTTTACCGGCACGCCGCCGATCAACGCCGCGGCAGCGCCACCTGGGGGTCGAGGTGCTGCGCCGGCGTCGTTGAATTGACCCAACTTTCCAGGGAGCAAAGGGCAAAGACGCTGGTGCTGCAATCGCCGTTCGCCAACGCCATGCGGAGTTTGTCGATGTCGGCCTGCATCATGTAGCGCACCCCGTCCTTGAAGTGATGACTGTCACCGAAGCCACCTTCGGTCATTTCGTTCAGGGCGTCTTCTTTGCTCCAGCCCTGGACCACCACCCGGTACATGGCGGCCACCAGCCCGGTGCGGTCCGAGCCGTGCTTGCAGTGCATCAGCACCGGCCCCTTGGCTTCGGCCGCCTGGACGGCGCGCAAGGCCCTGAGGATGTCGCTGTCATCGACGTGATTGGTGCGATAGGGCAACTGCACCTGCTCGATGCCGGGGGTGGACAGCCAGCGCTTGTCCGACTCCGGCAGGAAGGTGATGACCGTGCCGATCCTGAGCTTCGTCAGCAAGGGCACCGCCCCGCCGTCCGGCAGGGAGCTGCGGTAGAGCGTCGGTGACATCTGGTAGAGGTTGTAGTCCTTTTCCACTGGCTGCGCCCATTCAGCGGGTCTCGTCTCAAGGGAATCGGCCGCTTGGGCGGGCGCTTCGGCCAGCGCGGTGAGCAAGGCCAGGCAGAGCAACGAACGGGAGCAGAACTTGAGCATGCACGGACGACCGAAAGTGAAGAAACACGGGAGGCTCAGTCTCGGCTCGCTGCGGTTAAAAGCCTGTGAGCAGAACGTCAAAGCGTTGTGAACGCCGATCCGGTATTTGGGCTGCTGAATGGCACTGGCCTTAATCGAACACAGCGAATACTGTATGCACATACAGCTTTCGGAGTATTTCCATGCCAGCCACCCTTCCACCGCGCGGCCGCGGCACCGCGACCAACCCGCACAACCGCTTCGCTCCGAGTCGTTCGGTGGCCGAAGATGACGGCTGGTATCAGGAAGTCCCACAAACCCAGGGCACCGAAGTGCGCATCGAAACGGCGAAGACCATCATTACCCGCAACACCTCGTCCGATATCCCGTTCGACCGCTCGATCAACCCGTACCGAGGCTGCGAGCACGGCTGCATCTACTGCTATGCACGACCCAGCCATGCCTATTGGGACCTGTCGCCGGGGCTGGATTTCGAAACGAAGCTGATCGCCAAGACCAACGCCGCCGATGTGTTGGAAGAGCAATTGTCCCGGCGCGGCTATCAATGCGCACCGATCGCGCTGGGGTCCAACACCGATCCCTATCAGCCTATCGAACGCGAACAACAGATAACACGCCGGATTCTCGAGGTGCTGCTGCGTTATCGGCATCCGGTGACCATCGTCACCAAGGGTTCGCTGATCCTGCGCGACCTGGACCTGCTGACCGAGCTGGCGCAACAACGCCTGGTGCACGTGATGATCAGCCTCACCACCCTGGACGATGAACTCAAGCGCATTCTCGAACCCCGCGCGGCAGCACCCAAGGCGCGGCTGCGGGCGATCAAGGTCATGCGCGAGGCGGGGATTGCCGTGGGGGTGCTGTGCGCACCGATGATCCCGATGATCAACGACAGCGAGATCGAGAGCCTGCTGGCCGAAGCCCACGCCGCCGGCGCGCAGAATGCCGCCTACGTCATGCTGCGCCTGCCGCTGGAAGTCGCGCCGCTGTTCGAGCAGTGGTTGCAGGCGCATTACCCGCAACGCGCCGCCCACGTGCTGAGCCTGGTGCGCCAGAGCCGCGGTGGTGAACTGTATGACAGCCGCTTCGGGGCGCGGATGCGCGGCGAAGGCCCGTTCGCCGACCTGCTGGCCCAGCGATTTGCCAAGGCACTCAAGCGCCTGGGACTGGAGCGCCGCGACGGCTACAATCTTGACTGCGATGCCTTCTGTCCGCCGGGCCGACAGATGTCATTGATTTGATTAAAGTTGACCCTGGAACGGCTACTGGACATGAACTGCGCCAGCGTTTCGCCACCCCTGAAATCATTGTCCTAGAGCCTTCGATTTCAGTTTGAGTTAAGTTTCGGCCGCTACCTTGTTCATCGAGTGACTGACAGGTCGAACACCCCGACCTGGACGTATTTTAACCAGCCACTGGCGTCATACCGTCAAAAGAGGATGAATCATGAGTGACAAGGATAAACAGCCGTTGGCTGCGTCGGCTTCAGCCCAACCCGAGGCGGAAACCGCCGATGCAGCGCTGCAGCATATTGTTGACGGCTTTTTGCATTTCCATCACGAGATCTTTCCGCAACAGGAAGAACTCTTCAAGAAACTCGCCACCGCCCAAGCGCCCCGGGCGATGTTCATCACCTGCGCCGATTCGCGCATCGTGCCCGAGTTGATCACCCATAGTTCCCCCGGCGACCTGTTCGTGACCCGTAACGTCGGCAACGTCGTGCCGCCTTACGGGCAGATGAACGGCGGCGTCTCCACCGCCATCGAATACGCCGTGCTGGCCCTCGGTGTGCAACACATCATTGTCTGTGGCCATTCCGACTGCGGCGCCATGCGTGCGGTGCTCAACCCCGACACCCTGGAAAAAATGCCCACGGTCAAGGCCTGGCTGCGCCACGCCGAAGTGGCCAAGACCATGGTCCATGACAACTGTCCGTGCGGCGACGAAAAACAGACCATGCCCATCCTCACCGAAGAGAATGTGATCGCGCAGCTGCAGCATTTGCGAACGCATCCCTCGGTAGCGTCGCGCATGGCCAGCGGTCAGTTGTTCATCCATGGCTGGGTGTACAACATCGAGACCAGCGAGATCAAAGCCTTTGACGCGGACCAAGGACGTTTCCTGCCGCTCGATGGCAGCCATCCGATACCGGTGGCGACGCCCAAAGCGCGCTTCTAACCACTCCTAATCATCCTTGCATGGTTCAAGCCTTACCGCTGTTTACGCGGTAGGGCCTCGCCATGCCTGAAGAAAACTTCGGGAGAGTCGCCATGCGTGCTGCTCAATTAAAAGCTGTACTGCCACGGGAGCTGTTGGCTTCGGTGGTTGTGTTTCTGGTGGCCCTGCCTTTGTGCATGGGCATCGCCATCGCCTCTGGCCTGCCGCCGGCCAAGGGCCTGATTACCGGCATCATCGGTGGTTTGGTGGTGGGTTTCCTGGCCGGCTCGAAGCTGCAAGTCAGCGGCCCGGCCGCCGGCTTAGCGGTGTTGGTCTTCGAACTGGTGCGCCAGCATGGCGTGGCAATGCTCGGGCCGATCCTGTTGCTGGCCGGTCTGCTGCAACTGTTGGCCGGGCGTTTTCGCCTGGGCTGCTGGTTCCGGGTCACCGCGCCGGCCGTGGTGTACGGCATGCTCGCGGGTATTGGCGTGCTGATCATACTGTCCCAGGTCCATGTGATGCTCGACGCCGCGCCCAAGCCCTCCGGGCTGGATAACCTGGCGGCGTTCCCGGCGGCAGTGGCCCAGGCCTTGCCGTCCTTCGGCTGGCAGGCGGGCCTGCTCGGTCTGTCGACGATTGCGGTGATGTGGCTGTGGGAAAAGTTTCGCCCCCACCGTCTGCGCTTCATTCCTGGCGCCTTGCTGGGTGTCGGCCTGGCGACCGTCGCCAGCCTGCTGCTGGCCTTGCAGGTCAAGCGGGTGGAAGTGCCGGAGAACATGGCCGAAGCCATTGATTGGCTGCGCCCGGCGGACCTGCTGAACCTGGCCGACCCCACACTGCTGATCGCCGCGTTCGCGGTGGCTTTCATCGCCAGCGCCGAAACCCTGCTGTCAGCGGCCGCCGTGGATCGCATGCACAGCGGTGAACGGGCGGACTTCGACCGGGAACTGTCGGCCCAAGGTATCGGCAACATGCTCTGCGGCCTGCTCGGCGCCTTGCCAATGACCGGGGTGATCGTGCGCAGCTCGGCCAACGTCCAGGCCGGGGCTACCACGCGGATGTCGACGATTTTCCACGGTCTGTGGTTGCTGCTGTTCGTGCTGTTGCTGTCCAGCGTGCTGCAAAGCATTCCGGTGGCGAGCCTGGCGGGTGTGTTGGTGTACACCGGCTTCAAACTGGTGGACCTCAAGGCGTTTCGCAGCCTGGGCCGTTATGGCCGGATGCCGATGTTCGTTTACGCCGCGACGGCGTTGGCGATCATCTTCACCGACCTGCTGACCGGCGTGCTGATCGGTTTCGGCCTGACCCTGGCGAAACTGGCCTGGAAAGCCTCGCGCCTGAAAATCAGCCTGATCGACCTGCCTCAGGAAGGCGAGATGGAACTGCGCCTGGTCGGGGCGGCCACCTTCCTCAAGGTGCCGGCATTGACCCAGGTACTGGGCACCATACCGACCGGCGCGACCGTGCACGTGCCGCTCAACAACCTGAGCTACATCGACCACTCGTGCCTGGAGTTGCTGGAAGAATGGGGCCGGGCGAATGCCAGCAAGGGTTCGAAGCTGCTGATCGAATCCCGCGGGCTCAAGCGTAGGTTGGAGGGGCGGTTGCGCACGACCGTGGGGGTTGGCGCGGCGTCCGCCTGACCCTGCCTTTGTGGGAGCGGGCTTGCCCGCGAAGGCGTAGTGTCAGGCAACTCATTCGTTAACTGATACACCGCTTTCGCGAGCAAGCCCGCTCCCACAGAGGGTTGTGTGTTCTGATGGATCAAGCCGCCGGCTGATCCAGCTCCAGCCCCACGCCCAGACGACGGGACATGCACGGCCAGCGCTTCCAGGCCGCGCCGGTTTCCGGGCTGCTGAGCTTCTCGCGGTAGGTTTCTACCGACTCCAATGCAAACGTCTCGTCGTTGAGCATCTCATCGAACGTGTGATGGACCACTTCATCGAGTTGGTTGGCAAATGCCTCACCGATCAACTGGTGGGCGATCAGGTTGGCGACCGTCATGTCCAAGGGGATCAATGGCTGGCCGAAATGCTTGATGTACAGGTCGTTGACCTCTTCGACGAACCGATGGGCCAGGTAGGCTTCGTCCAGGAGGCTGTCGAGCCCGACATGCCCGGCCATGATGGTCGGCGGCTGGAGGAAGTACTGTTCGGCAATCTTCAATACCGGTTTGATCTGCGACTCGATACCCGCCTCCCTGGCGACATCATTGGCTGCATCCAGCAGGTCGGGGACTTCATCAATGTAGGCGGCGACAAAACGCGCCAGGACGTCGTTGGCGTCCGCGTCCGGCAATTGAATGGCTCGGTGCAGGTTCGGCAGTTGGGCCGTCAACTGACGGCTCAACTGGCCGGTCTCGGCTTCGTGTTGTTGGGCTTTTTGGATCTGCTCGCGCAATGCGGCGGTGTTCATGACAACTCCAGGAAACAAAGGCAAAGAAATAGGGAAGACATAACTTAGCTGGCCCAAAAACACTCCTAAGACCTATTTTTCATAACCGCCTCATCCTTGCTGCGGCGCAGTTATATCGGTTTGCCATTACTCAGGCTCGCATCCTTCTCCATTCGTGGGCTCTAGCGCAAGCCCCGGCTGTTTCAAACGATTTACGCCATCGCGTTGCGAGGTTGCAGGTGCTGTCTATACTCGGGTTGGAATGGAGTTAGCTGATGACACCCGATTGCATGTGCAGCAAGGCGCGGCGGTTCAAGTTGGTAGTCTGAAGTAGCCGATCCCTTGCCGCAGGCGTTACGCCTACGGGATAACAAGAACGATAAGGGGAACCCGCAATGACGCGACATCCACACGTATGGATGGGCCTCCTGTTGTGGTCGATTTTCAGCCAGGCACAAGCGGCCTGGACTGTGAATATGGCGCCTGGAGCCACACAGATCAGCAACGCAGTGTTCGACCTGCACATGACCATTTTCTGGATATGTGTGGTCATCGGCATCATCGTCTTCGGCGCCATGTTCTGGTCGATGATGATGCACCGCCGTTCAACCGGCCAGAATGCCGCGCACTTCCACGAAAACACTCGCGTCGAAATCCTCTGGACCATCGTGCCCTTCGTGATCCTGGTGCTGATGGCGATTCCCGCCACCGCCACCTTGATCAAGATGTACGACTCCAGCGAGTCGGACATCGATATCCAGATCACTGGCTATCAATGGAAATGGCACTACAAGTACCTGGGCCAGGACGTCGAGTTCTTCAGCAACCTGGCCACCCCCGCCGAACAGATCCATAACCAGAGCGCCAAGGGCGAGCATTACCTGCTGGAGGTCGACAAGCCGCTGGTGCTGCCGGTCGATGCCAAGGTGCGCTTTCTGGTGACCTCTGCCGACGTGATCCACTCCTGGTGGGTGCCGGCCTTCGCGGTCAAGCGCGATGCGATCCCCGGGTTCGTCAACGAAGCCTGGACCCGTGTCGACAAGCCCGGCCTGTACCGCGGCCAATGCGCCGAGCTGTGCGGCAAGGACCACGGTTTCATGCCGATCGTGGTGGAGGTCAAGAGCAAGCCCGACTATGAAAAATGGCTGGGCGAACGCAAGGCCGAAGCCGCGCAGCTTAAAGAGCTGACCAGCAAGGAATGGACGCGCGAAGAACTCGTTGAGCGTGGCGACAAGGTCTACCACACCACCTGCGTGGCCTGTCACCAGGCCGAAGGCCAGGGCCTGCCGCCGATGTTCCCGGCACTCAAGGGCTCGAAAATCGCCACAGGGCCCAAGGCCGATCACCTGAACATTGTCTTCCACGGCAAACCCGGCACGTCCATGGCCGCGTTCGGCAAGCAGCTGTCGGAAGTCGATATCGCCGCGGTCGTGACCTATGAACGCAACGCCTGGGGCAACAACAAGGGCGACATGGTTACGCCTAAAGAAGTGCTGGAACTCAAACAGGCGGAAAGCAAATGAGCCGGCCTGACGTGTGTTCCCGTAACCGGTCGGGGCTCATCGCCCCGCGCCGTCCAGCCCACTCGTTCGAAGGAGACAGGACATGAGTGCTGTGATCGATGACCACGGTCATGCCGGCGCCGACCACGCCCACGGCCCCGCCAAGGGCCTGATGCGCTGGGTGCTGACCACCAACCACAAGGATATCGGCACGCTGTACCTGTGGTTCGCCTTCTCGATGTTCCTGCTGGGCGGCTCGTTCGCCATGGTGATCCGCGCCGAGCTGTTCCAGCCCGGCCTGCAGATCGTGCAGCCGGAATTCTTCAACCAGATGACCACCATGCATGGCCTGGTGATGGTCTTCGGCGCGGTGATGCCAGCGTTCGTCGGCCTCGCCAACTGGATGATCCCGCTGATGATCGGCGCGCCGGACATGGCCCTGCCGCGCATGAACAACTTCAGCTTCTGGCTGCTGCCGGCGGCGTTCCTGATGCTGGTGTCGACGCTGTTCACACCGGGGGGCGGGCCGAACTTCGGCTGGACCTTCTATGCGCCGCTGTCCACTACCTATGCGCCGGAAAGCGTGACGTTCTTCATCTTCGCCATCCACCTGATGGGCATCAGTTCGATCATGGGCGCGATCAACGTGGTCGCCACCATCCTCAACCTGCGCGCCCCCGGCATGACCCTGATGAAGATGCCGCTGTTCGTCTGGACCTGGCTGATCACCGCGTTCCTGCTGATCGCGGTGATGCCGGTGCTGGCCGGCTGCGTGACGATGATGCTGATGGACATCCACTTCGGCACCAGCTTCTTCAGTGCCGCCGGTGGCGGTGACCCGGTGCTGTTCCAGCACGTGTTCTGGTTCTTCGGTCACCCCGAGGTGTACATCATGATCCTGCCGGCCTTCGGTGCCGTCAGCTCGATCATCCCGGCGTTCTCGCGCAAGCCGTTGTTCGGCTATACCTCGATGGTCTACGCCACGGCCGCCATCGCGTTCCTGTCGTTCATCGTCTGGGCGCACCACATGTTCGTGGTGGGCATTCCACTGGTGGGCGAGCTGTTCTTCATGTACGCCACCCTGCTGATCGCCGTGCCCACCGGGGTGAAGGTGTTCAACTGGGCGAGCACCATGTGGCAAGGCTCGCTGACCTTCGAGACGCCGATGCTGTTCGCCGTGGCGTTCGTGATCCTGTTTTCCATCGGCGGTTTCTCCGGGCTGATGCTGGCCATCGCCCCGGCGGACTTCCAGTACCAGGACACCTACTTCGTGGTGGCGCACTTCCACTATGTGCTGGTGCCCGGCGCAATCTTCGGGATCTTCGCCTCGGCCTACTACTGGCTGCCGAAATGGACCGGCCACATGTACGACGAAACCCTCGGCAAACTGCACTTCTGGCTGTCGTTCATTGGGATGAACATGGCGTTCTTCCCGATGCACTTCGTCGGCCTGGCGGGCATGCCCCGGCGGATACCCGACTACAACCTGCAGTTCGCCGACTTCAACATGGTCTCGTCCATCGGCGCGTTCATGTTCGGCACCACGCAGATCTTCTTCCTGTTCATCGTGATCAAGACCATCCGTGGCGGCGAGCCGGCACCGGCCAAACCGTGGGATGGGGCCGAAGGGCTGGAGTGGAGCGTGCCGTCGCCGGCGCCGTATCACACCTTTACCACGCCGCCGGAAGTGAAATGAGATGACACAGAGGACCTGTGTGGGAGCGGGCTTGCTCGCGAATCAGACGACGCGGTCTAACAGAAACACCGCGTCATCGTTCTTCGCGAGCAAGCCCGCTCCCACAGGGTTCGGTGCAAGGAGCCGCATCCATGGCTGATTCGATTTCGATGAAAAAACTGGTCACCCGCCTGCTGCTGGTGGTGGTGGCCATGTTCATCTTCGGGTTTGCCCTGGTGCCGATCTACGACGTGATGTGCAAGGCGTTCGGCATCAACGGCAAGACCGCCGGGCAGTACGAAGGCGAGCAGACCGTCGATGAATCACGCCAGGTTCGCGTGCAGTTCCTGTCGACCAATTCGGTGGACATGCCCTGGGACTTCTACCCCAAGGGCGACCAGTTGGTGGTCCAGCCGGGGGCGGTGAACGAAATGGTCTTTGTCGCCCACAACCCCACCGACCGGCCGATGAGTGCCCAGGCGGTGCCGAGCATCGCGCCGAGCACCGCGGCGGCGTATTTCCACAAGACCGAATGTTTTTGTTTTACCCAGCAAGTGCTGCAACCCGGCGAACGCATCGAAATGCCCATGCGCTTCATCGTTGACCGGGACATGCCCAAGGAAGTGAAGCATCTGACGCTGTCCTACACGCTGTTCGACATCACCGCTCGTCATCCACCGGTGGCTTTAAACACTGACCGATAGCGTGCCCGATAAGGAGAACAATAAATGGCAACTCACGAACACTATTACGTTCCGGCCCAGAGCAAATGGCCGATCATCGCCACGGTCGGGATGTTCGTCACGGTGTATGGCCTGGCGACCTGGTTCAACGACCTGAAAGCCGCCCGGCCCGAATCCCACGGCCCGCTGATCTTCTTCGTCGGCGGCCTGCTGGTGGCCTACATGCTGTTCGGCTGGTTCGGCGCGGTGATCAAGGAAAGCCGCGCCGGGCTGTACAGCGCCCAGCTCGATCGCTCGTTCCGCTGGGGCATGAGCTGGTTCATCTTTTCCGAGGTGATGTTCTTCATCGCGTTCTTCGGCGCCCTGTTCTATGTGCGCATGATCTCCGCACCGGGCTTGGCGGGTGAAGGCACCAAGGGCCTGTCACACATGCTCTGGCCGAGTTTCGAGTTCGCCTGGCCGTTGCTGAACAACCCCGATCCGAAACTCTTCCCGGCGCCCAAGGACGTCATCAGCCCCTGGGGCTTGCCGCTGCTCAACACCATCTTGCTGGTCAGCTCCAGCGTCACGGTCACCATCGCCCACCATGCCCTGAAAAAAGGTCATCGCGGCGCGCTGAAGATCTGGCTGGCCATCACCGTCCTGCTGGGTTGTGCCTTCCTGGGCTTCCAGGCCGAGGAATACATCCATGCCTACAAGGAACTGGGCCTGACCCTGGGCTCCGGCGTCTACGGCGCGACCTTTTTCATGCTCACGGGCTTTCACGGCGCCCACGTCACCATCGGCACGATCATCCTGTTCGTCATGCTGATGCGCATCATGCGCGGGCACTTCGACAACGAGCATCAGTTCGGCTTCGAGGCGGCGAGCTGGTATTGGCACTTCGTCGATGTGGTGTGGATCGGCCTGTTCATCTTCGTCTACGTGCTCTGAAGCAAACGCTACCAGGGCGCGTGGGACACCAACTGGCCGCTGAAAAAACCCCAGGCGATCAAGCCGACGGTGGCGGCGGCCAGGCTGACCCGAATCGCCAAGGCGATGACCAGGCGATTGGAACTGCTGTCGTCCTTGACCAGAAAAAACAGACCGCTGAACAGGCTGGCAATCGTGGCAATCAGCATCAGGACGATGGCTGCTTTTAGCATCAGGAACACTCCGGGGGGACGCGATGCACGTGAGTATAGCTATCCCGTTCGACGGCTTTCGGACGGCGCCATGAAACACTTTCGGCCGGGCATCCTGCCGTCGCTGGTGGTCGCCATCCTGGTGCCGGTGATGGTGTGCCTGGGGTTCTGGCAACTGAGCCGGGGCGAACAGAAACGTGTGCTCATGGAGAGTTACGCCGAGCGCCGCGTGGCGCCGCCGCTGGACAGCACCGAGCTGTCGCACACCACCGATCCGGCCTTTCGAGCGGTCATGCTGCAGGGCCAGTTCGATGCAGAGCACAGCCTCCTTCTGGATAACCGCCAACACGACGGCAAAGTCGGCGTCGAGTTGCTGCAACCGTTCCTCGACCACCGCACCGGGCTGTGGCTGCTGGTCAATCGCGGCTGGTTGCCCTGGCCGGACCGACGCACCCCGCCGGTCTTCAACACGCCGGAAGCACCGGTGAGCCTGCAAGCCTGGGTCTATGTGGCCCCTGGCGCGACGTTCCAACTGCACGCCGATCCGGCCGGGGCAGCATGGCCGCGAACGGTCACCGCCATCGAGCCCGACAAACTCTGGGCCGACCTGGGCCGCAACGGCTTCGCCTATGAAATGCGCCAACAAAGCGGCCCCGGCGCCTACCGGACCGATTGGCCGGTGGTAGCCATGGGCCCCGAAAAACACCTCGGTTATGCCGTGCAGTGGTTCGCCATGGCGGCGGCCCTGTTCGGCCTTTTTCTTTATCTCGGATGGCACAACGCAGGGAGACACCATGGGAAGCACCATGAATCCAACCAACACGTCTGAGGCGCCCGCGGCACACAACCGTCGCAAGGGCCGCGTGCAATTGCTGCTGATCGTGCTCGGGGTGATCGGCCCGATGATCCTGGCCACCGTCATGTACAAATTCCAGTTCTGGGTGCCCGACAGCCGCAGCTACCACGGCGAACTGATCGGCACCGGCCAGACCCGCGCCGAAATTGGCGTGCAGGCCGATGAACAGCGCTGGCAGATCCTGGTCACGGCGCCACAGGAATGCTCGGTGGATTGCCGACAACTGGTGTACCTGGCCCGGCAAGTCCAGATCAGCCTGGGCCGCGAAGCCTCTCGCGCCAGCCATGCCCTGGCGGTGGCGCAACCGTTGGACGCCGAGTACGACGCTCAACTGCAGCGCGAATACCCGCAATTGCAACGCTACCCACTGGACCTGCCGGCCTATCAGAAAGGCGCCCAGGGCTCCGGCGGTGCGCAGCTGTGGATCATCGACCCCCACAGCAATCTGGTGCTGCGCTACGACGCCCGGGTCAAGGGCAAGGACCTGCTCAACGACCTGCGCCACTTGCTGAAACTGTCGAACATCGGATGAGGGCATCGACATGGCCAAACCAGGATTTCGCCTCGCGCTGTTTGCCACGCTGCTGGCACTGATCGTCGTATTGCTGGGCGCCTACACCCGGCTCACCCACGCCGGCCTGGGTTGCCCGGACTGGCCCGGTTGCTACGGGTTCATCAGCGTGCCCAAGAGCGAAGCCCAACTGGCCCATGCCGAGCTGCACTTTCCCGACACCCCGGTGGAAGCCCACAAGGGCTGGAACGAGATGGTCCATCGCTACTTCGCCGGGGCCCTGGGTGTGATGATTACCGTACTGGCCGCCCGGGCCTGGATGAACCGCCGTCACCCCGGCCTGCCGCTGAAGTTGCCGCTGTTCCTCCTGGCGGTGGTGTTCGCCCAAGCGGCGTTCGGCATGTGGACCGTGACCCTCAAGCTCTGGCCCCAAGTGGTGACCGGGCATTTGCTGGGCGGCTTCGCGACGTTGAGCCTGCTGTTTTTGCTTACGCTGAGATTGTCCGGCGTACTGCCAGCGCTGACCGTGCCCAAACGCCTGCAACACTGGGCCACCGCCGGGCTGCTGCTGGTGATCGGCCAGATCGCCCTCGGCGGCTGGGTCAGCTCCAATTACGCCGCCGTGGCCTGCATCGATTTCCCCACCTGCCACGGCCAATGGCTGCCACCGGCCGACTTTGCCAACGGCTTCCACCTGACCCAGCACATCGGCCCCAACTACCTGGGCGGGCAACTGGACAGCGACGCCCGCACCGCCATCCACCTGACCCACCGCATCGGCGCCTTGCTGGTGACCGTGGTGCTGCTGGGGCTGGCCTGGCAACTGAAAACCGTCGGCATGACCCGCCTGGCCGGCTTGGTGTTGATCGCACTAGGAGCGCAAATCACCCTGGGCATCAGCAACGTGCTGTTCCATCTGCCGCTGCCGGTGGCCGTGGCCCACAACGCCGGGGGTGCCGCGTTGCTGCTGACCCTGGTATTGGTCAACTATCACGCCCGTACCAGCCTGGTCCGGGTCAAGCATCAAGTCCCGCTGCGCTGGCGGTTCAACCCGCATAAACACAGCGCCAGCCCCATAACTATAAAAGGAGAGATGCCATGGCAACCTTGACCGGTGAACGCCACAGCCAAGCGATCTGGCGCGATTACCTGGAGCTGACCAAGCCGAAAGTGGTGGTGCTGATGCTGATCACCTCGCTGGTGGGCATGTTCCTCGCCACCCGCGCCGGCGTACCGTGGACGGTGCTGGTATTCGGCAACCTGGGCATCGCCCTGTGTGCCGGCGGCGCGGCGGCGGTCAACCATGTAGTGGACCGGCGCATCGACGCGGTGATGGCCCGCACCCATAAACGCCCCTTGGCCGAAGGGCGGATTTCCCCAGCCGCCGCCCTGACCTTCGCCCTGGCCCTGGCCGTGATCGGCCAGGCCTTGCTGCTGGCCTTCACCAACCCGCTGACCGCCTGGCTGACCCTCGCCTCACTGCTCGGTTATGCAGTGGTCTACACCGGCTTCCTCAAGCGCGCCACGCCACAGAACATCGTCATTGGCGGCCTCGCCGGCGCAGCGCCACCGCTGCTGGGCTGGGTGGCGGCCACCGGGCATGTCAGCGCCGAACCGCTGCTGCTGGTGCTGATCATCTTCGCCTGGACTCCACCGCATTTCTGGGCCCTGGCGATCCACCGCAAAGAGGAATACGCCAAGGCCGACATCCCGATGCTGCCGGTGACCCACGGCGAGCACTACACCAAGATCCATATCCTGCTCTACACCCTGGTGCTGCTGGCGGTGAGCCTGATGCCGTTCGTGATCCATATGAGCGGGATGCTCTATCTTGTTTGCGCGCTCGTACTGGGCGCCCGGTTCCTGCAATGGGCCGTGGTGTTGTACCGTGGCACTCGGCCGCACGCGGCGATCAACACCTTCAAGTACTCTATCTATTACTTGTTCCTGCTGTTCATCGCCCTGCTTGTAGATCATTACTTACTGTTGAGCCTATGACTCGAACCCAGAAAACCGTCTTCATCCTCGTGGCCGTGATCGCACTGATCCTCGGCCTGACCATCAACAAGGTGCTGTCCGGCAAAGGCCAGGGCGACCCGACCGCGCTGATCGACGCCGGCATCATCCTGCTGCCCCAGAGCCGCAACCTGCCGGACGTGAAAATGACCGACCAGGATGGCCAGCCTGTCGAGATGGACGGGTTGAAAGACAAATGGAGCCTGCTGTTCTTCGGCTACACCTTCTGCCCAGACATCTGCCCCACCACCCTCGCCCAACTGCGCCAGATCAAAAGCGAGTTGCCGAAAGAGGCTGTGGATAAGTTGCAGATCGTACTGGTCAGCGTCGACCCGAACCGCGACACGCCCAAGCAGTTGAAGCAGTACCTGGGGTACTTTGATCCGCAGTTCATAGGGCTGACGGCTTCATCGGTTGAAGACCTGCAGAAACTGGCGAATGCGGTGAGCATTCCGTTCATTCCGGCGGATACCAGTAAGCCCAATTACACCGTCGACCACAGCGGTAACCTCGCAGTGATTGGCCCGGACGGTACTCAGCGTGGGTTCATTCGGGCGCCGTTAAACAACCAGACACTGGTGGCGCAGCTGCCGGAGATGCTCAAGCGTAAATAGCGCCTCCAGGAGCATGCCGCTCCGCTAAGCCATGCCCATCCCTTGTGGTGAGGAAGTCCCCTTGTGGCGAGGGGATTTATCCCCGCTGGGCTGCGCAGCAGCCCCCAAAAGGCTGAACACGATCAACATGGCACAATGCGATGACTGGATCAGGGCAATGGGCCTCCTGCCCCCAATCTCTCTGTGGGAGCGGGCTTGCTCGCGAATGCGGCGGGTCAGCTTGCATCAATATTGAATGTGCCGCCCTCTTCGCGAGCAAGCCCGCTCCCACACCGGGTGTTGGTGAACACAGCATCTGCAACAGCCCCCAACCCCTGTGCGAGCTTGCTCGCGATGAAATCGACTCGGTTCCAGACCAAAACAAGTCTCCCGCATCGCCGGCCAACCCTGCTCCTACAGACCCTGGCTACACACCTCCACCAACCCACGCATCCTTGCGCCTTTACCTACAACTACGCCAGAATCCGCCCGCTTGTGCGCCTTGTCCTGGGGTTCTATCGTTTCCTTGCCACTGCCCATCAGTGGTCGGGTTTAGTAGCCCGGTTAAGGATACGGTCGCATGAGTCTCATCAGTCGGGCATTGCCCGCACTCGATGGTGGCTGTGCGCATGGCGCCTTCGGGCGCGCCGGGTTTTCCGTTTTCTTACCGGTCTACTAACTTGCGCACAGCTGCCTCCCTTTCGTTTAGTAGCGAGACGGTAGCGGCCTACTAACAAAGGAAACGTGAAAATGTTCAAAGCTACTCCAAATCCCCCAGATGCAGACCCCACCCCGCAATCCGCAAAATCCAAAGCCAAGCAGCAAGACGAAACCACCAAACGCGTGCTCGATCACTACTTGCTGCCGAAATCGGAAAAATCTCAAGACGACCCCAAACCGGGCCAGCTATTCACCGTCGTGAAAGGCCTCGATAACGAATGCTTGCTCGCCAACCTCAGTGAAACGCTGGCGTCAGCCGATGCCATGGTCGCTGACCTGGCGTTCGACCTGAAAGGCTCACGACGTCATTTGGCAATGGGGATTCAGCAGCTGATTGAGCTGAGTTCGTTGTTGGCGAATCGGGTGCTGGATAACGTGGAACCGCGGCAATAGGATTTATTTCCCAGCGGAAAAACCCGACGTTCTGCGTCGGGTTTTTCTTTTTGCCTCCGTCCTAGAATGGCTGAAATCGGCCAAAAGCAGCCGGTTGCGCCGTTCATGAAACTCCCCAAGCAGACACTAACCTGCGAAGCTTTAAGTCGGCACGACTTTTCCCGCAGGCTCCCAGGGCTGATGGGTTGAATCGTAAGGATCTCTCATGGTGAGGGCAGACTTTCACCATTGGAATGATCTTCTGGTCGGACAGTTTCATATTGCTTGACTTCATGAGGCGAGCCTGAAGCGGTCTCAATAACAGCAACCGTTTCTGGATATATTTTGGTCTTTGATAAGTTTCGATAGCCAACATTCAAGCCGCCACTGTCACTTGTGAGGTCGATTGTTAACCCCAACGTTTGGGCGCTCGTTGTGGTCGTGTTCAGGTCATTGTGCGACCTCATCATCATAAAGCCGACATGATATTCATCCCCATCGTCACCCATATAATGCAGCGAACATGCTCCCTGCATCATAATTGCGCAATATAAAATAAATTTAGTTAAGACATCCTGCATAAGATTGGTCGCCACCGTTAAGACTCTTAGCCTCTTGCGCAGCCTTTATCACAGCCGCCGAGCCCGTCGCAAAAGTATATCGACTTCTGATTCCCTCTATATTGGTTTTAGGCGCTACTGTTTCTCCGTCAGTAGTGTTCACAGATACGCTTGCATACACCGCGCCTACAGTGTTGTTGACGATAGGAATCCTAACCCCAACCCCTCTCTTATAGCCAAAATTAATTCCAGTTGCCGTTGCGCCACCCCAGCTTAGATCTAAGAAAGACCAAGAGCTGTATGTGCCAAATATTATGGGGCCAACTGCTGGTGATTGTGCATCTTGCGATTGAATTGCGACGTTGCCACCAGATGCTTTATTTTTCATGGCTGCACATTTGGCGGCATCGCCAACGGCTACCACTTCTTGAATTACAACGTCGGTATATGACATATCTAGATCAGATGTTCCTAGCACGTCAAATGCTGTGCCGTCCTTCTTTGGTGGAGCTATATTCAGCGCTACGTTTTTTGCGCCGATGCCAGCACCATCGCTCGATGCGTCTATTCCAACACGAGTATAAGTGCCAAAGTAAAGAGAATCAGTGCCGCATCCAGCCAGCATCAATACCAACGTTCCAATCGGGACTAGTGCTTTCATGCAAGTCCTCCTACTTTCATTTAAACACATGCGCACCAACTTAATTAACGCCATTCTAATTAAGCAAGGAACCATCTAAAGAAAACTTTCGAACTCCTCGACTGCATCCTTGCGGAGCCATTTATTGATTTCCTTACGCTTTATCGGCCCGTGATGGTTCACGGTAAAGCGAATAAGCCTCGCGCAATACTCAATAGCAAATTGGTGATTATCTTTTGCCACATGTCGAAAGGTCTCGCAGTCAGATTTACCAGAGACTGATATCAGTAATTGCTTTAAGCTAAGGTCAAATGACATTGAATTTCCAGAGCACTGGAATATCCCAGCTTCCTCTGTGCATGGTGTGTTAGATTCTGGATTGTTTCGGTCTACCCCTTCATTCCAATCCCACGAACTTTCAAAACCACCTAATACTCTCAACACTTCTAGCATTACAGCTTTTCGATGCTTTGTCCCACGCCACGGCCCTAAGTCGGAAACAACATTGGAGTAAATATCATGAGCACTATTTGGTAAGAAAATCTCATCCGGCGCACTTATCGCCCAATCTATCAACTCGTTGAGAAAGGCGTCAGGCGCAGTGCCGCGATTCTTGACTATTTGCTTGCATGCAGCAAAGTCTCTACTCATAAACCACCCCTGTAAAGAAGACCACTTATTAAGAGCTCTGCCGACCTCAGTTACAGTCCTAGCTATAACAGCCCCGCCGCGACTGTGTTAATTGGAAATATTTACAGCACGCTCAATGGCAAAACCAGCTACTCAAACTTTAGATCCCCGTTGTATTGAGTGCTATGCCCAATGCAGAATGCGAGCTAAATAGGACGCCTGAATTAGAAATTTAGCCCTTTGACAGAGCTTAGCTGCATTTCCATGGTCTGCTTCTGGCCCAGCCTGTGTAAAAACACTTTCGTGTAGATTCAGCAACAAAATCGGTGAAAAACGCGAGCTCCTACAAAAAAACTAGGTCCTGACTACCGAACGCTGCAGATCGAACGCACAAGAAATGCCTTCAAAATTGCGTCTGCGTTTTTACACAGATTTGGATCGAAGTGGCCCCTGCATCGTAGGGGCTCAGCACTGTATCCTGCCCAGGTTTCGTCGCTACCAAGGGTCGTATAAGGGGACCGTATAAGGGGACGGATTTACTTCTGATACACGTGGGATGCAATTTCGCAAACAGGATTTTGGGTGGGTCACCTTCACTGGAACTGGATGCCAGCATCACTGAAACACACACCCACCGTCAGGCACAGGCTAGCGGGCAGCCAAGCAGGATGCACCGACCGCTGTCGCCCGGCGTAACTGCGACATGACGTTCCCCGCCGTAATCACCGCCGTAGGCGACATTGGGCAACTGCTCGCGGCCAGCGCCTCTGCGACCCAGGTATTGCAGGTATAAAACAGCGAATAGCTACCCTCGGCCTGGTAGAACCGGCTCTCTCCATACAGCCCAGGCCCGAGCACCACCAAGGTGCCCGTCGCTGAGTGGGTGAAGGTCCCGGCCACGAACGCGAGCAGTCGTTGGTAGCCGTCCCCCGTCACCCGCACTTCGATGACCTCGCTTGCGGCGAAACGCCGCCTGGGGTCCCCGTCAGTCTTGACCGCATGCAGCACGGTTGCCGTCGACCCGAACAAGGCTCGCAGGGCGAGGCTCAAGGTGGCCTGTGGGGCTCGGTAAAAATCCTCGTCACCCCAACCGAACTCAACGAAGTCGCCGTCGCTGAACGCTTCGGCCAGTGCGGGAAGCACCTGAAGTAGATCGGGGCGCGCAATGACCAACCCGGTATGCAGGCCATGATTCACTACATAGAAGGACCGCCAATCGCCACCCGCGCCCCTCGGCGGGTTCGACGTGGTAGCGCAGCAGAACAGCGTGAGGACCAAGGCCAGCACTACAACGCTGTTGTTCGAATGCAGATCTATGCCACAGAATTTCATCACGGCCTCCTCAGCAAAAGTCTAAGTTCGCACCTTGAATTTTGCGCCACCTCTGTGAGGTGGGGAGGCCGG
>NZ_FOVS01000069.1:0-6299 GCF_900115235.1 Pseudomonas sp. NFACC24-1
CTGGTCATGTGTCCCGACCGGCGCCTCGACGCCAACGCGCCGGCTGTGTTCTACGGCAGAGTTGGCGTATTCGAATGGAACCCCGAAGTGCCTGCCACTTGAGCAGCGCACCGTGCCGGCTTTCGAGCCCAAGCCAGGGGCTGCTGTGCTAACAGGTCGATGCGATCCTCGGCAGGATTGAAATCGAGTATGCGGTCACTGTCACTGTCACTGTCACTGTCACTGCCGTCAGCGGTGCGAACTCTCTGCCACGCTGGCATAGCGGAATACGTCGTTTCCCGCACCGCCGGAGAGCAAGTCGCTGGCGAGATTACCTTGCAGCACATCTTCACCAGCCAGGCCGCGCAGGATTTCATCGGTACCCAAGCCTTTCAACACCTCGCTGCCGGACGAACCCTTTAAACGGGTGCTGCCGAAAGTGCTGTCCAGTCAGGGTTCCGCCATGCGCGGACACTTGCCTTTCAGAGAATGTTTAACGGGTAGCTGAGTATCAAGCGGTTTTCATCGTAATCACTGGCATTGTAATTTCGCCTAACGCTGGAATTTCGCCAACGAACAGATAAAGACTTGAGAGTTCCGCTTTGAACCACATAGCCGAGCTCGGATTCTCGTACCCACTCTGAACCATCATCGACATTTTTCAGTTCCACGTTGTCACCATGAACGTAACGCGTCATGAAACTCAAACCGGGAACGCCGTAGCCTACGAAATTGAGGTCATAGCGCACTTGCCAGGAACGTTCACGGGGGTTGTCGAACGCATGATTGAAGGTGTTGTTGGCCAGATAGATACCGCCGGTCCCGCCGATGCGCATCCAACCGGTATCCCCCGAGACATTTTGCAGCCCCAGGCTTATCGCATGCTCAGCGATGTTGAGGCTCAACAGAGCTGAAGCGGTGCGGTTATCCAATTGACCTGCCTTCGCACTTCCTGAGTCTTTGCCCCAGAAAAAGCCTAGATTGGCGTTAACCGATACCCTTTCAGTCAGAGGCCATTTTTGGTTCAGTCCGAGGTAGTGCTGTTCATAGATGTCTTTCAACTCGCCAGACCAAAGTCTTACGGTGGTATTTTTGGACGTAGAACGGTAGTCGGCACCGAGAAAATCGAAGGCGTCTGATCGAGCCGATCCAAACGAAAGGTCTTCCATGGAAGAGTCGTTGCGCAAGCTGGTTTTGCTCAACTCACCTGCATAAAAAGACCAGTTTTTGATCTCTTGCGAGGCAATCTGGGCACCACGAAATGTCTGTGGCAATGCGCGGAAATCATCCACGGTGACAATGGGGAAATTGGGCATCCATTCGCCGACCTTTAATTCCGTATTCGAGAGCTTCGCTTTAACCGCAACGCCAAGTCTCCCGAAACTTCCCGCAGGATCACCATCAGCATCCTTTGGCAGCAGCAGCGCGCCATACCTTCCTGAGCCGCCATCAAGCTTCACTGCATATTTCCCAAGCACGTCAACCCCAAACCCCATAGTCCCCTGGGTAAAGCCGGATTTGAGGTCGAAGATGAAACCTTGCGTCCACTCACGGGCCTGGCTTTGCGCAACATCTGGTGCAGTGAAGTTTCGCTCGAAAAAGAAGTTCCTGAAGTTCAGAGTGGCGGTGGTGTCATCCACCAAACCCTGAGCCAATGCATTGAAAGGTAAAACTAGCGCTGGAATGAAAAGCACACGAGTTGCGCGATTAGTGTGAATGTTCAAGACCTGTCCCCTGTTGTTTTTATTGAAGGGCAATGTCGGGCTGTCATCACGAGTCGAGCGGGCGAAATGCCGCTGTCCCGGGAAAACGGATCGTCGAGCGTAGGTGGAGAAATATCCGAATCGAGTGTTGCCAAGGGCCTGATGAACAAACCCTTGGTATGTACTTCACCTGAAAGCCGGCGCCTTCAAAGCACGGCGCCGGCTTGGCTCAGGATCAGATCAGGCCAGCGCTGCGCAGCGCGTCAGCGATTTCCTTATCGGCACCCTCGGCCAGCGGCAGCAGCGGGGAGCGGACGGTGGCATGATCCAGGATGCCACGGGCAACCAGGCCATGCTTCAGGGCCACGGTGCCCTCCATGTGGGAACCACGGTGGTAGACATTACGAGTGACCGGCAGCAGTTTGTCGTGAATGGCACGAGCAGCCGGGTAGTCGCGACGCTTGCCGGCGGCGATCAGTTCGATCAGCGGCTCTGGAGTCAGGCTGCCGTAGCCGACCAGTGCGCCGTCCACGTCAAACATGGTGTGCAGCAAGTATTCGTCATGGCAGGTCAGGATTTGCAGATCGGGAACCTCACGACGGATGACCGGGATTTCGGTGTCCCAACGACGCATGTTGCGAACACCGTTCTTCATGGCAAACACGCCAGGCTGCTGGGCAATTTCCAGTTGAGTTTCCAGGTCGTAGGTCGCCTTGGTCACGTCTGGGTACTGGAACAGGATCAATGGCATACCGCTTTCTTCATAGATCGCTTTATAGCGGTCCTGAGCCGCGCCTTTCTGATAACCGAAACGCAGCCAGCCGTGGGAGGGATAAACCAGGCCGGCAGCAGCACCATTGGCGACGGCGCGCTTAGCCTCTTCAGCGGCAACATGAGTACCTTCGCCCGTGATGCCGGCGATGATTGGCAGACGACCGCCTACCGACTCCTTGAAAGCCTGGATGACGCGCCCTTGTTCTGCCTGGGTCAGGAAGGTGCCTTCACCTGCGTGGCCCAGAACAACCAACCCTTTTACACCTTCAAAGCTGCCAAGCCAGGCACCCAGTTTCTGAATAGCTGCGTAATCAACCTCGCCATCACGAGTGAACGGCGTGACAGGAGCAGGAACGAGGCCTTTAAGGTCGATAGTGTTTTTAGTGCTCATTTCATTACCTCTGGTTTAGTTAAGTTTCGCAACTAACGCATGCGCGGGCGCAAAACACACTCTGATGTGTTCTGGGTTTACTACTGAGTCAGGTACCGTCGATTGAACTATTTAGCGTGGAAGATTATGGCGAAAGGTCCTCCAGAATTCGGCCTTTGGTTTCAATGGCGAAAGAAGCAGTGATCACTGCTGTCATCAATAAGACGACCGCAAAGATGCCGAACACATATTGAACACCCAAGCCAGAAACGGTGTAGCCTACAATGATCGGTCCCAGTGCTGAACCCAATCTTAGCCAAGCACTGCCTACACCCGTACCTAAGGCTCTTAGACGAGTAGGATAAAGTTCCGCCGAATAAAGGTAGAGTGAGAACGTCACTGTCTGGACAAATGCATATCCCAGTCCTGCCAGCACCAATATCTTGATCGGCGCAGTTGCACCTGTCGTTGCCAATATTGCCAGCGGTATGGCTGCGAGGAACAAGGCGCCCATATACCAGCGACGTCGGCCCACTTTATCAATCAGCAACGCACATATCACGGCGGCAACAACACCTGCGGCTGAGGTCATGAAGCCATAGGCCAGGCTGGTTTCGAGTGGCAGATGAAAATGTTGACGATAGAGCGTCGGCAACCAGGTAATAAGTCCGTTAGCGACCATATAGGAGCCAAACCACATTGCCCAAATAACGAGTGAGCGCTTGAAATAGATGCCTTTGAAAAGCTCTCTCCAGCCGCCTTTGTTATTTATCCCATGCATTTGCGGGACTTCGACTGCAGGTTGCAGCGTCTTGCCGGCTTTAACAGCGCTGTGTTCGAGGCGAGTGACAATCCGGTCAGCCTCGTCCAGACGACCCTTGGACGCCAGCCAGCGCGGCGATTCAAACAGGAAGAAGCGAAGCGGGATCAACAGTATCGCAGGGACCAAGCCTACCGCGAACATCGCTTTCCAGCCGTACATCGGTACGAGGAAGTAGCCGATAATCCCGGCCCCTACCAGGCCCAGCAGAAACATGACTTCATATAAGAGAAAGAATCGCCCTCGTTTCTTAGATCCAATCAGCTCATTGATATATGCGCTTGCCACCGGTACTTCACCTCCCGTACCGATGCCCTGTATGAACCTGAAAGCGATCATCATCGCGGCGCTGGACGCAAACAGGCAGGCCACGTCCATCGAAACAAACAGCAAAATGGTGAATGTCAGGACCCTCATGCGTCCGATTCTTTCGGCCAGCCATCCAAAGATCAAAGCACCGAACAGCTGTCCCAAATAACCGGCAGAAAGGATCATGCCGATCTGCGTGCCGCTAAGACTCCACTCCTTAGCCAGAACCGGCATCGCGTAGGCGATGGCAATGACTGTGTAACCATCAAAAAATGTTGCGGCGCCGATAATATTCCTGGCCCAAAACACTTGCCTGGTAATGGGAAGCCGTTCTAGGCGAGCACTAATATTCGCTTGGCTATTTATCTTCTCTGGCGAGGGCTCAGTTTCAACTTTCTGCATCAACATGGCTCTTCCTTTTATTATTGTTTGCGTTATTCGGGGCGAACGAAGCTCGCAGTGAGGAACACAGTGCAATGGCGTAGCCGTTTGAGCTGGTCAGCGCCAGCCCAATGTTTATTACTAGATCATCAGTTTTTCGGAAACGCCCACTTGATAGACGAAACCACGCCGGCAGTGGAAATGGCCGTAAAGTTGTTTAAATGATGAATTGAAAGGGTGACTCAAGGGGGGCGTTAAAAGCTTCCAGTGCACAATATCGGCATGATCGAAGTAACGCGCTTCATCAAGGGAGGCCGCGTTGTTGAATTGAGCGCAAATGAGAGTGGGCCGAGGATACGAACCTATCGCAACGGGCGCCCCCCATGAGCGGATCACAGAGAGACCAGCTTCAACACGAGAGCCTTGATCATGGAATCTGGCACCAGCGGAGCGGGC
The DNA here is from genome assembly GCF_900115235.1 of Pseudomonas sp. NFACC24-1. Lineage (NCBI taxonomy): Bacteria > Pseudomonadati > Pseudomonadota > Gammaproteobacteria > Pseudomonadales > Pseudomonadaceae > Pseudomonas > Pseudomonas sp. NFACC24-1. The sequence continues at coordinate 4,793 of NZ_FOVS01000069.1, forward strand.
ATATTGCTGAGCAGTGGCTTTCATTTCTATTCGCACCTTTTTATTTTTCGGATTGCGAAAATTTTTTCTTCTTTTCAAATACAGTACCACCACTGTTCTTCGGAGCCCAACCTTTTTTTGGGCTCCGTTCGTCATTATTTTTTTTTCATGCCTTCCTCAGGCAGCCTGAATCCGAGGTGGGACAAACCTTCTTCGAGTGCTATCCTTCTTTGATATTTTTTTCGCATTCCGAAAAACAAAATCACATCAGGTAGAAATCGAGCATGGCTCCACGCACCCCGGTAAAAAACCAAACCTCGAACGCCGCTGACGAAGATAAAAATCAACGCAGCACTGTTCAGTCACTGGCCAAGGGATTCCGCGTTCTGGAAGCCTTCACTGCGGAAAGCGATGAGCTCACGTTGAGCCAGATCGCTGAAAAAGCCGATCTCGATCCAGGTACCACCTACCGCATGCTGAATACGCTGGTAGATCTCGGGTACGTCTCACGAATACCCGAAAGCAAGCGATTTTCCTTAACACTCAAGATCCTCAATTTGGGCTTTCATGCAATTGCCCATACAGACCTGCGCAGTCTGGTCCGTCCTGTGTTGAGGGGGCTCGTCAGCGAAACCAGTGAAGCGGCCAGTTTCGCCGTTCTGCAGGGCGCAGACGTGCTGTATCTGGAACGTGTGAGGGCCGGCATTACGCGGCTTGGGGTGGATATTCGTATCGGGACGACCGTCCCGGCTTGTCAGACAGCGATTGGTCAATCGATCCTGGCATTTCTGTCCGAGCAAGAAGTGGCGCGTATCGAGGCGCGTTCTTCAGCCACGCCCTTCATCAGCAAGACGCTCGCTAAGCCGCTTTCCGAGGTATTGGAGCAAATTCGAAAGGACGGGTACTTGATTACTGATTCGCTGTTCGCCGAAGGCCTTCGAATCCTGGCCGTTCCGGTGCTGGATATCGACGGCTATCCTGTTGGGGCAATCAGTATCGCAGCGCCAGCAGTGCGATGCTCCATTGAAGAACTCGAACGCCGAGCGCTGTCATTGACGATGGCAGCAGCGAAGAATATCGGTCGAGCGCTCCAGGCCAGCGGAAGTGTGAACTCCAGCCTTTGATCACGGCCAACGAGAAAACTTCCCGCCAGAGCCCTCTCGGCTTGAAAAGCCAGGCGCGAAAAAAGGGTTCTTCACGGATTACCGGGAAAGACGCTCTTGATCTTCATGAAAAAGAATTCGCTATCCCGGTAACCGTACGCCATCCGCTTGATGACCTTTATTCGATTGTTTATTCCTTCCAACTGACCGGTGTGCATCGGCCAGCGAACCCGGCTCACGATGCCCCGCCAGTAACCCTTTAGCCGTTTGGCGAACTGGATCAGAGCTGGTATTTCGCTTTCATGCGCATGGCGCAGCCATTGCTTCCAGGCCGATCGCCAACCCCAGGCAGTACTCGGGGTCCAGAGTGTTTTGAGTTCAGCCTTCATCAAGTAGACCGTCATCAACGCTTGGTTGGCCGCCAG
>NZ_FOVS01000030.1:0-75289 GCF_900115235.1 Pseudomonas sp. NFACC24-1
TATCCAGAAGCTTGGGCGTGGTGCCCGAGGAGATCAGTGCATGGAAGCCCGAGACCGCGCCGCAGGCAATGGTGATGAACAGGAACGGGAACAGCCCGCCCTTCCACACCGGCCCGGTGCCGTCGGTGAACTGGGTCAGCGCCGGCATTTTCAGCTCGGGCATGGTGACCAGGATGCCGATCGCCAGGGCGACGATGGTGCCGATCTTGAGGAAGGTCGACAGGTAGTCCCGCGGCGCCAGGATCAGCCACACCGGCAGCACCGCCGCGACGAAACCGTAGCCGATCAGCATCCAGGTGATCTGGATCCCGGTGAAGGTGAAAGCCTTGGCCCAGACCGGGTCGGCGGCGATTTGCCCGCCCAGCCAGATCGAACCCAGCAGCAACAGCACGCCGATGAGCGAGATCTCACCGATGCGGCCCGGGCGGATGTAGCGCATGTAAATGCCCATGAACATCGCGATCGGGATGGTTGCCATTACCGTGAAGATGCCCCACGGGCTCTCGGCCAGGGCCTTGACCACGATCAGCGCCAGCACCGCGAGGATGATGATCATGATCAGGAAGCAGCCGAACAGCGCGATGGTGCCGGGGATGCGGCCCATTTCCTCGCGCACCATGTCGCCCAGGGAGCGACCGTTGCGGCGGGTGGACAGGAACAGGACCATGAAGTCCTGCACCGCACCAGCCAGCACCACGCCGGCGATCAGCCAGAGCGTGCCGGGCAGGTAGCCCATCTGCGCCGCCAGCACCGGCCCGACCAGCGGCCCCGCACCGGCAATGGCCGCGAAGTGGTGGCCGAAGAGGATGTGCTTGTTGGTCGGGACGTAGTCCAGGCCATCGTTGTTGAGCACGGCGGGAGTGGCCCGGCGCGCATCGAGTTGCATCACGTTGTTGGCGATGAAGAGGCTGTAGTAGCGGTAGGCGACCAGGTAGATGGCCACGGCGGCGACGACGATCCACAAGGCGTTGATCGCCTCGCCTCGGCGCAAGGCCACGACGCCCAGGGCGCACGCGCCTACGACGGCCAGCAGGAGCCAGGGCAGATGGCGCAGCAGGCTATTATTGTTTTTCATTTTTATATTCCAGCCAGGGTGGACAAGAAAGATAGCCATTGGAGTTTAGCGCTAACCCGGGCAAAGGCCATACTCGACATTCGTCTGTCTGTTGCCGAACGGTGACGATGCCCCGTCAGTTGGGTCTATAGTCAATGAATCTTCAGAGGGATGCGTCATGAGCGAACGTCGCCGCTTCGTACGAGTTGATTTCCATGCCAGGACCGAGCTGAGCCAAGGCCCCTATATCTGGTCGGTGGAACTGCTGGACCTGTCCCTCAAGGGATTGCTGATCAAGAAACCCGAACCCTGGCTTGGCGACCCCGAACATTCCTTCATGGCCGATATCCATTTGAGTCCCGATGCCGAGATCAAAATGAAAATTCGCCTGGCCCATGATGACCATGGTCACCTAGGCTTCGTCTGCAAGCATATCGACCTGGCATCCATCGCACACCTGCGCCGATTGATAGAGCTGAACCTGGGCGACCATGACGAGCTGGAGCGGGAATTGGCGGCGTTGATCCATATCTGAATCAACGCCGATCCCTTGTGGCGAGGGGATTTATCCCCACTGGGCTGCGCAGCAGTCCCCAAACAAGCGACGACAATCGACCTGACACACCGAGTTGTTAGGTTTTAGGGCTGCTGCGCAGCCCAACGGGGATAAATCCCCTCGCCACAGATAAATCCATTCTCCACAAAGGGCCTTGTCAGCCTTTAGGGTTATTCGAACAGCGCATCCAACGCCTGTTCCAGACGGGTCACTGCGATAATCTGCAACCCCGGCGGCGCTTCCTTCGGCGCGTTGCCCTTGGGCACGATGGCGCGTTTGAAACCGTGCTTGGCCGCTTCCTTGAGCCGCTCCTGCCCGCTGGGCACCGGTCGCACTTCCCCCGACAACCCCACTTCGCCAAACACCAGCAAATCATGGGGCAGCGGCCGGTTGCGCAGACTGGACATGACCGCCGCCATCAACGCCAGGTCGGACGCGGTCTCCAGTACCTTGACCCCGCCCACGACGTTGAGGAACACGTCCTGGTCGTGAGTCGGAATCCCGCCGTGTCGATGCAACACTGCCAGCAGCATGGCCAGCCGATTCTGATCCAGGCCCAGGGTGACCCGCCGTGGGTTCGCCAAGTGGCTGTCATCCACCAGCGCCTGCACTTCCACCAACATCGGCCGGGTCCCTTCCCACGTCGCCATGACCACACTGCCCGGGACTTCTTCCTGGGCACGCGTCAGAAAGATCGCCGAAGGGTTCGAGACTTCTTTCAGGCCCCTGTCGGTCATGCCGAACACGCCCAATTCATTGACGGCACCAAAGCGGTTCTTCACCGCCCGGAGCAAACGCAGGCGGCCATCGGACTCGCCTTCGAAGTACAACACGGTATCGACCATGTGCTCCAACACCCGCGGTCCCGCCAACGCACCTTCCTTGGTGACGTGGCCCACCAGGAAAATCGCCGTGCCGCTCTGCTTGGCGTAGCGCACCAGCAACGCCGCGCTTTCACGCACCTGGGACACGCCGCCCGGGGCCGACTGCAGCTGTTCGGTGAAAATGGTCTGGATCGAGTCGATCACCATCACCTTGGGCTTTTCCACGCGCGCCGTGGCGATGATGGTTTCGATGCAGGTCTCGGTCATGACCCGCAACTGGTCCTGGGGCAAGCCCAGGCGCCGGGCGCGCATGGCGACCTGTTGCTGGGACTCTTCGCCAGTGACGTACAGCGCCGGCATGCGGGTGGCGAGGTTGCACAAGGTTTGCAGCAGGATGGTGGATTTGCCGATGCCCGGGTCTCCACCGATCAGCACCACCGAACCGTCCACCAGGCCGCCGCCCAGCACCCGGTCCAGTTCACCGGACGCGGTGGAAAATCGCGGGATTTCTTCAACGCTGACTTCGGCCAGGGTCTTGATCTGCGCCTGCTGACCGGCCCAGCCCGTGCGCCCGGTGGGGGCCGCCGCGCCGCCGCTTTCCACCATGGTTTCGGTCAGGGTGTTCCAGGCCCCGCATTCGCTGCATTGGCCGGCCCATTTGGGAAAGGTCGAGCCGCACTCGGTGCAGCCGTACATGCGCTTTGCCTTGGCCATCTGAACTCCGGGGTAAAAACCGCGATGATAGCCCAGGCAGCGGCTAGCGCGGGGCCGGCATTCTGATTTCGCCCTTGGACAGATCCATTGCGGTATTACCCAATGGGTCCTGGGCCTGCAGATCCGCCCCCTTGGCCTTCAAGGCGTCGAGCAACTCGCCACGCTTGAACAGCCCGGCATACATCGCGGCGGTCTGTCCGGCACCGTTGCGTTGGTCCGGGCTGCAATCGGTGGACAGCAAGCGACGGGCAATCTGCACTTCGCCCTTGAAAATGGCCCCCATCAGCGCCGTATTGCCGCGTTTGTCCTGGGCACAGGCATCGGCCCCCGCGGCCAGCAACCGCTCCACCGCCGGACCGTGGCCGTGATAAGCCGCCAGAATCAGCGCGGTGTAGCCCTTCTCATCCCGGGTATCCAGCGAATAACCGGCCTCGATAAACGTATCGAGCATCGGCACATCGCCGCGGCGAGCGGCGTCGAAATAATAGTTTTGCAGCTGTTCCTGGACCGCAGCCGGCTCAGTGGGCACTGGCTGATCGGCCAGTACGCTCAGTGACCAGGTCGCAAGCATCGACAAAAAGAATTTACCCATCATGACGTCTCCCCATGACTCAAGGCTGTGGGAGCGAGCTTGCTCGCGATGCAGACGCTGCGGTGCACAGCCAGACCGAGTCGCCTGCATCGCGAGCAAGCTCGCTCCCACAGGTGGATCAGTCGCTCAGTTTTTCCGCCAGAGCCTTGACCCGGGCCAAGTCACCTTTGGCGACACGGGCCACCCCAGTGCCGTATTCAGGATCGGCCTTGTAGAGGAACGACAGGATGATGTGCTTGCTCTCGTCATCAGTGGTCGCCAAAGAGCCACCAAAGCTTTCGATCAGGTCATCACGTTCTTTCTTGCTGAACGAACGATACAAATCACCGGCCTGCTTGAAGTTCTGCTCGCGCTGGATTTTCGCTTGCTGGGTGCTGCCACTCAGCGCGGCCTGGCTGTAGCGTGCCGCCTGCGGTTCTTCACGAGGCATCAGGCGACTCGGCTGGTAGTTCACGCCAGTGCTGGTGCTGCCTGGGTTCATCGCACCGTCCTGGTTACCATTGTTCACCGGCACCTTGGGGGCATTGATCGGCAATTGCAGGGCATTGGCGCCTAGGCGGTACATCTGCGTATCGGCATAGGAAAACACCCGTCCCTGGAGCAAACGGTCCTCGGAAGGCTCGATGCCTGGCACCAGATTCGCTGGCGCCATCGCCACCTGCTCGGTTTCCTGGAAAACATTCGCCGGATTGCGGTTCAAGACCATTTGCCCGACCTTGCGCTCAGGCACGCCGGGCCAGATCTTGGTCGCATCCAATGGGTCGAAGTCGAACTTGGCAAGGTCTTGTGGATTGAGCACCTGGACGTACAAGTCCCACTTCGGGAAGTCGCCCTTATTAATATGGCTCACCAGGTCATTGGTCATATGGCTGTAATCTTGACCCTGAACTTTCACAACTTCTTTCGGATCGAGATTTTTCAAGCCCTGCAAACTTTTCCAATGAAACTTCACGTAGTGAATTTCACCCTTGGCGTTAATCAGCTTGTAGGCATGTACACCGTTGCCGTCCATTTCGCGGTAACTGGCCGGTGTACCGGAGTTGGAATACAACTCGGTCAGGGTACGGGTCGACTCCGGAACATGGGAGAAGAAATCGAAACGGCGCGAATCATCGTCCAGGTTGGTCCGCGGGTCGGGTTTGAACGCGTGGACCATGTCCGGAAACTTGATGGCATCGCGAATGAAGAAAGTCGGGAAGTTGTTGCCCACCAAGTCCCAGTTACCGTCGGCGGTGTAGAACTTCGTGGCGAAGCCACGGGGGTCGCGCAGGGTTTCCGGCGAATGATTACCGTGCACCACGGCCGAAAAACGCACGAACACCGGGGTGACCTGGCCTGCGGCGAAGACCTTGGCCTTGGTCAGGTCGCTGAGATCGTCGGACACCGTGAATGTGCCATGGGCACCGGTACCACGGGCATGTACCACGCGCTCGGGGATGCGTTCACGATCGAAGCGCTGGAGCTTCTGGATCAACTGCACGTCTTGCAGCAGGGTCGGACCGTTGGGACCTGCCGTCTGCGAATTCTGGTTATCGCCGACCGCCGCACCGTTGTCCCGGGTCAGGGTGGCTGCGTTGACAGACAAGGATAGAAGGCTCGCGGTCAGCACAAAAAGAGCGCGGCGATGGGAATAAGCCCCGTGGCCGAGGGAAGTGTTCATAGGCATGTTCCTCTGATGTTATAGAGCGCATCCATGTGCGCCATCCAGAGGCTAGTGCCGGGAAAAGAAAAACCTAAATAGAAATGCCGTACCGTGCCGATAGAAAAAACGTTATAGGGCCCCCGACAGAAACCGCGTATCGCGCGCGATTGATGGCACTTTGTAAACTTTTCATCCGAGCCCCGGTCGATAACTGAAGCTTTGTAAGCAGGCGTTTCGAGCAGGACTCGTTGGGCTGATTTACACTGCCACTCATCTTTCATCCGTTACAAGGAATAACTCATGGGCGTGCTAAGCGAGTTCAAGGCCTTCGCGGTCAAAGGCAATGTCGTCGACATGGCCGTCGGGATCATCATCGGTGCCGCTTTCGGCAAAATCGTTTCGTCATTCGTGGGCGACGTGGTCATGCCGCCAATCGGCCTGCTGATCGGGGGCGTGGACTTCAGTGACCTGGCCATCACCCTCAAGGCCGCCCAGGGTGATGCGCCTGCCGTGGTACTGGCCTACGGTAAATTCATCCAGAGCACCATCGACTTCATCATCGTGGCGTTCGCCATTTTCATGGGCGTCAAGGCCATCAACCGCCTCAAGCGTGAAGAAGCCGTAGCCCCCAGCGCCCCTCCGGTTCCGACCAAGGAAGAGCTGCTGCTGAGTGAGATTCGCGACCTGCTCAAGGCTCAGAACGAGCGGCCCTGAGCCTACCAGTAGTTTTCCACCGCCACCTGGCCCGGACGACGGGTCAGGCTCAGTTGCAGGCCCCTGGCCTTGAGCAACTTGCGCGTGTCGTCGATCATTTGCGGGTTGCCACACAGCATCACCCGCGAATGCTCCGGTGTCAGCGCTACACCGGCCGCGTGCTCCAGGTCGCCGTTGTCGATCAACGTGGTGATGCGCCCATTGAGCGCCCCCGGATGCTGCTCACGGGTGACAGTCGCAATGAAACGAAACTTGTGAGCGTACTCGGCCAGGTAGTCGCGCTGGGGCAGCTCCTTGATCAGGTCCTGATACGCCAATTCCCGCGCCTCACGCACGCTGTACACCAGGATGATCCGCTCGAATTTTTCCCAGGCCTCGAAATCCTGGAGGATCGAAAGAAACGGCGCCACGCCCGTCCCCGTGGACAGCAACCACAAATCCCGGCCATCGACGAAGCGGTCCAGCGTCAGGTAGCCAAAGGCCTGGCGATCCACCAACAGTTCGTCACCCGGCTGCAAGCGGCTGAGTTCGCTGGTGAACTCGCCATCGGGCACCACGATGGAAAAGAATTCGAGGAACTCGTCGAAGGGCGACGACACCATGGAGTACGCCCGCCAGACGGTGGTGCCGTCCGCCTTGGCGACGCCCAGCCGGGCGAACTGACCCGCCCGGAAGCGAAAGCCGCGATCCCGGGTCGTGCGTAACGTAAACAAATGAGACGTCACTGGCTGGACATCGAGCAAGGTTTGGCGGGTGAACTTCTCTGCACTGTCGGTCATGAGCCACTCCCAGGGGACAAGACGTGCAGTGTCCCGCAAAGTGAGCGTCTTCACCACCGACGGCAGGTAATGGCACTTTAGTCATAGTCGTCGCCTTCGTTCTCTAAATCCTTCACCAAACTTGTACAAAGTTACAGGGACGTAAACCCAACCAAACAAAAGTTTATTTACCTAAACACTTATAAACGTAAGAAAATTAAAAAAAACCCACTACAAATTAGGAATAGTCCTACACTAAAAATTCGCATCATGGATTGGATCCGCATGGACGAATCAAACCCAGGAGAGAGCGATGGACAGGTGGAAGGACTTGTTACTGAGGAAGTTATCCTGTGAAAAAGACCTGCAGACGGCCTATCGTCTGGTACTGAATTTCTTTAACAATCAGGGATTTGAATATTGCGCATTTGCAGCCTATCTCGGAAGCCCCGACAAACACACCAGCAAGGTGAACCTGAATAACTACCCTTATGGATGGGACCGGCTTTATGAACAAAACGGTTATGCGTCTAGCGATCCATTAGTAGCACATTGCAATCAATCACCGCTCCCGATCCTGTGGGATGAGACTGTTTTCGCTCAGGCCCCCAAGTTATGGCGAGAACTTAATCGACAGGGACTCAAGTACGGCTGGACCCAGGCCGTTCATGACGACCAAGGGACACAGTGCAGTCTGTTCAGTCTTGCACGAACCCATTGTCCCATTGATATCGAGGAACACTATGGCAATCTCGGCTACGCCATCTTCGCCAGTCAAAAGCTGCATGCACTCGCCAGTAAAAAACTGTCTGACGCCATCGTAGTCAAGCAGAACTATCACTTGTCGCCGAGAGAAATCGAAGTACTGAGGTGGTCAGCCGAAGGCAAGACGGCTTCGGAAGTGGGCAGGATTCTCTGCCTTTCCGAACGAACCGTGAATTTCCATGTGTGCAGTTGCATGCGAAAACTGAACGTCAGCAATAAAATTTCAGCGGTGGCCAAGGCTGCCCAGATCCATGTGATCTGACCCGTGGCACGGCACTGCCGAGCTGAAAAACCCGCGAGTAATGTGCAACAAAAAAACGTACCATTTACGGTCCCTCTTGAATGATGCCGCTTTTTACGCGCGGCGCAGTTCATTCAGGCGGTCCCGCACAGACACCTACCTCCAGGCAGCGGGACATTCGTTGATTTCCAGAGTCCCCAGCCATGCCCCTGCTCGACAGTCCTTTCGCCCAACTCGATCTGATCCGCCAACCCGAACAGCAGAACGAACCGCTGCAAGCCTTCGATGCGGCCGATGAATACCTGCTCGCGTATCTGGCCGAACAACAACCGGCCGCGCAGACTCGGGTCCTGGTGCTCAATGACGGCTTCGGCGCCCTGGCTGCCAGCCTGGCCGGCAACGCCCTGGTGACCAGCAGCGGTGATTCTTTCCTGGCACTGCAGGCACTGGAGAAAAACCTGGTGCGCAATGGCCGGCCCTTCGATGCCGTACCAACATTGCCCGCCAGCGAAGCGTTGGCCGGCCCGTTCGATCGCGTCCTGATCAAAGTACCGAAAACCCTGGCCCTGCTGGAGGAACAACTGATTCGCCTGCAAGGCCAACTGGCGCCGGGCGCCCAGGTGATTGCCGGGGCCATGATCAAGCACCTGCCCCGGGCCGCCGGCGATTTGCTGGAGCGTTACATCGGCCCGGTGCAGGCCTCCCTGGCAGTGAAAAAAGCGCGGCTGTTGATCGCCACACCGCCCAGCGCCTCTTCCCCCAACAGTACGCCGGTCGTGTCACCCTACCCCACGCGCTACTGGCTGGACGAGCCGAAGATCGAACTGCTCAACCATGCCAACGTGTTCTGCCGCGAAGGCCTGGACATCGGCACGCGCGCGTTCCTGCCACATCTGCCGAAAAACCTCGGCACGGCCCGGGTCGCGGACCTGGGCTGCGGCAACGGTGTACTGGCCATCGCCAGTGCCCTGCAAAACCCCGAGGCCCGCTACACCCTGGTGGATGAGTCGTACATGGCCGTGCAATCGGCCGCCGAGAACTGGCGTGCGGCCCTCGGTGAACGTGAAGTGACGATCCGGCCCGGCGATGGCCTGGCCGGGCAAGAAGCGCAGTCACTGGACGTGGTGTTGTGCAACCCGCCCTTCCACCAGCAGCAAGTGGTGGGCGACTTCCTCGCCTGGCGGATGTTTCAGCAGGCTCGCGAAGCGTTGGTGGTGGGCGGCGCCCTGTACATCGTCGGCAACCGGCACCTGGGCTACCACAGCAAACTGGCGCGGTTGTTCCGAGGCGTCGAGCAAGTGGCCGCCACGCCGAAGTTCGTCATTCTCAAGGCTCGCAAATAGACCGTCCGCTGCGGGAACGAAGCTCGCTCCCGCAGGGAAATCAGTGGGTGGTCAGCCCCGCGGCATTCATGAACATCCGCATCAGGCTGGCGACGACGAACAACGCCAGCACACTGCCAGCCCAGATCAACGCCAGCCAGCCGAGCCGCTGCCAGAGAGGCTTGCGCTCGGCGGCCTCGATGTCTTTCAAGTCAGGTTTGGCCATGCTCGACGCCCTCAATGGTAGCCGTCGTCGTGGGTCACCTTGCCGCGGAACACGTAGTAGCTCCAGAAGGTGTACACGAGGATCAACGGAATGATGAACAGCGTGCCCACCAGCATGAAGCCTTGGCTCTGGGGCGGTGACGAGGCGTCCCAGATCGAGATGGACGGCGGCACGATGTTCGGCCACAGGCTGATGCCCAAGCCGCTGTAGCCGAGGAATATCAGCACCAGGGTCAGGATGAAGGGCGTGTAGTTGGCATTGCGGGCCACCGCGCGGAACAAACCGTACATGGTCACCAGCACCAGGATCGGCACCGGCAGGAACCAGAACAGGTTCGGCAATGTGAACCAGCGGGCCGCGATGTCCGCGTGGGCCAGCGGCGTCCAGATGCTGACGATACCGATCACGGCCAGCACCACGAACGCCAGCGGCCGGGCCAGGTCATGCATCTGCTCTTGCAACTTGCCTTCGGTCTTCATGATCAGCCAGGTGCAACCGAGCAACGCGTAGGCCGCGATCAACGCCAAGCCACAGAACACCGTGAATGGCGTGAACCAGTCCAGGGAACCGCCGGCGAACTGGCGATTGACCACTTCAAAGCCGTCGATGAACGCCCCCAGCGCCACGCCCTGGAAGAAAGTGGCCGTCAGCGAACCGCCAATGAACGCCTTGTCCCAGAGGTGGCGCTTCTCAGCCTTGGCCTTGAAGCGGAACTCGAAGGCCACGCCACGGAAGATCAGGCCGATGAGCATCAGGATCAACGGCAGGTACAGCGCCGAAAGCACCACCGAGTAGGCCAGCGGAAACGCCCCGAACAGCCCGGCACCGCCCAGCACCAGCCAGGTTTCGTTACCGTCCCAGACCGGTGCCACGGTGTTCATCATGACGTCACGGTCGCGCTCGCCCTTGACGAAGGGGAAGAGGATGCCAATCCCCAAGTCGAAACCGTCCATGATCACGTACATCATGATGCCGAAGATGATGACCACGGCCCAGATCAGCGGAAGATCAATACCCATGACTCAATTCCCCTTGTTCGAGCGGTCGTTGTGGTCCACATCGTCGCCGTCGTCGGCGGCCGACAATGGCCGGGCCGGCGTACGTTTCTGGCCTGGGCCACCATCGCTCGGCTCGGCTTCGTGGGCCTCCGGCCCCTTGCGCACCAGGCGCATCATGTAGCTCAAACCTGCGCCGAACAGCGCGAAATACACCACGACGAACAGCACCAGGGTGATGCTCATCTGCGCGAAGCTGTGGCCGGACGAAGCATCGGCCGTGCGCATCAAGCCATAGACCACCCAGGGCTGGCGGCCGATCTCCGTGGTAAACCAGCCGGCCAGGATCGCCACCAGGCCGGACGGTCCCATCCACAGCACCATGTAGAGGAACGGTCGGGATTGATAGATCCGATCCTTGCGCCGCAGCCACAGGCTGCACAACCCAGTGAAAATCATCAGCAACCCGAGGCCGACCATGACCCGGAACGACCAGAACACAATGGTCGAGTTCGGTCGGTCCTCAGGCGGGAACTCCTTGAGGGCCGGCACCTGCTTGTCCAGGCTGTGGGTCAGGATCAGGCTGCCCAGGTAAGGGATTTCCACGGCGTACTTGGTTTTTTCCGCTTGCATGTCGGGCCAGCCGAACAGGATCAGCGGGGTCGGTTCATTGCCGACGTTTTCCCAGTGGCCCTCGATAGCGGCGATTTTCGCCGGTTGGTGCTTGAGGGTGTTCAGGCCATGGAAGTCGCCGATGACCGCTTGTATCGGCGCCACCAGCAAGGCCATCCACATCGCCATCGACAGCATCCGACGGATGGCCGGGTTATCGCGGCCGCGCAGCAAATGCCAGGCCGCCGACGAGCCGACGAAGAACGCCGTGGCGACAAACGCCGCGGTGGACATATGCAGCAATCGATAAGGAAACGAGGGGTTGAACACCACCGCCACCCAATCCACCGGGATCACCCGGCCGTCGATGATTTCGTAGCCCTGGGGGGTCTGCATCCAGCTGTTGGAAGACAGGATCCAGAAGGTCGAGATCAGGGTGCCGATCGCCACCATAACCGTGGAAAAGAAATGCAGGCCGCGACCGACGCGGTTCCAGCCAAACAACATCACCCCCAGGAAACCCGCTTCGAGGAAGAACGCCGTGAGCACCTCGTAGGTCAGCAAGGGGCCGGTCACCGCACCGGCGAAGTCCGAAAAGCGGCTCCAGTTGGTCCCGAACTGATAGGCCATGACCAACCCGGACACCACCCCCATGCCGAAGTTGACGGCAAAGATTTTCGACCAGAAGTGGTACAGGTCGCGGTAGGTGTCATCGCGGGTCTTGAGCCACAGCCCCTCGAGCACCGCCAGGTAACTCGCCAGGCCGATGGTGATGGCCGGGAACAGGATGTGGAACGAGATCGTGAACGCGAACTGGATTCGGGCGAGATCAAGCGCCTCCAAACCGAACATAAGTCTTCCTCTGTCAGGTAAAACCGGCTGCGGGCGGGCTGGCACCAACCCCCAGGGATATGGAGTGCGATGCTTTTCAAATCGTTCTTTTTATAACCGTCACAACGCAGGACTCTGGCCGGATGGCCGCCAGCCCAACGCCCCGAAGGGTATTGATCTGGATCAAGCAATGCTCAAAGAGTAGTCGCAATATTGCCGATGGACGGCGTGGTCTTTTGTCGCGTGACAGGTTGTCTCAGGAGTTGACGCCAATGGATTTTTTTGTGGCGAGGGGATTTATCCCCGCTGGGCTGCGAAGCAGACCCACCCATTTCAGCCAGAATCCAATTGGCGAGCGCTACGCACTCGAACGGGGATAAATCCCCTCGCCACAACAAATCCCCTCTTCACAGGAATCGCGCGTCGCGCCAAACAGATGCTTGGCTAACTATTTTTTTCAGCGGGCGTAATTTCCAGTTACACCTCGGCGATAATCTCATGGCCTTCCTCACCGGACCCGTCATAGATGCCCAGCCAAGCGCCGCTGCTGCTCCGTCACCATCGTCCCTTCATCGCCTTCTGGCTGGCCCGGATATTCACCGCCAGCGGCTTCCAGATGCTCACCGTGGCCATCGGCTGGAACCTCTATCAACTGACCGGCAACGTCCTGGACCTGGGCCTGGTGGGGTTGGTGGAGTTTGCCCCGCGCGTGCTGTTCATGCTCCACACCGGGCATGTGGCGGACCGCTATGACCGGCGCAAGGTCGCGGCCATTTGCCAGTCATTGCAGGCCATGATTGCCCTGGCGCTGGCGGTTGGCAGCGCCACCGACAACGTCACGCGGGAGATGATCTTCATCCTCGCCTTCCTGCTGGGCGCCGCTCGCTCCTTCGAAATGCCGACCACCCAGGCGTTGCTGCCAAGCATCGTGCCGGCGGGCCTGTTTCCCCGCGCCGTGGCCGCCGCGCAATCGGCCCAGCAATCAGCCACCATCGTCGCTCCGGCACTCGGCGGCTTGCTCTACGCCTTCGGCAGCGTCTGGGTCTATGGGCCGACGGTGCTGCTCTACATCATCGCCTGCTGCCTGATGCTGAACCTGCCCGCCCGGCAGACGCCACTGAACAAAGGCAAAGCGACTCTGGATTCTTTGCTGGCCGGGATTCGCTTCATTCGCAGCCGCCCGGACATTCTCGGGGCGATCTCCCTGGACCTGTTCGCGGTGTTGCTCGGCGGCGCGACGGCGCTGCTGCCAGTGTTCGCCAAGGACATCCTGCTCACCGGCCCTTGGGGCTTGGGCCTGTTGCGTTCGGCACCGGCGGTCGGGGCCTTGCTGATGTCGTTGTGGCTGGCGCGGTTTGCCGTAGAACGCAAGGTCGGCCGGGTGATGTTCACTGCGGTGGGCGTGTTCGGCGTCGCCACCATTGCCTTCGGCCTCTCCACCTCGTTCTGGTTTTCCCTCGCAGTGCTGGTGGTGCTGGGCGCGGCAGACATGATCAGCATGGTGATCCGGGCCTCGTTCGTGCAACTGGAAACCCCGGATGAAATGCGCGGCCGGGTCAGCGCGGTGAACGGGCTGTTCATCGGCGCGTCGAACCAGCTGGGCGAGTTCGAATCCGGCCTCACCGCCCACTGGTTCGGCACGGTGCCGGCGGTGGTCATGGGCGGTGTCGGCACGCTGTTGGTGACCGGGACCTGGATCAAGCTGTTCCCGACCCTGGCCAACCGCGATCGGATGCACGAACCGGCGGACGAAGCGAAAGCCTAGTGGCCTGTGGGGCTAACTCGTGCAGGCCACTAGAGCAACTTGTCGAGGGTGATGGGGAAGTCCCGCACCCGCTTGCCGGTGGCGTGGTAAATCGCATTGGCCACCGCCGCGGCCACCCCGACGACGCCGATTTCGCCGACGCCCTTGGACCCGAGCGCATTGACGATCGCGTCCTGTTCCTCGACGAAAATCACCTCGATGTCACCAATGTCGGCGCTGACCGGCACGTGATACTCCGCCAGGTTGTGGTTCATGTGACGCCCCAGGGCGTGATCGGTCAGGGTTTCTTCGTGCAGGGCCATGCCAACGCCCCACACCACGCCACCGAGAATCTGGCTACGGGCGGTTTTCGGGTTGACGACCCGGCCGGCGGCGATGGCGCTGACCACTCGGTTGACCCTCACCGTTCCCAAGTCCTCATCCACCCACACTTCGACAAACACCGCCGAGTGAGTGGCCGTGGCGTAGGCCTGGCGTTTTGCATCCGGCTCGGCGGTGACCTGGGCCTGCAACGGCGTCTCGCCACTTTTTTGCGCCAACTCCGCTAACGCCACGCTCGCTTCGCCCAGCCGCAGTTGGCCATCGGCAAACGTCACTTGCTCAAGGGTCGCACCACCGAAGGCCGGACAGGCCTGGCGGGCCACGGCCAGGAGTTTTTCCTTCAGCGCTTCACAGGCCTGCTGCACGGCGCTGCCCACCGACGAGACGGTGAACGAACCGCCCTGCAGCGGCGCAGTGGGCAGCGACGAATCCCCCAGGACAAACGTGACGTCCTCAAGGGAAACGCCTGACGCCTCGGCGGCGATCTGGGTCATGACCGTGTAGGTCCCCGTGCCGATGTCCGTGGTGGCGCTGCTGACGGTCAGCTTGCCGCTCGTGTCCAACGAGGCTCGGGCGCTAGCCTTCTGCTGCATGGCTTCCCACACGCCGCCAGCCATGCCCCAGCCGACCAGTTGCCGGCCTTCACGCATGCTGCGTGGTTCCGGGTTGCGCTTGTCCCAGCCGAAACGACGGGCGCCTTGGGCATAACACTCACGCAGTTCCTTGCTGGAATACGGCTTGCCTTCGTTCTCGTTGCGTTCGGCGTAGTTGATCAAGCGCAACTGGATCGGATCGATCGCCAGGGCACAGGCCAGTTCATCCATGGCGCATTCCAGGCCGATCAGCCCGAGGGCGGCACCGGGCGCGCGCATGTCCAAGGGCGTGTAGACGTCCAGCGGCACCAACTTATAGGTCAACGCCACGTTGTCGCAGTGATAAAGCATGCCGCTCCACTCCACCACGTGTTCGGTGAAGTCCTCGAAGCGCGAGGTCTGGCCGATAGCGGTGTGCGCCACAGCCAGCAAGCGACCGTTGGCCGCCGCCCCCAGTTGCACCCGCTGGAGGGTTCGCGGCCGATAGCCAAAGGTGAACATCTGCTGGCGCGTCAGGCTGACCCGCACCGAGCGCTTGAGGGCCAGTGCCGCCATCACGGCCAACGGCAATTGATACTGCGGGCGCAGTCCGGAACCGAAGGCGCCGCCGACAAACGCGGCAAACACCCGCACCTGTTCTTTCTCCAGGCCGAAGACCTTTTGCACATAGGCTTGGCAGTTCTGCGTGCCTTGGGTCTTGTCGTGGATGTGCAGGCTGCCATCAGGTTGATACAGCACGGTGGAGGCGTGTGGCTCCATCGGGTTGTGGTGTTCGACCGGCGTGCAGTAGGACACATCCACGCTGAGCGCGGAGCTGGCGTACTCGCCCTGAAAATTCCCACGGGGCTTGGGCAGTTCGGCCGGTGCCGGATGGGCGTCGTTTTGCAAGGTGATCAGATCGGTCTGATGCGCCTCGGCGTCGTATTCGATTTCAACCAGCGAACCGGCATACCGGGCCAGCTCAAGGTTTTCCGCCACCACCAGGGCCAGCGGCTGGCCGCTATAGAGCACCTGGTCGTTGTACAACGGCCGGAACGGCGAGCCGTCTGCCGCATCGGCATCCTGGTAGGGCTCGTCGTAGCTGGCAATCCTCGGCCGGTTGGTATGGTCGATGACCGCGACTACGCCGGGCAGTGCCAGGGCTCGGGACGCATCGATGCGCACTACGCGACCACGGGCGACCGTACCGGAGACAACGCTGCCGTGCAGCAAGCCGTCCTCGGGGTATTCAGCGGCGTAACGGGCCTGGCCCGTCACTTTGAGCAGGCCGTCGACCCGGTCGAGGGGTTGCCCTATGGATTTGCTCGGAGCGTTCATCAGGCGTGTCCTCCCTGGGGTGCGCAACCCAATGCGGCGTCACTCAAGGCACGGACAATCGCCCGGCGCGCCAGTCTGACTTTGAAGCCGTTGTGCTCCAGCGGCTCGGCGTTTTGCAGCAGCGCGTCGGCCGCGGCGCTGAAGGTTTCGCGGCTGACGGTCTGCCCGGTCAGCCAGCTCTCTACAGCCCGGTCGCGCCAGGGTTTGTGCGCCACGCCCCCTAGGGCCAGGCGTGCCTGGCGGATCACCGGACCGTCCAGCTCCAGCGCCGCCGCCACTGAAACCAGCGCAAAGGCGTAGGAGGCGCGATCACGGATCTTCAGGTAGTGGCTATGGTCGGCAAAACCGGCGGCAGGCAATTCGATAGCGGTGATCAGCTCATCGTCGGCCAGTTGGTTATCCCGCTCCGGCGCATCGCCGGGCAGGCGATGGAAGTCGGCGAACTCGATGGTCCGCGCCCCACCCCGGCCCAGGACATGGACCACCGCTTCCAGGGCCGCCAAGGCCACGCACATGTCGGAGGGATGGGTGGCAACGCATTGATCGCTGGCACCGAAAATCGCGTGGATCCGGTTCAAACCGTTCCGGGCCGGGCAACCGCTGCCGGGTCGGCGTTTGTTGCACGGTACGCTCGCATCGTAGAAGTAATAGCAGCGGGTGCGTTGCAGCAAGTTGCCACCAGTGCTGGCCATGTTGCGCAGTTGCGGCGAGGCACCCGCCAGGATGGCTTGGGCCAGGAGTGGATAACGGCGCTCGATCCACGGGTGCCAGGCCAGGTCGGCATTGCTCACCAGCGCACCGATCATCACGCCGCCGGAAGGGGTTTCACTGAGGTCCGCCAGGGGCAACCCGGTGATGTCGATCAGGTGCTCGGGACGGGTGATGTTTTCCTTCATCAGGTCCAGCAGGTTGGTGCCGCCGGCGATGAAGCGGGAAACCGGGCTCGACAGATCGACGGCGGCCTGCACGGTGTCGGGCTTGCTGTATTGGAAGGGATTCATTGATCACCTCCCTGCTGGCAAAGTGGCAGAGCTTCTTCGATGGCATCGCGAATGTTGGTGTAGGCGCCGCAGCGGCACAGGTTGCCGCTCATCAGCTCGCTGATCTGCCCAGGGGTCTTCGCCCGCCCCTCGTTGGCCAAGCCCACCGCCGAGCAGATCTGCCCCGGCGTGCAATAACCGCACTGGAACGCGTCGTGCTTGATGAATGCTTGCTGCATGGGATGCAACTGGTCGTCGCTGGCCAGGCCCTCGACAGTGATCAGTTCGGCGCCGTCACACATGACGGCCAGCGTAAGACAAGCGTTGATCCGCTTGCCGTCGCGCAGCACCGTGCAGGCACCGCATTGGCCGTGGTCGCAGCCTTTCTTGCTGCCCACCAGGTCCAGTTGCTCGCGCAGCAGGTCCAGCAAGGTGGTCCAGGGCAACACCTGCAGTTCATGCACCTGGCCATTGAGAGTCAGACGGATCGGATGACGGACGAAGGACGCCTGCGTCGCTTCGGACAGGGTCGCGCTCATGGAACACCTCACGGTTGGTCGTACTCGCGGCGTTTTGGAAAACCGCCGTCATAAGGGGTACGACTTCAGGGTGGGGGTGAGCGTTCAAGGCAATTTCGACTCACTGGAAGAGCCTTGTAAACCGCAGGATGCACAGATTCGCCGGGCATGTGCGGTATATAAATACCGCATCGAGTGTAATGTATCGCCTTACACTCGTTTCCATGATTAAATCCTTCCAGCACAAAGGCCTCAGGATCTTCTATGAAACGGGTTCGACCCGTGGCATCCGGGCTGACCATGAGAAGCGCCTGGCCCGCATGCTCCAATTCATGGACAGGGCACAGGTCCCAAACGACTTGGATATCCCCGGCTGGCGACTGCATCCACTCAGGGGTGAACGGGTCCAATACTGGTCTCTGAGCGTTTCGGGAAACTGGCGAATCATTTTTCGCTTCATCGGGTCCGACATCGAACTGGTCGATTATCTGGACTACCACTGACAGGAGGCTGGAACATGCCCATGCACAATCCGCCACACCCTGGCCAAACGCTGTTGATGGATGTATTGCCCGAACTGGGTATCACCGTCACCGAACTGGCGCGGCACTTGGGTTTCGCACGGCCTCACCTCTCTCGGGTGTTACATGGCCATGCGCCTGTCAGTCCTGATCTGGCCGTACGCCTGGAGCGCGCCGGGATTGGCAAGGCGAGGGTCTGGCTGGGCGTCCAGACGGACTATGATTTGTGGCAAGCCGAGCAGCGCGAACAGCCCTTGATCGAACCCTTTCCACTGCACGCTTGATATCCGTCAGGCCAGCAACTCTGCCGCCACCACGCTCCTCACGCCCTTGCCACAGAGTTGCTCCACCAGCGTCAAGGCGAACGCCAGGGCAGCGGCCGAGCCTTGGGCGGTGATGCAGTTGCCGTCCACCACCACAGGCTGATCGACGAAGCTGCAACCGGACAACTGCTGGCTCACTGCGGGCAAGCAGGTCATGCGACGCTGGCGCAGGACACCAGACGCCTGTAGCGCCAGGGCCGGGGCTTCGGCGATGGCGGCGAAGAAACGCCCGGTAGCGGCCTGGTCCTTGAGCCGTTGTTGCAGCGGCTGATGAGCCGCCAGGTGCTGGGCGCCGATGATGCCGCCTGGCAGGACGACCAGGTCGAAATCCTGCGCGAGCACGTCCACCAGCATGCCATCGGCCGTCAGGCGCGTGCCGCGGGCGCAGGTGAGCATGCGCCTCCCTTCGATGCTCGCCACCACGGTTTCGATCTGCGCTCGACGCAGCACGTCGATCAAGGTGACCGTCTGCAAGTCGTCGACACCCTCGGCGACGGCTATCAGGGCTCGGGGGATCTTGGTTCCAGGCATCATGGGCGCTCTCCGCTGGGTGATGCTTATAGTGTAGGAGCTGCCGAAGGCTGCGATCTTTTGATATGCGCTTGAGATTCAAGCGTCGGGGGGAAAGATCGCAGCCTCGCTTCGCTCGACAGCTCCTACACAGTGCCTACAGGGGCCAGCGATTATTTGATGTACAGCTGGGTCGACATCCGGTTGCCCGGTGCGTTGATCGACTGGTTGCTGAAGCTGAAGGTGCCCTCTTGCTTGCCCTTCAGGTCGAAGATGTACAAATAGCCGACGACCTTGGTCCGCACGGAGCAGTCATTGAGATTGCCATTGCTGTACGCGCACACCGGCGAGCGGGTGCCGTCGACTTCAAAGCCGTCCAGGGTGACATGGGGTTGACGGCCATAGCCGACCTCCAGCACATAGACCTTGATCGTCGGGCCGTGATCGCAACGCGTCTGCGCCTGCCCCGGAACGATGTCCTCGAAGCCGCAGGCCGGCGACTCGACCTTGAGCACCTTGACCTCACTCAAGGGTGGCGCCGACGCGGCATGGGCGGCCTGGCCTGGCAACCACAGGCCCAGCGCGCAGCCCACGGCAGCTAGCAGCTTTTTATTCATCTTAAGCATAGAGACCTCCCGGAACCGCGCGCAGTATGGCCCACTTGGCGCGTTGGCAAAACATCGACGACGATCGCAGCCACAACGCTACGCTGCTGGTATGATGCGCGGCTTTTTCCGACCCGCAGAAAATTCCCGGGCGCCGCTGGCGACCTGTGCTTTGCTGTTGAGGTCGATACATTCACGGCGCCGGGCGCGCCACGGGGAGCAGACATGCTGGAAAGGCTGTTTCAACTCAAGGCACACAACACCAACGTGCGGACCGAGATCCTGGCGGGCGTCACGACCTTCCTGGCCATGGCCTACATCCTGTTCGTCAACCCGAGCATCCTTGGCGAAACCGGCATGGACAAAGGCGCGGTGTTCGTCGCCACCTGCCTGGCGGCGGCCATTGGCTCCACGGTCATGGGCCTGATCGCCAACTACCCGATCGCCCTCGCCCCGGGCATGGGCCTGAATGCCTTCTTCACCTACACCGTGGTCCTGCACATGGGCCATACCTGGCAAGTAGCGCTGGGCGCGGTGTTCATCTCCGCGGTGCTGTTCTTCCTGCTGTCGATCTTTCGCATCCGCGAGTGGATCATCAACAGCATCCCGCTGCCTCTGCGCTCGGCCATCGCCGCGGGCATCGGCCTGTTCCTGGCGCTGATCGCCCTGAACAATGCCGGCATCGTGGTGAAAAACCCGGCGACCATGGTCGGCCTCGGCGACTTGAAGCAACCGGCGCCGATCCTCGCGACCCTCGGTTTCGTCCTGATCGTCGCCCTCGAAGCGCTGAAAGTGCGCGGCGCGGTGCTGATCGGCATCCTGGCGGTCACCCTTGTCTCGATCCTGATGGGTTTCACCCCGTTCGGCGGCGTCATCTCCGCGCCACCGTCCCTGGCCCCGACCTTCCTGCAACTGGATATCAAGGGCGCCCTGGACATCGGCCTGGTGAGCGTGATCTTCGCCTTCCTGTTCGTCGACCTGTTCGACAACTCCGGCACCCTGATCGGCGTGGCCAAGCGCGCCGGGCTGATGGGCAAGGACGGCCACATGCCGAAGATGGGCCGTGCGCTGATCGCCGACAGCACCGCCGCCATGGCCGGTTCGCTGCTGGGCACCTCTACCACCACCAGTTACATCGAATCGGCAGCGGGCGTCAGCGCCGGCGGGCGCACCGGCCTGACCGCCATCGTGGTGGCGATCCTGTTCCTGCTGGCGCTGTTCTTCTCGCCACTGGCCGCCAGCGTCCCGCCTTTCGCCACTGCGCCGGCCTTGCTGTTCGTCGCCGTGCTGATGACCTCGGGCCTGGCGGAGATCGACTGGGATGACATCACCGTCGCCGCCCCGGTGGTGATCACCGCCCTGGCGATGCCATTCACTTATTCCATCGCCAACGGCATCGCTTTCGGCTTCATCGCCTGGACCGCCATCAAACTGGTGTCTGGCCGTGGCCGTGAGCTGAACCCGGCGCTGGTCATTCTGTCGATCCTGTTCGTGATCAAGTTGGGTTGGTTCAACGCATGACTTTTGATTCCCAGGCCTACGCCGCTCAGTTGCAGGACAAGGTCACCCGCTTGCGTGACCTGCTGGCTCCGTTCGAGGCACCGGAACCTGCGGTGTTCGATTCGCCCCTGAAAAACTTTCGCCTGCGGGCCGAGTTCCGCCTGTGGCGCGAGGCCGGTGAACGGCATTACGCGATGTTCTCCCAGGACGACAAGCGCACGCCGATCCTCATCGAGGAATTTCCCATCGCCAGCCTGCGCATCAACCAGTTGATGCCGCAACTCAAGGCCGCCTGGCAAGCCAGCGCGCCCCTGAGCCATAAGCTGTTCCAGGTGGAGTTCCTGACCACCCTGGCGGGCGACGCGATGATCACCCTGTGTTATCACCGCCCGCTGGACGAACACTGGCACGCTGCGGCCTCGAAACTGGCAACCGACCTGGGCGTGAGCATCATTGGCCGCTCCAAGGGCAAGCGGGAAGTGATCGGCCATGACTATGTGGTGGAGCAACTCGAAGTGGGCGGCCGCACTTTCAGCTATCGCCAGCCCGAAGGCGCCTTCACCCAGCCCAACGGCACGGTGAACCAGAAGATGCTCAACTGGGCATTCGAAGCCTTGGGCGAGCGCAACGACGATCTGCTGGAGTTGTACTGCGGCAACGGCAACTTCACCCTGCCCCTGGCCACCCGCGTGCGCAAGGTCCTGGCGACCGAAATCAGCAAGACCTCGGTGAACGCCGCGCTGAGCAATCTCAGCGAAAACGCTGTGGATAACGTCACGCTGGTGCGCCTCTCTGCCGAAGAGCTGACCGAAGCCCTGAACGAAGTCCGGCCGTTCCGCCGCCTGCAGGGCATCGACCTGAAAAGCTACGAATTCGGCAGCGTCTTCGTCGACCCGCCTCGCGCCGGCATGGACCCGGATACCTGCGAGCTGACCCGGCGCTTCGACAACATCCTGTACATCTCCTGCAACCCAGACACCCTCGCCGCGAACATCGCGCAACTGAACGACACCCACCGCATCGCGCGTTGCGCGTTGTTCGATCAATTTCCTTGGACCCATCACATGGAATCCGGGGTGTTGTTGACTCGGCGGTAAGCCCTTCCTTTTGAGGTGAAGGATTACCCTGTGGCGAGGGGATTTATCCCCGCGGGGCTGCGAAGCAGCCCCAAGCTCTTCAATCCTGCAAAAAGCTTGCGAGCGCTGCGCACTCGAGCGGGGATAAATCCCCTCGCCACAATGCCCCCCT
This sequence comes from Pseudomonas sp. NFACC24-1, assembly GCF_900115235.1. Classification (NCBI taxonomy): domain Bacteria; kingdom Pseudomonadati; phylum Pseudomonadota; class Gammaproteobacteria; order Pseudomonadales; family Pseudomonadaceae; genus Pseudomonas; species Pseudomonas sp. NFACC24-1. The sequence continues at coordinate 22,048 of NZ_FOVS01000030.1, forward strand.
TTAACCTCGGCAAGCCCCATTGTTCGATCATCGAACACTTATTGCCCGACGTCATCGGCTTTATTTGACCAAATTAACCATCTAGTACAATTTATCTCCACCGGCTGAACCCCCGCCGACACCAACAATAAAAATGTGGAGAAATTGCGATGCCTCCGATCGTTCTGGTGCTCAACGGCCCGAACCTGAACCTGCTCGGCACCCGCGAGCCGGCAACCTACGGCCATGAAACCCTGGCCGACATCTCGGCACTGTGTGGCCACGCCGCTGAAGAATTCGGCTTGGCGGTGGAGTTTCGCCAGACCAACCAGGAAAGCGAACTGCTGGACTGGATTCACGGCGCCCGGGGCCGGTGCGCCGGAATCGTCATCAACCCGGCGGCCTGGACCCACACCTCCGTGGCGATCCGCGACGCCCTGGTGGCCAGCGAAGTACCGGTCATCGAAGTCCACCTGTCCAACGTCCACGCCCGCGAAACATTCCGCCATCACTCCTTCGTCTCATCCGTCGCCATTGGCGTGATGTGCGGGTTTGGCAGCCATGGTTATCGCCTGGCCCTTGAACATTTCAGTCAGCGGTTGAAGGATTGATGTCCATGTCGAATATCACTGTGCTGGCCGGCCTGATCGGTGCGGGCATCCAGGCGTCCCGCACGCCTGCGCTACATGAGCAGGAAGGCGATGCCCAAGGCATGCGCTACCTCTATCGGCTGATCGACCTCGACGCGCTGAAACTCGACAGCGGCGCCCTGGCTGACTTGCTGGTGGCCGCCGAACGCATGGACTTCACCGGCCTGAACATCACCTTCCCCTGCAAGCAGGCGATCATCCCGCTGCTGGATGAGTTGTCGCCCGAGGCCCGCGGCATCGGCGCGGTCAATACGGTGGTGCTCAAGGATGGCAAGCGTATCGGCCACAACACCGACTGCCTGGGGTTCGCCGAAGGTTTTCGCCGTGGCCTGGGGGATGTGGCGCGCCAGCGCGTGGTCCAGATGGGTGCCGGGGGCGCTGGCGCGGCGGTGGCCCACGCGTTGCTGCTGGAGGGCGTGGAAACCCTGAGCATTTTTGACGTCGAGGTCAGCCGTGCCGAGGCACTGGTCAACAACTTGAACCAACACTTCGGCCCAGGCCGCGCTCGCGCCGGGCATGACCTGCCCAGCGCCATGGCCGAGGCCGACGGCCTGGTGAACACCACCCCCATGGGCATGGCGAAACTACCGGGCATGCCGGTGCCCGTCGAGCTGTTGCGGGGCGCCTTGTGGGTCGCGGAAATCGTCTACTTCCCTCTGGAAACCGAACTGCTGCGCAACGCCCGCGCCATCGGCTGCCGCACCCTGGATGGCGGCAATATGGCAGTGTTCCAGGCGGTGAAGGCGTTCGAACTGTTCAGTGGCGTGGCGCCGGATGCGCAGCGGATGCTGGCGCATTTTCAAAGCATGAATCACTAAAACCTGATGATTATCCCTGTGGGAGCGAGCTCGCTCGCGATGACGGTGTCTCAGTCACAATCGGTGTTGGCTGATCGACCGCTATCGCGAGCAAGCTCGCTCCCACACAAGCCCGCTCCCACATTCGGTTCGGTGTCAGGGCTGCAAGTAGCGCAACACCGACTCACAAACCATCTGCCGATGCCGCTGCTTGACCGCTTCATCCGACAGGTCGATCTGAAAGATTTCACCGAACGTCTGGCGGTTGGACACCCGGTAGAAACAGAACGAGCTGATCAGCAGGTGTATATCCAGCGGCTCGAGGCCGGCACGGAACACGCCCTCTTCGGCGCCGCGACGCAGGATCACCCCCAGGGAATCGAGGATAGTGTTGGTCATCGCCTTGATCGCGCCTGACTGCTTCACGTACTCGGCGTTGTGGATATTCTCGATGCAGACGATGCGTACGAAATCCACGTTGCGGTCGTGGTGGTCGAAGGTGAATTCCACCAGGCGCCGGATCGCGTCGATCGGGGCCAGTTCCGCCAGGTGCAAGCGGCTCTCGGTGGTGCGGATATCCCCGTAGAGTTTTTCCAGCACCTCGACGTACAACTGCTCCTTGCTGCCGAAGTAGTAGTAGATCATGCGCTTGGAAGTGTGGATGCGCTCGGCGATGGCATCGACCCGGGCGCCGGCCAGGCCTTGCTGGACGAACTCGACGATGGCTTCCTGAAGAATGTTTTCCCGGGTCTTTTCCGGGTTGTTCTTGCGACTCTTGCGCGGCGTGGCGACGGGTTCGTCGAGCGCTGCGGAAAGCTCTGGATTCATAGTCATTGCGGGGCTCACGGCCATCACTGCACAAGCTGGCGATTATGGGCCGCACCGTGCACTGAAGGAAGCCACGACACTGCCCATTACCGCCGCGTTTACGATTTCTCTACAACTTGGCGTGCCGCAAGCCACCGCTGCGGGACTTGGCCATGGCCGCCAGACGCACCGCGACGTTGGCGGCGCCATAACCGGCGTAACCGTTCTTGCGCTGGATGATCTCAAAGAAAAACCGCCCCTCGAACGGCTCGGTGTAAACGTGGAACAGCTCGCCACCCTGGGCGTCGCGATCGTACAGCACGTTGAAATAGGCCAGTTCGCTAAGGAACTCGTCGTCGAAATCGAAACGCGCCGCCAGGTCGTCGTAGTAATTGAGCGGGATGTCCAGCAACGGCACGCCCGCCTCTTTGGCACGACTGACCTGGGCGAAGATGTCGTCGCAATCGAAGGCGATGTGATGCACGCCGGAGCCGCGATAACTCGACAGCGCGTGGGAGATCGCGGTGTTGCGGTTCTCGGAAATGTTCAGCGGCAAGCGGATCGAACTGCAGCGGCTGCGCAGCGCACGGCTTTTCACCAGGCCATAGGGGTCGGGCAAGACGACTTCGTCGTCGGCCTCGAAATCCAGCAGGCTCTTGTAGAACAGCACCCAACTGTCGAGGCTGTCGGCCGGCAGCGCCATAGCCATGTGGTCGATACGCTTGAGCCCGGCCCCGATGACAGCCCCCGGCTGCAGGTTGAAATCGGTGCCGTAGACGTCGGCTTCCTGGTCCACCAGGTAGATCAGGCTGCCGTCCGGTGCACGCACCGCCGCCAGCTCCAGCTCATTGGGCCCCACCAGTCCGCGATAGGGCTGGCCCTTGTAGGCAATGGCCCGCGCCAAGGCGCTGGCACTGTTTTTCACGCGCACGGCGGTGGCGCACAACGAAGGCCCGTGGGCTTCGAAAAAACTGTGGGCGAAGGAGTACGGTTCGCTGTTGAGGATCAGGTTGATATCACCCTGGCGCAGCAGACTGACATTCTTCGAACGATGCTGGCCGGCCTTGACGAATCCCAGCCGCTCCAGCCAATGGGAGAGCTTGGCACCGAGGCTATCGTCCACGGCGAACTCGAGGAATTCGATGCCGTCATATTCGCTGGCCGGCGGGGTGGCGAACAGGATGTCGGCATTGCCAACGACGCTCGCCTCTTCGGCCAGGCGTTGGCGGGTCTTTTCTTCCAGGTACAGCAGCGAGCGCAGGCCGTCGGCGGCATTGGCCCGTGGCGGCGCGGCGCGGAAGCCGTCGTTGAAGATCTCCAGCGACAGCGGCCCGGTATAACCACTCTTGATGATCGGCGCCAGGAACCCAGGCAAGTCGAATTCGCCCTGCCCCGGGAAACAACGGAAATGCCGGCTCCACTCCAGGACATCCATGGCCAGGATCGGCGCATCGGCCATCTGCACGAAGAAGATCTTGTCGCCCGGGATCTCGGCGATCGCCCTCGGGTCGCCCTTGAGGGACAAGGTATGGAAGCTGTCTAGCAATACGCCAAGGCTGGGGTGATCGGCCTGACGCACGATGTTCCAGACCTGTTGATAAGTATTCACGTGGCGGCCCCAGGCCAGCGCTTCGTAACCGATACGCAAGCCCCGCGCACCGGCCCGTTCGGCCAGCAGGCGCAGGTCATCGATCAGGATCTGTTCATCGCCGACGCTGTCGGCCGAGGCGTTGCTGCACACCAGCACCAGGTCGGTGCCCAGTTCCTGCATCAAGTCGAACTTGCGCTCGGCCCGCTCCAGGTTGCGCGACAGACGATCGCGACGGCAGCCTTCGAAGTCACGAAACGGTTGGAACAAGGTGATGGCGATGCCCAGGTCGGCGCACATCTGCCTGATTTCCCGCGGGCTGCCATCGTAATAGAGAAGGTCGTTCTCGAAGATTTCCACCCCGTCAAAACCGGCGGCGGCAATGGCTTCGAGTTTTTCCGGCAAGGTACCGCTCAAGGATACGGTGGCAATGGAACGCTGCATGACTTCGGCTCCCGGGACAGGCATCGGCTACAAAAGGTGCGCCGCTTTTGAAAGAGTCAGCCGATTATTGAGCTGCCGGTTTCTTTCAGCAATTTAATATGTACCATCCGGTTAGTTTTTTGGGCGATTATCGAACAAAATGCCGATTGCCGAATTGACGATTTTTTGCTCACTGCGCACCATCGCTCCCCACATCGACGCAAGCCCTGATCGCCGACGTCGATGGACAGACCCAGACCGACCATAAGAATTTCAAAAACGGGTACACGCTATGATTCCTTCCCAAAGTTCCCGCCTGGCCCCTGGCCTGGGGGCCTCCACCGGCAGCGTCGGTGACAAGATCCGCGGCGCCATGGCCGTGGGCAAGACCCGTTGGGGCATGCTCGCCCTGGTGTTTTTCGCCACCACCCTGAACTACATCGACCGCGCCGCCCTGGGCGTCATGCAGCCGATCCTGGCCAAGGAAATGAGCTGGACGGCGATGGATTACGCCAACATCAACTTCTGGTTCCAGGTCGGTTATGCCGTCGGCTTCGTGCTACAGGGTCGGTTGATCGACCGGATCGGCGTCAAGCGCGTGTTCTTCTGCGCCGTGCTGCTCTGGAGCCTGGCGACCGGCGCCCATGGCCTGGCGACGTCGGCGGTGGGCTTCATGGTCTGCCGCTTCATCCTCGGCCTCACCGAAGCCGCCAACTACCCGGCCTGCGTGAAGACCACCCGACTGTGGTTCCCGGCGGGCGAACGGGCCGTGGCCACCGGTATTTTCAACGCCGGGACCAACGTTGGCGCGATGTTCACCCCGATGCTGCTGCCGCTGGTCCTGCACGTGTGGGGCTGGCAGGCCGCGTTCCTGTGCATGGCCGCCCTGGGTGGGATCTGGCTGCTGTTCTGGGGCCTGAAATACTTCAACCCCGAAGACCACCCCAGCGTCAAACAGTCGGAGCTGGACTACATCCAGGCCCAGGACGAACCGGACCAGGTCCGCGTACCGTTCTCACGCATCCTGCGCATGCGCGGTACCTGGGCGTTCGCCCTGGCCTACTCGATCACCGCGCCGGTGTTCTGGTTCTATCTCTATTGGTTGCCGCCGTTCCTGAACCAGCAATACAACCTGGGCATCAACGTGACCCAGATGGGCATCCCGCTGATCATCATCTACCTCACCGCCGACTTCGGCAGCGTGGGCGGCGGGATCCTGTCTTCGTTCCTGATCGGTCGCGGCCTCAATCCGATCAAGGCGCGCCTGGTGTCCATGCTGCTGTTCGCCTGCTGCATCATCGGCGTGATCATGGCCGCCGGCGCAAGCAACCTGTGGATGGCGGTGTTCGCCATTTCCCTGGCCATCGGCGCGCACCAGGCCTGGACCGCCAACATCTGGAGCCTGGTGATGGACTACACGCCCAAGCACATGATGAGTACGGTGTTCGGCTTCGGCGGCATGTGCGCGGCCATCGGCGGGATGTTCATGACCCAGTTGGTGGGCCACATCCTCACGATCACCAACAACAACTACACCGTGCTGTTCACCCTGATTCCAGCGATGTACTTCATTGCCCTGACCTGGCTGTACTTCATGGCGCCGCGCAAGGTGCCGACGCTGGAAAGCTGATGAGTTATTGAGGTTGGAACCCAACTTTGTGGCGAGGGGATTTATCCCCGCTGGGCTGCGCAGCAGACCTGAAATCAGGCAACTCGGTGTGTCAGGCCAATCGAGCTGATTGTTTTGGGGCTGCTGCGCAGCCCAACGGTGATAAATCCCCTCACCATAGGGTCCACCATGTCCCGGACCAAACAGGTCTATTTACTTACGCCGCTGTTGCCACGCCGCCGCCAACCCACTCAAGCAAATCAGGGCGATGCCCACCACGGTGGTCAGCGTCGGCGTATGGCTGAAGAACAACCAGCCCAGCAGGCCGGCAAACACGATCTGGCAATACCCGAACGGCGCGAGCAGCGCCGGGGCGGCAAAGCGGAAGGCCTGGGTCAGCATCAGGTGCGCGGTCATCCCGCAGGCCCCCAGCGCCAACATCATCATTCCGTGCATCAGGCTCGGCACTTGCCAGAAGAACGGCACCAGCGCGCTCATCACCAACGTGTTGCACAGACCGGCGAAGAAATTGCTGGTGGTCGGGCTGTCGATCTCGCTGAGCTTGCGCGTGAGCAGTTGGTAGAAACAGAAAAACAACGCCGAACAGAAAGGCAACAACACCGCCGGGGTGAACAGATCGCCACCGGGATGGACGATGATCAACACCCCGATAAAACCGAAGATCACCGCGATCCATTGACCGCGCGTCACGTGTTCGCCCAGCAACGGCACCGACAACGCAGTCACCAGCACGGGCGCGAGGAAGTTGACCGCCGTCGCCTCTGCCAGTGGGATGAACATCAATGCAGTGGTGAAAAACAGACTGGTGCCCAGCAGGCACAACGCCCGGGCCAACTGCCACAACGGGCGCTTGGTACGTAGCACCCGCAGCCCCGAGCGCGGCAGGAAGATACCTGCCATCAACAAGGTGTGCACCACGTAACGTGCCCATACCACCATGATGATCGGATAAAAACCCGACAGGTATTTGGACAACGCGTCATGACTGGAGAACAGGAACGTTGCGACCAGAATAAGCACGATGCCCTTGAAAGCCTGATTGACGCCGGAGAGCGGTGTGCTGACGGTCATGAGGGAAACCTGCGTTGCTTGATGTAGGGGCCGTGACGCACGTTGCAGTTGTTGGGCCAGCGAGCATGCCGATAAGTTCTGAATCCGAAGTGTAATGAAAATTCCGGCGCCAGGCAGGATTGGCTCACCGCTGAACCAAAACCCGTGTCCGTTGCCTGACAGCTCAAGCGTGGCGCGCACCTTGGGCGCCTAAAAGCTAGACTCACTGCCACAGCAGTCATTTCCAGCAGAGTCATTCAGAGGACTTCCCACATGTTATGGAAAAAAGGTCGCCGCAGTGACAACGTGGTGGACGCCCGTGGTGAAGGTGGGGGCGGTGGCGGAATGCGTTTCGGTGGCGGCAAGGGATTGAGCCTGACCGCCATTCTCCTGATCGTCGGCATTGGCTGGATCACTGGCCAAGACCCGATGCAGATTCTCGGGCAACTGGCCGGGCAGATGGACCAGTCCGCGCCTGCCACTTCACAAACCCGCCAGGCGCCACCGGCCAACGATGAACAGGCCGAATTCGTGCGCTCGATCCTCGGCGATACCGAAGACACCTGGGGCCAGGTTTTCCAACAGGCCGGACGCCAGTACCAGCAACCCAAACTGGTGTTGTTCAGCGGTCGAGTCAACTCGGCCTGCGGCCTGGCCTCCTCGGCGACAGGTCCGTTCTATTGCCCGGCGGACCGCCAGGTCTACCTGGACATGAGCTTCTTCAAGGAAATGTCCCAACGTTTCGCCGCCGCTGGCGATTTCGCCCAGGCCTACGTCATTGCCCACGAAGTCGGCCACCACGTGCAGACGCTGCTGGGAGTATCGGCGAAGATCCAGGAAGCCCGCCAGCAAGGCCGGCAGATGGAAGGCGACGGCGGCTTGTTGGTGCGCCAGGAATTGCAGGCCGATTGCCTGGCAGGCGTCTGGGCCAACCATGCGCAAAAACGCCTGAACTGGCTGGAGCCGGGGGACATCGAGGAGGCCTTGACCGCCGCCAACGCCATCGGCGACGACCGCTTGCAGCAACAAGGCCAGGGCCGCGTAGTGCCGGACTCCTTCACCCACGGCACTTCGGCGCAGCGGGTGCGCTGGTTCAAGACCGGCTTCGCCCAGGGCCAGGTCAGCCAGTGCGACACGTTCGCGGCGAAAAACCTGTAGATGAAGTGGCGCGCGTTGATCGGGCTGGTGCTGTGCTGCACCGTTGCCCAGGCCGAGGAACACGGCGTCAACGTGGTCGCCCAAGGGCGCCTGCAACTCAAGGGCGGCGCCATGACCGTCGCCGTCAGCCCGCCCCCGGCGTCCATCCAGCGCGTGCTGATCATCCTCCATGGTCGGCTGCGCAATGCCGAGACCTACCTGCACAGCGCCGAAAAAGCCGCCGAGCAGGCGGGTCAATTGGCCACGACCCTGATCATCGCCCCGCAGTTTCTCAACGAGCAGGACGTGGCCCGGCATCAATTGCCCAACGACCTTTTGCGCTGGCACGGCAACGACTGGATGGCCGGTGGTTTATCCACAGGGCCGAATCCGGTCAGTTCCTTCCAAGTGCTCGATGACATCGTTGCGCGGGTCAGTGACCGGCAGCAGTTTCCGGAAGTGAAGGAGATCGTCATCGCCGGCCATTCCGGCGGCGCCCAGGTGGTGCAGCGCTATGCCCTGCTCGCCCAAGGCCAATACCGGATCAAACCGCGGTTTGTCATCGCCAACCCGTCGTCCTATGCCTATTTCGATGCCCAACGGCCCATGGCCTTCGACCCGGCCAGTTGCCCAGGTTTCAATCGCTGGAAATACGGCCTGCAGGACCTGCCCGCCTATGCCGCCGGGCAGACGCCCACTCAGCTGGAAGCAAACTACGTTCAGCACGACATCGTCTATCTACTGGGGCAACAGGACATCGACCCGGAGCATCCGGCGCTGGACAAGGGCTGTGAAGCGCAAACCCAGGGCGCGTACCGGTTACTGCGCGGGCATTTCTTTTTCGACTACCTGACCCGGCGTCATCCAGTGGGATTGAACCAGCGGCTGATCGAGGTGCCGGGGGTTGGGCACGATGGGAGCGGGATGTTCAATTCGCCGGAGGGGCTGAAGGCGTTGTTCGGGCAGTAAGCTTTGTGTCGACTAGGAAGGCCCTTTCGCGAGCAAGCCCGCTCCCACAATAGATTTGTGTCGAACACAGATTCTGTAATCGACAACCCTCCTGTGGGAGCGGGCTTGCTCGCGAAGGCGGCGGGTCAGTCACCACCCATCTCAAGCCAAAAGCATCCGCCGCAACTCGACACAATCGCGTGCATGCCAATCCGTCAGCTCCGGCCATGGATTATCCGGCAGGTTCACCAACACCGTCCGCGCACCCGCTGCCCGGCCACAGTCCAGATCGAAGCGGTAGTCACCCACCATCACCAGCGTGTCCGGCGCCACGTTCCAGGCCTCGGCCAGTTTCAACAGGCCACCAGGATGTGGCTTGGGCGGTGCCTCGTCGCGGCCCAGGACATCCTCCACGGCGAAACAGTCCGCCAGGCCAATGGCCTCCAGGGTCACGTGGGCCAGTTCGCGGGCGTTGCGGGTCAGGATCCCCAGGCGATAGCCGCGCCCGGCCAGTTCTCGCACCAGCTCGACCGCCCCCGGCGCAGGCTTGGAGCCCAGCGCCAGGTCCCGTTCGTGTTCCAGCAACCAGGCATGCTTGGCCGCCGCTTCCTCGGCGGGCAACCCTGCCAGATGAGTGAGGATGTCATCTTCGGGCGGAATCGCCAGGGCCACGCGGATTGCCGCGAAGTCATGCACGGCAATGGTCAGCGTGCCATCCATGTCGAACACCCAGTGACGAACCTCGGACAGGCTCATGCCCAGTCCTTGCGGTGGCGAATCAAGCCTTCCTGGGTGACCGAGGCCACCAATTGCCCGGCGCGGTTGAACACGCTGCCCCGGGAGAATCCACGGGAATTGCCGGCCCACGGGCTATCCATGGCGTAGAGCAACCAGTCATCGGCGCGCAGGTCGGCATGGAACCACAAGGCGTGATCGAGGCTGGCGACCTGCATATCCTTGTGCCACACCGATTTGCCATGGGGCAGCAGCGAAGTGGTCAGCAGGCCGAAGTCCGAGGCGTAGGCCAGCAGGTATTTGTGCAAGGCCGGCGAGTCCGCCAGGGCGCCATCGGCACGGAACCACACGTATTTCACCGGGTCGGCCGGTTGCGGGTTGTAAGGGTCTTTTTCGGTGACCGGGCGCACCTCGATCGGCTTGGGGCATAGCAGTTTTTCGCGCATGTGCTCGGGCAGCAGGTGCGCGCGCTGCTGGGTCAGTTCCAGCTCGGACGGCAGGTTTTCCGGGCCGACGACTTGCGGCATGGTGCTCTGGTGTTCAAAGCCCTGTTCGTCGTACTGGAACGACGCACTGCAGGTGAAAATCGGGTTGCCCTTCTGGATCGCCGTCACCCGGCGGGTGCTGAAGCTGCCCCCGTCGCGCACCCGGTCCACCTGATAGACCACCGGCAGCGCGGCATCGCCCGGACGCAGGAAATAACCGTGCATCGAATGCACATGGCGCGCCTCTTCCACGGTCTGGCTGGCCGCCGACAACGACTGGCCCAGCACCTGGCCGCCGAACAACTGGCGAAACCCCAGATCCTGGCTGCGACCGCGAAACAGGTTCTCTTCGATCGGTTCCAGGGTCAGCAGGTCGACCAGATCTTCCAACACGTGGCTCATTCAGACTTTCCTCACACAGCGCAATGACCGCGCAGTCTACGCTGCGGCGGTGGATCGATGGTTGGCCCGGGCCATTTGGACGGGCATTGTAAACGTCCGTGTCGGCTAACCGTGAAGGGTCTGCAACCACTGCTCACGATTGATGCGATAGAGCACATGGTGACGCAATGGATGACCGACGGCGAGTGTCGGGTGCTCGAAATCATCCTCCGGGTCGTGCTGCATGCCAATGGCCTGCATGACCTTTTGCGAGGGCAGGTTATCGACGGCGGTGAACGCCACCACTTCGTCCAGCGTCAACTGGTCGAAGGCACAACGCAGGGCGGTCCACGCCGCTTCGCTGGCATACCCCAGGCCCCAATGCTCCCGGGCCAGGCGCCAGCCGATTTCGATGGCCGGCGTGAACGGCGCGTCGAACCCGACCACACCGAGCCCGGTAAAGCCAATGAAGGCCCCGGTGTCCTTGCGTTCCAGCGCCCACAAGCCAAAACCGTGCTCGGCGAAATGCCCCCGCACGCGGCCGATCAGGGCGGCGCTTTCCAGACGGCTCAGGCGCGCCGGGAAATAACGCATCACCTGCGGGTCGGCGCACATGGCGGCAAATTCCGGCAAGTCATCATCGCGCCACTGCCGCAAAAGCAGCCGTGCGCTTTCCAGTTCCAGTATCGGCTCCATTTTCATTCCTCTTCCATGCCCCTGAGTCTACATCGCTGGTAGGATCCGTCACTCAATCACCGCTGAAAACACCATGCCGCTGCCGCTGATCTATCACGAAGACTACAGCCCCGAATTCCCGGCGGAACACCGTTTCCCCATGGACAAGTTTCGCCTGCTGCGCGATCACCTGGTGGACAGCGGCCTGACTCGCGACGCGGACCTGTTGCGCCCATCGCTGTGTCCGCCGGACATCCTCGCCCTGGCCCACGACCGTGCCTATATCGAACGCTACATGGGCGGCGAGTTGTCCCGCGAAGACCAACGGCGACTTGGCCTGCCCTGGAGCGAGGCCCTGGCCCGCCGAACGGTGCGCGCCGTGGGCGGTTCGCTGCTGGCGGCCGAACAGGCCCTCGAACACGGACTGGCCTGTCACTTGGCCGGCGGCACCCATCACGCCCACTACGACCACCCGGCCGGGTTCTGCATTTTCAACGACCTGGCGGTGATCAGCCGTTATTTCCTGGCCAGCGGTCGGGTTTCGCGGGTGCTGATTTTCGATTGCGATGTGCATCAGGGCGACGGCACCGCCCGAATACTCCATGACACCCCGGACGCCGTGACAGTTTCCTTGCACTGCGAAAAGAATTTTCCCGCACGCAAGGCGCACAGCGATTGGGACATTCCCCTGCCGATGGGCATGGAGGACGCCGCCTACCTGAAGGTGGTGGACGACGCCCTCAACTACCTGCTGCCGCTCTACCAACCGGACCTGGTCCTGTATGACGCCGGTGTCGATGTGCACAAGGACGATGCCCTCGGCTATCTGAAACTGACCGACGAAGGCCTCGCCGCCCGGGACGAGAGCGTCATGCGCCATTGCCTGGGCCGCGACATCCCGGTGGTCGGCGTGATCGGCGGTGGCTACAGCAAGGATCGTCAGGCCCTGGCTCGCCGCCACGGGATCCTGCACCACAGCGCACAAAGGGTCTGGACGTCATCAGGTTGTCACTGAAACCTGGGCTTTACCCACAATGCCTGTGGAGCGGCCTGTGGATAACCTGAGCGAAACGGCCTACAGGCTATGTTGCCTATAGCTTGCGAACGCTTGGCTATTTTTTGATCACACCTCTCAAGAACACCGCATACAAGTGTGGGAGCGGGCTTGCTCGCGAAAGCGGTGTATCAGCTACATGGATATCCGACTGTCACACCGCCTTCGCGAGCAAGCCCGCTCCCACAGAGATCTGTGCTGATAGAATGCGCGGCTTATTCCCCAGCCTCACCAATTGCCATGACCCAAGCCACCCAATCCTACACACCAAACATCGCCATCATCGGCGGCGGCCCCGCTGGCCTGATGGCGGCCGAGGTGTTGAGCCAGGCCGGCCTGCGAGTCGACCTGTACGACGGCATGCCATCGGTGGGCAGGAAATTCCTGCTGGCCGGCGTGGGCGGCATGAACATCACCCACTCCGAAGCCTTCCCGGCTTTCCTGTCCCGCTACGCCGAACGCGCGCCAAACCTCGCGGCGCTGTTGCGGGCATTCGGGGCAGATGAGTTATGCACATGGATCCACGGGCTGGGCATCGACACCTTTGTCGGCAGCTCCGGGCGGGTATTTCCCACCGACATGAAGGCCGCCCCGCTGTTGCGCGCCTGGCTCAAGCGCCTGCGCGATGCTGGCGTGGTGATCCACACGCGTCATCGCTGGCTCGGCTGGACCCCGGATGGCAGCTTGCGCATTGCCTCCCCGGAAGGCGACAAAATCCTGCACCCCAAGGCCACCTTGCTGGCGTTGGGCGGCGGCAGTTGGTCGCGCCTGGGCTCCGACGGCGCCTGGATGCTACCGCTGGAACAACGCGGCGTAGCCCTGGCGCCACTGCAACCCAGCAACTGCGGGTTCGAGGTAGAGGCCTGGAGCGACCTGATGATCAGCAAATTCGCTGGCGCCCCCCTCAAGAACATCGCCATGGGCCTGAACGACGATGTACCACGCCTCGGCGAATGCGTGCTCACCGCTACCGGCCTCGAAGGCAGCCTGATCTATGCCCTGTCGGCACCGATTCGCGAAGCGATCAACCAGCATGGCAGTGCGACCATTCATCTGGACCTGCTGCCGGGCCGACCTGTGGATAAAATCCAGCAAGCCCTGAGCAAGCCTCGCGGTTCACGCTCGATGGCCAAGCACTTGCACAGCCAGCTGGGGATCGACGGGGTCAAGGCCGCGCTGCTGCGCGAACTCACGCCAGCCGATTGCTTTGCTGACCCGGCGCGGCTGGCCCAGGCCATCAAGGCCTTGCCGGTCACCCTCGTGAAGCCCCGCCCCTTGGACGAAGCCATCAGCAGTGCCGGTGGCGTGACGTTCCAAGCCCTGGACGAACGCCTGATGCTCAAGCAGATACCCGGCGTGTTCTGCGCCGGGGAAATGCTCGACTGGGAAGCGCCGACCGGCGGCTACCTGCTCACGGCCTGTTTTGCCAGTGGCCGGGCAGCGGGATTGGGGATGGTGGAATTCTTGAGGCAGTGATCGTTCCCACGCTCCGCGTGGGAATGCAGCCCGGGACGCTCCGCGTCCCAAAGCCGAACGCGGAGCGTCCGTAGAGGCGTTTCCACGCAGAGCATGGGAACGATCATCGGTCAGTAAACTATCAGGGTTTCTTCTTACGCGGCCCGGTATTGAACACCGGCACCTTGCGCACCGGCTTGACCGAAGGCTCCACAGGCGCAGCGTCGCCACTGTCCACCCACTTGCCCAGATTGCGCTTACCGCCACTCCCGGAGGCTTTCGGTTTCTTCGGCTTTTTCGGCTTCTTGATCACCTGGCCGCTGGCATCGGTGTCCGGCACGCGGTGCTCAGGCTCGAAGTCTTGTTCCATCTGGCGAGGCAACGTCTGACGGGTCAACATCTCGATGGCTGACAGCAAATTCACTTCATCGGCGCAGACAAGGGAAATTGCCTGCCCTGTAGCGCCCGCACGGCCGGTACGGCCGATACGGTGGATGTAGTCCTCGGCCACGATTGGCAGGTCGAAGTTCACCACCAACGGCAAATCCTCGATGTCCAAGCCACGGGCGGCGACGTCGGTGGCTACCAGGATCTGCACTTCGCTGGCCTTGAAGCGGTCCAGCGCACGTTGGCGGGTGGCCTGGGGCTTGTCGCCATGGATACCGTCGGCGTTGACGCCCAGGCCCTGGAGCTTCTCCACCAGCGCATCGACGCCGTTGCGGGTCTTGGCGAATACCAGCACCTGCTTCCACTTGTGCTTGCGCATCAGGTGCACGAACAATTCCGGCTTGCGCTTCTTGTCCACCGTCACCACCCATTGCTTGACGGTGTTGGCAGCCACGTTGCGCGGGCTCACTTCAATGCTTAGCGGATCATTGAGCATCTGCCCGGCCAGCAAACGGATCGCATCGGAAAAGGTCGCAGAGAACAGCAGGGTCTGGCGCTTCTTCGGCAGGGCCTTGTAGATATTCGCCAGTTCCTCGGAGAAGCCCAGGTCGAGCATGCGGTCGGCTTCGTCCAGCACCAACGTCTGCAGTTGATTGAACTTCAGCGCATTCTGGCGGAACAGATCGAGCAAACGACCCGGCGTGGCGACCAGCAGGTCGACGCCTTTGCGCAGCTTCATCATCTGCGGGTTGATGCTGACACCGCCGTACACGGCGTAGGTGCTCAGCGGCAGGTTTTGCGCGTACTGACGCACGCTTTCATGGACCTGCTCAGCCAATTCACGGGTCGGCACCAGGATCAGCGCCCGCACCGAGTTGGCCGCGACCTTCGGCCCTTCGGTGGTCAGCAACTGCAACAGCGGCACCGCAAAGCCGGCGGTCTTGCCGGTGCCGGTCTGGGCCGCGGCCATCAGGTCGCGACCGGCGAGCACTGCCGGCATGGCTTGGGCCTGAACCGGAGTCGGGGTCTGGTAGCCGAGCGTCTCGAGGGCGCGCAGCAAGGGTTCGATCAGGCCAAGGGTGGCGAAAGTCATGGAGATACCGTAGGAAAAATCAGCGCAAGGTGTGCAATGCGCGGCAGTTTACCCTAAATCAGGAGACGGCCGGCGCAGGCTTGGGTTTGCGCCACTGCGGCAAACCGATCAACACCACCGCACTGATGATCACCAACATCGCCAGGGCCTCCTCGATGCCGATGGTTTCACCGGCGAATACGATGCCCAGCAGCACCGCCACGGCCGGGTTGACGTAGGCATAGCTGGTGGCCGCCGCCGGACGCACATGCTTGAGCAGGTACATGTAGGCGTTGAAAGCGATGATCGAACCGAAGAAGGTCAGGTACGCCAGCGCGAACCAGCCTTCCAGCGGCGGCATGCTGTCCAGGTGTTCACCGCTGGCCACGCTGCCGATCAACAGCACCACACCGCCCACCAGCATTTCCACGGCACTGGCCATCGCCCCGGCCGGCAGCGGCAGGTGCTTGCTGAGCACCGAGCCGAAGGCCCAGGAGGCCGCGGCGAACACCAGCAAGGTCGCCCCCAACGGGCTGGACTGCAGATTGGAACCGAGGTTGAGCATGGCGATGCCGATCAACCCCAGCACAATCCCCGCCCATTCCAGACGGGTATTACGCGCGCCCCAGAAATATCCGCACAGCAAGGTAAACAAAGGCACCGTCGCCACCGCCAGCGCCGCGACCCCGGACGCCACGCCTGTGTGCTCGGCCACACTGACCGCACCGTTACCGAAACTGAGCAACAGCACGCCAATGATGGCCCCGGCCTTCCATTGTGCCCAGGTCGGCGCCGGCGCTCCGCGCCAGCGCAGGAAGCCGTACATCAACGAACCGGCCAGCACAAAACGAATCCCGGCCAGCAACAGCGGCGGCCAATGCTCCACACCGATGCGAATTACCAAGTAGGTCGAACCCCAGATGACGTACAAGGCAAAAAAGGCAGCGATCAATGGCAGGGGAAAACGGCGTGGGCCAGGCATGTTCAGCTCGAAGTCAGGACAATGAGAGACGCTATTCTAGAAAGGCGACAGGCGGAAATTAAGCTAAAAAACCTGTTTATCCAGGCCATACACTTTTCAAAACACGGCGATCAGCGCTATAAATCGCGCTTTCGAAAGTTGCGCCGACAGGAAGCCAAACCGTGGATAAATACGACCGCATGTTGCTCAGCGCGCTGTTGGAAAACGGTCGTGCGTCCTACGCCGAACTGGCCCGCAAAGTGAACCTGTCAGCCCCCGCCGTGGCCGAACGGGTCAGCAAACTGGAAGCCAGCGGTGTCATCACCGGTTATCAAGCCAAAGTCGACATGGCGAAGATCGGCCTGCCGGTGCAATGCGTCATCGAACTGCGAATGAACCAGCATGGCAACCAGAAGACCTACGACGAACTGTGCAAGATCCCACAACTGACCGAATGCCACCGGGTCACCGGGGATCCGTGCGTGATCATGCAAGCGGCGGTTGGCTCGATGCCCGAGCTGGAAGAGCTGATCAACCGCATTGCCACGTTCGGTTTCAGCAAGACTTCGATCGTGCTGTCCAGCGCCATTGAAAAGCGCGTGCCGTTGGGGCAGTTGGAAGGCAATGGGAAATAACCGTCAACCTTGACCAGATCGTTCCTACGCTCTGCGTGGGAATGCAGCCCGGGACGCTCCGCGTCCCATCAAGAGCCGAACGCAGAGCGTCCGTTGAGGCATTCCCACGCGGAGCATGGGAACGATCAACTGTGGAGCAAGCTCGCTCCCACAGTTGTCCGGCGGTGTACTTAAAAGCCGCGATGGCGCTTGAGATGCTCGTTGATCTTCGCCGCCGGCACTTTCTGCAAACTGCACAGCAAATCATGGGACAACTCCCGCAACCCATGCTTTTGCCGCAGTTGCGAAGCCAGGTGCGCGGTGAGGTTGGCGGCCATTTCGGCGTCGGCCATGGCCCGGTGAGCCTGGCCGGTGTGGGGCAAGCCGGCGAACGCATTGAGCGTGCCGAGCTTGTGGTTCGGCGCCGCCGGCATCAGGCGCCGGGCCAGCAACAGTGAGCAGGCAAAATTCTGCAAGCGGGTGCGTTTGATACGTCCCAGCTCGAAATCCCAGAACTTCTGGTCGAACGCGGCGTTGTGGGCCAGCAGTGGCGTGATGCCGACGAACTCGTTGACCTCGTTCATGACTTTTTCCGCCGAGGGTGCGCTGCGCAGCATGGCATTGCTGATGCCAGTCAGTTGCTCGATAAACGCAGGGACGCGCACACCGGCATTCATCAGGCTCTGGTAGCGGTCGACGATCCGGCCTTGCTCGAGCATCACCACCGCGATTTCAGTGGCCCGGCAACTGCTGCTCGGAGTGATCCCGGTGGTTTCAAAGTCGATGACTGCGATGCGTTCCAAACCTTTTGAACTCCGTGAAAATCAATTCTTGAGCAACAACGCGCCTTCAATGGGCACATAGCGACTGGCGGCGCGGATCAGCGAGTTGGCGGTCAGCCCCGGCACGCCATAGGCCACGGCTTGCACACCGTGCTTGTGGATGATGCGTTCGAGCAACATGTCGAAATCGCCATCGCCGGAGGCCAGCACCACTTCATCGACGTGGTCGGCGGCGTCCATGATGTCCAGCGTGATGCCCACGTCCCAATCGCCCTTGGCCGAGCCGTCGCTGCGCTGGATGTAGGGCTTGAGCTTCACCACGAAGCCCAGGTTGCGCAGGATCTGCTGGAATTGTTGCTGCTTGCTGTCACCGCGATCGATCGCATAGGCATAGGCCTCGACGATCTGCCCCTGTTTGCTGACATCGGCCCACAGCGCGGCGTAGTTGAAATGGCAACCGTAAGCCTGGCGCACGGTGTAGTAGAGGTTCTGGACATCGGCGAACACTGCAATTTTTTTCACCGCGTTTCCTCTTGGATGCACACGTACGCAGACCACCAGGGCCGAAAAGTCGCCCAGTATGCCAGCCAGAAGGATCGTTCGGCGAATAATCGGCCCGAGGCGCCAGGGCGCCCCGGACGAATGGCAGGTCAGACGAAAGAGTCGTCGTCGCCGAAGGAAGATGAATCGTCACTGTAGTCCGCGTCGCTGAACCCGCCCTGGTCGTTGCCGTAGGCGTCGTTGTCGGCCACGCGCGAGTCATCGCCCCAACCGTTGCCTGCGGTGTCGTTGACCGGTTGCGCCGGTTCTTCCTTGATGACCTCGACGATCTCCTGCGGTTGCTGATTGCTGTGGAACAGGCTGCTGATGCCTTGGGCCAGCATCACGCCGCCCGCCACGCCCGCGGCGGTTTTCAGGGCGCCGCCGAGGAAGCTGCCCGCAGCCGGGGCCTGTTGCTGCGGTGCGCCATAATTGCCGGGCGGCGCGCCGAAGCCCTGTTGGGGCGGGGCATTGAAGGACGGTTGCGCCGGTTCGCGCCAACCACCACCGCTGGAGGCCGGCGCGCTCGCCGGGCGTGAATCCTTAGGGCTGCCGCCGAAGATACTCGAGAGGAAACCGCCGCCACCGCTGGATGCCGGCGCTTGCTTGCGCGCTTGTTGCAGATCAGCCTGCAATTGCTCGACCTGCTGGGCCAGTTGCCTGTTCTGCTCATCGAGGCGCTTGATCGCGGCCTCCTGCACCAGAATCGCCTGGGCCATGAAATAGCCCGCCGCTGGCTGGCTCGCCAGGTGTTCCTTGATCCGCGCCTCGGCCTGGGCGTCGCGCGGGGCTGAATCCTTTTCGGCCTGTTGCAGCCGTGAAAACAGTCCATCGATCAGGGTTTGTTCTTCGTTGTTCATGGCGACCTCATTCGATTGCCGGGTAGAAACCATTCCGATCCCGAAGACCGGTGCCCATCAGTAATGGGGCTCGCCGGAAAGCTTTCAATGGTCTTTACCTGATGTTTACGTTTGCTTGTGCGGGCGCCTGATCGGTTAAAGTGTCGGACCGCTTTTTCAACTGCGATACCGACCCATGAATCCGTTTGACGTGCTGCGCGACTCTTTGTATTTCTTCAAGCGCCATCTGGGCCGGATCGCCCAGTTGTGCCTGCCACTGGTGATACTCGAGGCCCTGCTGCAGCAAGGGGTGGACAGCGCCCTCGGCCCCGACGGCTTTCCCGGCTACAGCGTGATCGTCGGGCTGCTGGTGTACCCCTTGTACACCGCCGCGCTGATCCTGTTTCTCGACGCCCGCAGCCGCGGCGAAGCACCACGCACCCGGGACCTGCTCGCAACGGCCCTCACGCTGTGGCCACGCTTTGCCTTGCTGACGGCCCTCAACACATTGTTGATCCTGGTGGGGCTGTCGTTGTACTTCCTGCCGGGCCTGTGGCTGATGGTGACCCTGGCCTTCGGCGAATACCTGCTGGTCCTCAGGGGCCTGGCCCCCCTGGCGGCGATGAAGGAAAGCCTGAACCTGTCCCGCGGCAACTTCTGGCGGATCCTGCTGTGCATTCTCGCGGTGATGGGCCCACTGTGGCTGCTCAAGGGCGCCAGCGTCTCGGTGTATCCGTCGCCACAGAACCCCGCGATCAGCTTGCTGATCGAAAGCGTCCACAGCTTCCTGCAACTGTTCACTACCGTGGTGCTGTTCCGCCTGTTCATGCTGATTGAAGCCAAGCCCGAGCGCCGCTGATCGCACACGAAGACAGCCCTGGGCTTGGGCTTGAGAACCGCTCTCGGTTATGCTCGGGAGCACTTTTGCGTTTCGCCCATAAGCCGAGCCATGATCCGTCTACTGCGCTACACCTTGCTGGCCCTGCTGTTGATCCTCAGCCTGGCCGCCCTGTCGATCTACGGCCTGACCTGGCGGCCACAGCCCCGGGAAACCGTGCCGGTCAGTTGCACCGCCAATGCAGCAGCGCTGGCACCCGGCCAGGCCTTGAAGGTGATGACCTGGAACGTCCAGTTCCTCGCGGGCAAGCGCTACGTGTTCTGGAACGACCTGGCCCAAGGCGACGATGAAAGCCCGACCCTGGAAGACATGGCCTTCAGCCTCGACGAAGTGGCCCGGGTCATCCGCGACGAGCAACCGGACATCGTGTTGCTCCAGGAACTGGACAAGGGCGCCAAGGCCAGCGATTACCAGGACCAGCTCAAGCTGCTGCAGGAACGCGTGGCCGACCTCTATCCATGCGGTACCAGCGCCTTCGACTGGAAAGCCGATTTCATCCCCGACCCGCACATCTTCGGCAGCGTCGGCCGGCAACTGGCGACCCTGAGTCGCTACCGCATCGACCATGCCGAACGGGTGCAACTGCCGGTGGCCGATGTCAACTTCATCAGCCGTCAGTTCCAGCCGAAAAATGCCTTGTTGGTGAGCTACCTGTCACTGAGCGACGGCAGCCAGTTGGCGGTGCTCAACACGCACCTGGAACGGGCCACAGAACCGGACGAAACCCTGCCCAGACAAATCACCGCCGTGACCAAGGCACTGGACAAATTCGAATCCGCAGGCACGCCCTGGCTGATCGGCGGCGACTTCAACCTGCTGCCCCTGGGCCAGTACCGACGCCTGCCGTCCGAGCAACGCACGCCCTACTCCGCCGACAGCCCGCTGCACCTGCTGTGGGACAAGTACCCGATGATTCCCACCAACAACGAAGCCAGCGGCATCGACCGCGAACACTGGCTGACCCATTACCCGAACGACCCCGGCCTCAACGGCCCGGACCGCACCGTCGACTACCTGTTCTACAGCCCGCGAATCAAACGGGTCGAAGCCCAGGTGCGACAGGACGATACCTTGCGTATCTCCGATCACTTGCCGGTGATTGCGCGTTTTTTGCTGCCAGCTGCGCCTTGATTTGAAGCTACCACCGGACAAATGTGGGAGCGAGCTTGCTCGCGATAACGATCTTTCAACCAGCACAGATGTCGGGATGTGCCGACGCCATCGCGAGCAAGCTCGCTCCCACAAAGGTTTTGTGTCGGCCCCAATTACTTACGCGGCTTGACCCGCGCGGTCGCCTCCGCCACCAGCGGATCATCCGGCCAGTAATGCTTGGGATAGCGCCCTTTCAAATCCTTCTTCACCTCGGCGTAGGTGCTGCGCCAGAAGTTCGCCAGGTCCTGGGTCACCTGTACCGGCCGGCGTGCCGGTGACAACAGGTGCAGCTTGACGACCTGGCGTCCGCCGGCGATGCGCGGGGTATCGGCCAGGCCGAAGAGTTCCTGCAGGCGCACCGCCAGGATCGGTGGATGCTCGCTGTAGTCCAGGCGGATCGACGAGCCCGAGGGCACGCTCAGATGGTGCGGCGCCAGTTCATCCAGGCGTTGCGGCAACGGCCAGGGCAACAGGTTGTGGACGATGCTCGACAGGTCCAGGTTGACGAAATGGCTGAGACGCGAGACGCGGCCCAGATACGGCATCAACCAGTGTTCGAGGGTGTTCAGCAGCGCTGCATCGCTGACGTCTGGCCATTCACTCTCGCCCTTGGCCTCCCATTCAAGTCGACGCAACAACGCCACCCGCGCCTGCCATTGCCGCAACTCCGGAGTCCAGGGCAGCAATTCCAGGCCCTTGCGCCGCACCAGGTTCACCAGGGCCTGGCTACGGGCCGACTCGTCCAGGCCGGTTAACGGTTCGCGGCTGAGCACCAGTTCGCCGACCTTGCGCTGGCGCTCGGCCCGCAGCACGCCTTCGCGCTCGTCCCAATCCAATTGATCCACCGTGTGCACTTGCTCGGCCAATACCGAGTCGAACAGTGCCGGGTCGAAATCCGTCGCCAGGTAGATCCGCTCTTCCCGCTGGCCCTGGCGACTGCCCAGGTCGGCGATCACCAGCCACGCCTGTTTCATAAGACTGTCGGCCTCGGCAAACAGCGCCGCCCGGCCGTTGGCCAGACGATATTCCGCGCCGCCGGGCCGACGCTGCTGGGCGACGCGGTCGGGGTAGGCCAACGCCAGCAACGCGCCGAGCCAGCGCGGATGATCGGGATCGGCCACGGCCTCTTCGGCCTTGCCCCGCAGATAGCCGCGATATTGCCGGGCCAGTTGCCGCGCCCGCTGCACCCCACCGTGGGCGCCGCGCGTCGCGCGTTCTTCGCCGGACAGCAAGGCCAGGCGACTGTGCAGGTCGGCGCCGGCACCGCGCAGAATATCCCGCTCGCCCAACAGTGCGGCGACGTTGCAGGCCATGTCCGCCAGCCCCAGCGCCTGACCGCGCAACAGCAGATGCGCAATACGCGGGTGGGCTGGCAGTTCGGCCATGGCCTGACCGTGGCGGGTCAGTTGCTCGCCCTCCAGCGCGCCGAGGCGTTGCAGCAGGTCCCGGGCCTGGGCATAGGCAGCGGCGGGCGGGACGTCGAGCCAGACCAATTGCTGCGGCGTCACGCCCCAGCGCCCCAGTTGCAGGGCCAACCCGGCCAGGTCCGCCGACAGAATCTCCGCGCTACCGTAAGCGGCCAATTGTTCATGCTGGTCTTCGGACCACAACCGGTAGCACACCCCCGACTCCAGGCGCCCGGCGCGACCGGCCCGCTGGGTGGCGCTGGCCCGGGAAATGCGCTGGGTGTCGAGCCGGGTCATGCCGCTGCCCGGGTCGAAACGCGGCACCCGGGCCAGTCCGGCGTCGATCACCACCCGCACGCCATTGATGGTCAGGCTGGTTTCGGCAATGTTGGTGGCCAGCACCACCTTGCGCTGGCCGGCAGGTGCCGGGTCGATGGCGGCGCGTTGAGCGGCGAGGTCCAGTTCGCCGTGCAGCGGGCAGAGCAACACGTTGCCGCCTTCGCCCAAGGCCTCGGCCAGTTGCTGATGGACCCGGCGGATCTCCGCCTGCCCGGGCAAGAACACCAGGACGCTGCCGGTTTCATCGTGCAGCGCTTCGAGCACGGTCTGCACCAGCCGTGGCTCGATGAACTCGCCGGGCTGGAACGGCCGCCCCCAGCGTACAGTCACCGGAAACATGCGGCCTTCGCTGCGCAGGATCGGCGCGTTGTCCAACAGCCCGGCCAGGCGTTCGCCTTCCAGGGTCGCGGACATCAGCAGGATCTTCAGCGGCTGCTCTTCGCGAAACAGTTCGCGGCCGTTGAGGCTCAAGGCCAGGGCCAGGTCGGCATCGAGGCTGCGTTCGTGGAATTCATCGAAAATCAGCAGCCCCACCCCTTCCAGCGCCGGGTCGTCCTGCAAACGGCGGGTGAGGATGCCTTCGGTGACCACTTCAATGCGAGTCTTGGGCCCGACCTTGCTGTCGAGACGAATCCGGTAGCCGACGGTTTCACCGACCTTTTCCCCCAGTTCGCTGGCCAGCCGCTCGGCCGCCGCCCGGGCCGCCAGGCGCCGGGGTTCGAGCATCAGGAGGGTCTGTCCGGCCAGCCAGGGCTCGTTCAGCAAGGCCAGGGGAACACGGGTGGTTTTACCGGCACCGGGCGGCGCTTCGAGCACGGCTTCGTGGCGTGATGCCAAGGCTTGGCGCAGGGCGGGTAAAACTTCATCAATCGGCAAAGAAATCATGCTGGCTCCAAAACAGAGGGCCGAGTATAACGGCGAACTGTTTAGCGTGGTCTGGACTCCAACCAGCAACGCCTCTACTACCTGTTCAGGAGATTGCTATGCGTATTCCCTTTCGCGTGATCGGTGGCGTGCTGGTCGCCTCCCTGCTGACTCAAATCAGCGCCTGTGGCTCGATCTTCTACCCGGACCGTCGCGGCCAGATCGACGGCAAGATCGACCCGGCCATCGCCGCCCTCGATGCCGTCGGCCTGCTGTTCTACATCATCCCCGGCCTGATCGCGTTCGCCGTGGACTTTGCCACCGGCGCCATCTATTTCGAACCGGGCCGCAGCGTCCAGATCGAGCCAGAGAAACTCAAGCCAGCCATCAACCCCGACGGCACGGTCAATAACCAAAAACTGCAGGCGATCCTGGAACGCGAACTGGGCCGCAGCTTCCCACTGGACGATCCTCGACTGATCCAGCACAAGGGCAGCGCGCAGCAACTGGCCACCCTCGGTCTGAAACCGGCCGCATGACCGACGCCACTGAAGGAACGACCGCGCCATGACCACCAGCACCGAACACGCTCGCCTGCTGCGCCTGGCCACCCGGGCGTCGGTGGCCGTGGCGCTCACACTGGTGATCGCCAAGGCGCTGGCCTGGTGGCTCAGCGGTTCGGTGAGCATGCTCGCCGGCCTGACCGACTCGGCCCTGGACGGCGTTACGTCGCTGCTCAATCTGCTGGCGGTGCATTACGCCCTGCGCCCCGCCGACGATGACCATCGCTATGGTCATGGCAAGGCCGAATCCCTGGCCGGCATGGCCCAGGCGCTGTTTATCGGCGCCAGTGCGATATTGATTGCCTTGCAGGCCTTCGAACGCCTGAAAACCCCGGTGCCGGTGGAGGCGCCCTGGCTCAGCGTCGGGGTGATCGTGTTTTCCCTGGGGCTGACCGTGGCGCTGCTGGCGTTGCAGCATCGGGTCATCCGCGCCACCGGCTCCAACGCCGTGCGCGCCGACTCGCTGCACTATCGCTCCGACCTGTTGCTCAACGGCAGCATCCTGATCGCGCTGGTACTGGCCGGGTTCGGTTGGTATCAACTCGACGCCTGGTTCGGCCTGGGGATCGCCGCGTATATCCTGTGGAGCGCCATCCAGATCGCCCGGGAAAGCTTCGCGGTGCTGATGGATGAAGAACTGCCACCGGACGTCAGCCAGCGCATGCTGGAACTGGCCTGCGCCGTGCCCGGCGTGCTGGGCGCCCATGACCTGCGTACACGGGTCTCCGGCAACCACTGGTTCGTGCAACTGCACCTGGAGTTGCCGGGGGACCTGACCCTGTCAGTGGCCCACGGCATCAGCGACCAGGCCGCCGATGCCATCCACCGCGCTTATCCGAAGGCCGAAGTGCTGGTGCATGCCGATCCGTCGGACGTGGTGAAGCACGCCAGCGCGTGATGCCGAACACAGAATGTGGCGAGGGGATTTATCCCCGCTGGGCTGCGCAGCAGCCCTGAAACCTCACCACTCGGTCTGCCAGACAGATCGAGTCGGCTGCTTTTTGGGACTGCTGCGCAGTCCAGCGGGGATAAATCCCCTCGCCACAGAAGCAGGTGTCCAACTCTGATTCAGCGATGAATACTCAGTACGTCACCTGATACCCACGGCTGCTCAAGCAACTGCCCTGGGCCTGGCGATAGGTCTGCACCACCTCCGGTGCCGGCGGGTAGGTGTAGTTGCGCGGATCGAACCCGCTCTGCTGCACCGCCCAGCGATAGCAGTCGTAGCCATCCTGATTGACCTGCTCGGGCGCCTGGCCGTTGGCCGGATAGGCCACCACATCGAAACTGTTGCCTTGGGGTTGCGGCTGCGGGTTGGCGACCGGCGCATCGACCACGACATAATCCTGGGTGTTGGCTTCGTAGATGTAATAGGCGCCGGCAGCGAGGAAGAACAGCGAACTGCCGATCCACACTTCCCGGGCGTAATCGGGCAGGTAACGGGTGCGGATGCCCCGCGGTGGCGCGACCACGACGTAACGCGGTCCTTGCGGGCGATACCAGTAGCCGCCCGAATAGAAATAGTCCTGGCCGCGATAGGGCACGCGGTAGTTGCGATCCGGGAAACGGTCGATCACATAACCCGGACGGTATTGCGGCCCCGGGCCCCACCCGTTGCCATGCCCATCCGGCCGACCGGGCCAATGCTGGCCGGGACGACCGTCATGGTCTGGTCGCGGACCTGCGTTCGGATAGCCATCGTTGCGCCGAGGGATATCGCGGTAATACCCCGGTTGCGGTTCGCGGGTCTGGGTCACGCTGTCGGGCCGGCCCTGGATGGGCAAGTTGTTGCCGGGCGGCGGCTGCGGCGGACGACCGTGAGCGTTAGGGTCCTGCGGTGGACGGTCGTAGCGTTGTCCACCCGGGTTCTGCGGC
This sequence comes from Pseudomonas sp. NFACC24-1, assembly GCF_900115235.1. Taxonomy (NCBI): domain Bacteria; kingdom Pseudomonadati; phylum Pseudomonadota; class Gammaproteobacteria; order Pseudomonadales; family Pseudomonadaceae; genus Pseudomonas; species Pseudomonas sp. NFACC24-1. The sequence goes on from NZ_FOVS01000030.1 coordinate 48,134, forward strand.
GTGACCTCGAACTGACGACTGTTGTCACCCCGAATGATTTCGTTGCTCTGCGGCCGCGGCTGGCCCGAGTAACCCTGGCCGTTGCCGCCGCGCCCGTCCTGCCCGCGACCGCCGTCCGGGCCGCCACGGTTTTGCTGATCGTCGGCCATTCCCTGCGCACTGACACTTGCCCACAACAGACCAACACCTGCCAAACGCCAGATGCGCGACTTCATGAAATTCCTCACAACGGTTCAGGGCCTGATGATAAGACTGGGAAAGCCCAGGCCGGTTCTGCGACAGATTATCAGCCACGAGGTTTATTTCGCAGGCATTAAAAAAGGGAGACCCGTCGGCCTCCCCTTGAGAATTTCGTCCGTGCTCGACGCTTATGACGTCGGCTCACCTCACGCCGTCTTCTGGACGGTGTGCAGCTCGGGGGTCTGCCAGTACCGGTGGGTACTGCGACCGCAGCCGGCCTGATTGGGCGGGCTGCACTGGACTGTTTGTCCGAGCAGTGATCTTGGTGGTAAGCATAAGCCTGGGGCGCCGACAGATGATTGCGAAGATTGCGGAAATAAACATCACTTGCGCAATTTTTAACCCCGGATAGATAATCCTCCGCAATTATCAAGATAAAGGCCCGACCGATGAGCAAACTCGACCGTTACGACCTGAGCATTCTGGCGGAATTGCAGCGCGATGCGCGCATCTCCAACCAGGAACTGGCCGAACGCATCGGCCTGTCGCCCTCCCCCTGCTCGCGGCGGGTCAAGCAGTTGGAGGATGACGGCTACATCACCCGCCAGGTCGCCCTGCTCGACCGCAAGCTACTGGGCCTGAGCCTGACGGCTTATGTGCTGATCGGCATGGACCGCCACACACCCGAGCGTTTCGAGAACTTCGAAGCCGCCATCCGCAACCTGCCGCAAGTGCTGGAGTGCAGCCTGGTCACCGGCATGGACGCGGACTACCAGCTCAAGGTGGTGGTGCCGGACATGGACCATTACCAGAAACTGCTGTTGGGGCACCTGACCCGGATCGATGGCGTCACCAGCGTGCGCTCCAGCTTTGTGCTGAACCAGGTGCTCAACAGCACCGAACTGCCGTTGACTCACCTGCGCAACTGAGAACGCCATTCAGATCGTTCCCACGCTCCGCGTGGTAACGCCTCTACGGACGCTCCGCGTTCGGCTCTTGGGGACGCAGAGCGTCCCGGGGCTGCATTCCCACGCGGAGCGTGGGAACGATCCAGAGTACTTGCCGGGCGATGAATAGCTGCGACACACCGCCGCAGGCCAATCCCCCGTCGTTCCCCCATGCCGTATACTCGCCGCGCCTTTTCAATCCCGCCCACGCCGGAGTTTCCTGATGGATCCTGCTGTTTTCGAAGAGTGGATGATGACCGGCCTGGTCAGCATCCTGATCATTTTCATGGGCTTCATCGTCTGGGACCTGGCGAAGAAGTCCAAGGCCGGGCGCTTCGGCTCGTTCATCCTGTTTTTCGTGTTGGGCCTCGGCGTGGCCGCGTTCATCATCAAGAGCGTAGTGATCGGCCTGATCGAATCAGGCGCGTTATAAGCGCGCCGGGACTTCTTTCCACTGGCCCTGATCGAGCCCTTCGATCGTCCAGTCACCGATCCTGACCCGCACCAGGCGCAGTGTCGGCAAGCCTACCGCGGCGGTCATGCGCCGTACCTGGCGGTTGCGCCCTTCGCGAATCACCAGCTCCAGCCAACTCGTGGGCACGCTTTTACGAAAACGCACCGGCGGGTTGCGCGGCCATAACTGCGGCTCGTCCAACTGGCGCGCCTCGGCCGGCAAGGTCATGCCGTCGTTCAATTCCACCCCATCGCACAAACGCTGCAACTGTTCGGCATTCGGTTCGCCTTCCACCTGCACCCAATAAGTCTTGGCCAGCTTGTGTTTGGGGTCGGCGATACGCGCCTGCAATTGCCCATCGTTGGTCAGCAACAACAAACCTTCGCTGTCGCGATCCAGCCGCCCGGCCGGGTAGATGCCCGGTACGTCGATAAAATCCTTGAGCGTCGCCCGCCCCTCACCGTCGCTGAATTGCGTCAGCACGTCGAAGGGTTTGTTGAACAGGATCAGCTTTGGCTCGGCTGGCGGAGCCTTGGCCACACGGCGCGGCGCGGCGACGGGAAGCTTCGCGCCAGGGCGACGGGAAGCAGGGCGTGGAGGACGGGGCATGGCGAATACAACATCTAACGGTCGGGGCCGACCATGCTAGTGGCCCGACCGTCAAATGACCACCATCCGATCAGCGGAACGGCGGCTCGTCGAAGCTGCGCAGTTTGCGCGAATGCAACGAGTTGAGTTCGGTGCGCAACAGGTCCAGTGCCTCGATGCCGATCTTCAGGTGCTGGTTGACCGCTCGCTCATAGAACGCGTTGGCCGAGCCCGGCAGCTTGATTTCGCTATGCAGTGGCTTGTCCGAAACGCACAGCAACGTGCCATAGGGCACTCGCAGGCGATAACCCTGGGCAGCGATGGTACCGCTCTCCATATCTACCGCCACGGCGCGAGACAGGTTGATCAGCGGACGTTCCTGGGCCCAGCGCAGTTCCCAGTTGCGATCGTCATAAGTCAGCACGGTGCCGGTGCGCAGGCGCTTTTTCAGCTCATCGCCCTTCTCGCCGGTGATGTTCGCTGCCGCCTGCTGAAGCGCCATCTGCACTTCGGCCAAGGCTGGAATCGGGATGTTCGGCGGCACCACCCGGTCGAGAATGCCATCGCGACGCATATAGGCGTGGGCCAGCACGTAGTCACCAATGGTCTGGGACTGCCGCAGCCCGCCGCAGTGGCCGATCATCAACCAGCAATGCGGGCGCAGCACAGCCAGGTGGTCGGTGATGTTCTTGGCGTTGGACGGGCCGACGCCGATGTTCACCAGCGTCACGCCATGGCCATCGTTGCTCTGCAGGTGATAAGCCGGCATCTGGTAACGGTGCCAGACCACGCCGGCAGCGATGGCCGACGCTTCGCCATGGTCCATGTTCTTGTCGATGATCACGTTGCCCGGCAGGACCATGCGCACAAAGCGCGGGTCGCTGCGCAACTGCTCCAGGCCATGGACGATGAACTGGTCGACATAGCGGTGGTAGTTGGTCAGCAGGATCCACGGCTGCACATGGCGCCAGTCGCTGCCGGTGTAATGCACCAATCGGCGCAGGGAGAAATCCACGCGGGCGGCGTCGAACAGCGCCAGGGGCAGCGGGTCGGTGTTTTCCCAGTCATAGAGGCCGTCGGCGATACCATCGGTGGCGGCCGACAGGTCGGTGCTGGGGAATACCCGCGCCAGTACGGCGGCGGTCACACCGGAGCCGGCCAGTTCGTCGCCCTGCTCCACCACGTACGGATATGGGATGTTCTGCTCGCTGACGCCCACTTCCACGGTGACGGTAAAGTCGTGCATCAGCGGGACCAGCTGCTCCAGCAGGTATTTACGGAACGCGGCGGGATGGGTGACGGTGACGCTGTAGGTGCCCGGCAACTGGACCTTGGCATAGGCCCGTGTGGTTTGCGGGACTTCGCCGTGGCAGTGATAGGTCAGGCGCAGGGCGGGATAGCGAAACAATGCACGCTGCTCGGCATCCGGTTCGATGCGGTCCTTGAGATAACGCATCAGCGCCTGGTTCAGCGCGGTGGTCGCACGCTCGTGCAGGGCCGCTAGACGATCCACGGCTTGTTCGGCGGTTTGAACGACAATAAACGCTTCGGTCACGATCAGCTTCCTGTGTTCTGACTTGCAGGCCTTCATCTTGCCTGCATCGCCGCCCGACGGGAACAGTGGCGTATTGAGTATTCTCGGCGTCATGAAAACCTGTGGGAGCGGGCTTGCCCGCGAAGGCGTCGGCACATCCAGCCTCTTCGGCGACTGACACACCGCTTTCGCGAGCAAGCCCGCTCCCACAGGACTTTGTGTTGGCCTTCTTGCCTAGAATCCGTGCGGGGTCGAGCGGGTAACGATGGCCTCGACATTCAAGCCCCGAGGCAGGGCACCGTACGCCCGGCCGGTCGAACCCAGGCGACTGGCGATGAAAGCATCGCTGACCCCACTGTTCCCCGCCTCCAGCAACAGCTTGGCTTGCAGGCCGACGGCGATGTCTTCGGTCAATTGCCGGGCGCGGTACTGGATGTCATCGGTGTCCTTGAACGCTGCCTGCAACTGGTGGATGTGGCCGGCCAGGCGCTTGTCGCCGTGGCCATCGCCCAGCTCGTTGAACAAGACCTCCAGCACACCCGGCTCCTTGGACAGGGCGCGCAACACATCGAGGCATTGCACATTGCCGGAGCCTTCCCACGTCGAGTTGACCGGTGCTTCACGGTACAGGCGCGGCAGGATGCTGTCTTCGACGTAGCCAGCGCCGCCCATGCATTCGGCGGCTTCGTTGATCATCGCGGGGGCGCGCTTGCAGATCCAGTACTTGCCCACCGCCGTCACCAGCCGGGCGAACTTGGCCTCGTGCTCGTCATTCAAATGGTCCAGCGCCCGGCCCATGCGCAGGCTCAGGGCCAGGGCGGCCTCGCTTTCCAACGCCAGGTCTGCCAGGACGTTCTGCATCAGCGGCTGTTCGCTCAACAGCTTGCCACCGACCTTGCGGTGCGCACAGTGATGGCTGGCCTGGGTCAATGCCTGGCGCATCAGGGCGCTGGAGCCGACCATGCAATCGAAGCGGGTCATGGCCACCATCTCGATGATCGTCGGCACGCCGCGGCCTTCTTCACCGACCATCCAGGCCAGTGCGCCACGGAACTCGACTTCGCTGGAGGCGTTGGAACAGTTACCCAGCTTGTTCTTCAAGCGCTGGATGTAGAACTGATTGCGCGTGTCGTCCGGGCGATGACGCGGCAGCAGGAAACAGGTCAGGCCCTTGTCGGTCTGGGCCAGGGTGAGGAAGGCGTCGCACATCGGTGCCGAACAGAACCACTTGTGTCCCACCAGCTCATAGGCCTGGCCCGGACCGCTGGCGCCCACCGGGTAGGCCTTGGTGGTGTTGGCCCGCACATCGGTGCCGCCCTGCTTTTCGGTCATCGCCATGCCCAGGGTCACACCGGCCTTGTGGGCCATGCCGACATTGCGCGGGTCGTACTCAGTGGCCAGCACCTTCGGCAGCCAGCGCTCGGCCAGATCCGGTTGCAGGCGCAGCGCCGGCACGCTGGCGAAGGTCATGGTCAACGGGCACCCCGTACCGGCTTCGGCCTGGCTGTGCAGATAGGTCATCGACGCCCGGGCGACATGTGCGCCGGGCTGTGGATGGGCCCAAGGCAAACTCGGCAGGCCATGCTCGACGGCGGTGCGCATCAACTGGTGATAAGCGGGATGGAATTCCACCAGATCGATGCGATGGCCGTAGCGGTCATGACTGGAAAAAACCGGTTTGTTCTGGTTGGCCAGGAAGCCCGCTTCCATCAACGGCCCGCCGGCCAGCGCCCCATACGCATCGATCCGCGCCTGCGCCCAGCCAGCCCCGAAGCGCTGCGACCACTGCTGCAACGGCAGGTCGATGCGGTACAGGTTGGCGCCATCCAGGGACGGCGGCTGATTGGTGACGTCGTGGGTTTCAGCGAACTGGTGCAGGTTCATGACAGGGCTCCTCGATCGGCCAGGGATTCAGTTAAGCACCGCCTCCAGGCCGAACAAAGTGTCATATACGCCTAAATATCGGCGCTTTCACCCTGCCTCGGGCAAAGCACCCGGCGCTGGAGCGTGGCCTGCAATGCCTCGAATTTCACCGGTTTGCTCAGGTAGTCGATCAACGCGCCCGAGGGACAGCGCTCCTGCCCCAGGTTCGGGCTGACCACCAGTACCGGCAGCTCTTCGCAGCCAGACAACGCGCGGATCTGGCAGCAGACCGACACACCGTCCAGCGGCGGCGACTGGCAATCGAGCAGCACCGCGTCAAAGCGCTCGCCGTGCAGCAGATCCAGCGCGGCGCGGCCACTGTCGGCGGTGCGCACCCGATAACCCAACTTGAGCAACATGCCACGCATGACCAACTGATCGATGTTGTTGTCATCCGCCAGCAGCACCGTGCAATCCTGGGGCTGGCGCGAGCCCTGGCGGCCACCGAAGGAAAACGGCGTCGGGACCGCCGCCGGCAAGGCCACGTCAAACTCCACGTCCAACTGGAACCGGCTGCCGCGACCGGGCTCGGAAGTGTGGGTCAGGCGCCCGCCCAGCAGCTCCACCAATTGCCGACAGATGGCCAGGCCCACGCCGAGACCGCCATATTCGCGGGTCATCGAGCCGTCGAGCTGGAAGAAGCGCTGGTACAAGGTCGCTTCCCCCAGGTCGGTAAAGCCGATCCCGGTGTCGATGACGGCAAAGGACAACACCAGCCGATCGAGCTCCGTCGGCCGACCGCTGACACGCAGCGCCAGGCCGCCCAACCGAGTGAACTTGATCGCGTTGTCCAGCAAGCATTCCAGGCATTGGGCCAGTTTGCCGCTGTCGCCGATCAACCGGTCCGCCAGGCCCGGGGACACGTCGACCTTGAAATCCAGGCCCTTGGCCGCGGCATTGGCACCGAACTGCACCTGCAGCGCATCGATCACCCCACGCAGGCTGAACGGTGCCGGATAGACCTTGAGCTTGCCGGCCTGCAACTCGGTGAGGGTGAGGATGCCATTGACCATGCGCATCATGTCCCGCGCCGAGCCGGCGGCAGTCTGTTGATACTGGGTCAGTTCCTCGTCCATTTCGACGGTTTCCATCAACTCCAGGGAACCGATCACGCCATTCATCGGCGTGCGCAGCTCATGGGTCAAGGTGGCGAGGAATTCATCCTTGAGCTTGTTGCCGTGGGCCAGTTGCTGGTTGAGTACTTCGAGTTTCTGCCCGGCGTCCAACAGGGTCTGGGCCTGCTGTTCGCGCATGGCATTGATGCGATCGGCCAAGGCCAGGGACAACAGCGCCACCTCGATGGCCGAGCCGATCTGGCTGGCGTACATGGTCAGGAAAACGTTCGGCAGGTAGCCCAGCACCATCAAGGTATTGATGATGCCCCCCAGCAGAAACGCCGACCAGGCAATGATGAAATAGCGCGCCACCCGCAGGCCACGCCACCAGGCGAACAACCCCGCGGCAAAGATCGCCACCGTGAACACCAGCGCCAACGCCGTCGCCAGGCGCAGGGCCAGGGCATAGCTGGTCATCAGCGACAGGCTGATGACCACGGCGCTGTAGCCGATCAGTGCCAGCAGCATGCGGTCCATCCAGCGGCCATGCTGGGCGGTTTGCAGGAAGCTGCGGGCGAACTGGCTGCCAAACAGACCCGCGCAGCCGATGAAGAACGGCGTCGCGGCGTTGGTCCACCAGGGGTTGTCCGGCCAGAAGTACTCCACGGCGGCACCGTTGACCGACAACTGGTACAGGCCGAACGAGGCGATGTAGAAAATGTAATAGAGGTAGCTGGTATCGCGCACGCTCAGGTAGATGAACAGGTTGTACACCAGCATCCCCAACAGCACGCCATAGATGATGCCCAGCACATACAGGCGCACCGGCTGTTGCTCGAGGTACGCGGTGCTCGACCACAGCGTCAACGGCGCCTGGATCGAACCCTGGCTTTGCAGGCGCAAATAGACGGTCTGTTGCTGTTCGGGTTTGAACGCCAGGCTGAACAGGTAATTGTTCTGGCGGATCTCGCGGCTGGCGAACGGCAACGCATCACCGGTCTGGCGAACCAGGTGATAGGCCCCCGCCGCGTCGGGCAGGTACAAGTCGAGGTGGTCCAGCGGCGGGTATGCCAGCTCCAGCAGCCAGGTGCGCTGGGCGTCCGGATTGTCGGGGCGATAGTGCAGGTCGATTTTCAACCAGAAGGCTGATCGCGAGTAACCGGCGTTCAGCGTGGCTTTGTCGTGGGGCTTGAAAGCACCCGCTGCGGACTGGGCCAGGACCTCATCCAGGGTAGCCGTGCCGCCGGCGTCCTCGAACACTTGCAAGGCATGGCCCAAGGGTAGGCTTTGGGTGAATTCATCGAATTCCAGGGCACTTGCCAAAGGGGACAAGCACAGCAGTAACATCAGCAAATAGCGCATTTAAGCCCCAGCGTGGCCTGTCCGGTTGAGTCAGGAAGCCCCCCATTCCCTGAGTAGACGTAAAACCGGCATTACCTGTTATGTGTTGGATCCATCTCTAGCATAGCCGCTGATGGCCAATTTGCACCATTGAAATTTTTCCTACTGAAGGCTCTAGAACGGGCGTTTCAGAGCAAAGCATTGAGATAGAGCTGTTGCTTTGGTCAGGTTGGCATCGGACTGGACAAATGTGGCGAGGGAGTTCGCTCCCGCTGGATGTAGGAGCTGGCGCAGCCTGCGAGCTTTTGATCTTGATCTTTAACTTTGGACTCAATGGGTTTTGGAAAGATCGCAGCCTCGCTTCGCTCGACAGCTCCTACACAGCTCCTACACAGCTCCTACAAGGATCGTGCGCCCGATAATGGGTTTGGTGGTAAGCTCGCGCACCATGAATATCTACAGCTCTCGCCCCGTTGTCCTCTGTCTCTCCGGCCACGATCCCAGTGGGGGCGCCGGTTTGCAGGCAGATATCGAAGCCCTGCTCGCCCAGGGCTGTCATGCCGCCCCGGCCGTTACCGCATTGACCGTGCAAGACACCGTCAATGTCAGCGATTTCCGCGTGCTCGATCGCGAGTGGGTGCTGGCACAAGCCAATGCCGTACTCAACGATTCGCCGGTAGCGGCGGTCAAGCTGGGGATGCTCGGCTCACTGGAAATGGTCGACACGGTGGTCGAACTGCTCCAGGCCCACCCGCATCTGCCGATGGTCTGCGACCCGGTGCTGCGCGCCGGCGGTGGCGGGCGCCTGGGCAAGGATGAAGTCGGCTACGCCATGCGCGAACGCCTGCTGCCCCTGGCCATCATCGCCACCCCCAACCTGCCTGAAGCACGCATCCTCGCCGAACTGCCCGAGGGCAGCGCCGACGAGTGCGCGGAAAAACTGCTGCCCTTCGTCAAACACCTGTTGATCACCGGCGGCCACGGCGACGAACATGAAGTCCATAATCGCCTGTACAGCCGCGATGGCCGCCGCGAAACCTTTACCTGCCAGCGCTTGCCCGGCAGCTACCACGGTTCCGGCTGCACCCTGGCCAGCGCCCTGGCCGGTCGGCTGGCCCAGGGCGAACAACTCGCCAGCGCCGTCAAGACAGCACTGGATTACACCTGGCGCACCTTGCGCGATGCCGAACAACTGGGCAAAGGCCAGTTCGTGCCGCGTCGCCTGCCGCTGGATTTCTGCTCGTAGCACCGGAGGCCTGTGGAATGAAATTACGTGGCCTGTACGCCATCACCGATAGCCAATTGCTGGCCGGCAAGTTCCTCGCTTATGTAGAAGCGGCGCTGGAAGGTGGCGTGACCCTGCTGCAATACCGCGACAAAAGCAGTGACGAAGCCCGCCGCCTGCGGGAGGCCGAAGCCCTGCGCAACCTGTGCGAGCGCTACAAGACCCAATTGATCATCAACGACGACGCCGAACTGGCCGCGCGCCTGGGCGTCGGTGTGCACCTGGGCCAGACCGATGGCCCGCTGGCGCCGGTGCGGGCGCTGCTCGGGCACAAGGCGATCGTCGGCTCCACTTGCCACGCCAGCCTGGCCCTGGCCGAACAGGCCGCCAGCGAAGGCGCCAGTTATGTCGCGTTCGGGCGCTTTTTCAACTCCAACACCAAGCCCGGCGCCCCCAGCGCAAACCTTGAACTGCTCGAACAGGCGCGCATCAAACTGCATATTCCGGTGTGCGCCATCGGCGGCATCACCTTGGAGAACGCCGCCCCGCTGGTGGCCCACGGGGTCGATCTGCTGGCGGTGGTCCACGGCCTGTTCGGCGCCGACAGCAGCGCTGAAGTGACGCGCCGCGCCCGCGCCTTCAACGAGCTGCTGCAGATCAAATAGTCCATTTTTCGTTTTCGAGAGCCCAACCATGTCCCGTTCCGAAACCCTGTTTGCCAACGCCCAGAAACACATTCCCGGCGGCGTGAACTCACCCGTTCGTGCGTTCAAGAGCGTCGGCGGCACCCCACTGTTCTTCAAGCACGCCGAAGGCGCATACGTCACCGACGAAGACGACAAGCGCTATGTGGACTACGTCGGCTCCTGGGGCCCGATGATCCTCGGCCACAGCCATCCGGACGTGCTGGATGCGGTGCGCAAGCAATTGGTCCACGGCCTGTCCTACGGCGCCCCGACCGCGATGGAAACGGAGATGGCCGACCTGGTCTGCTCGATCGTGCCGTCGATGGAAATGGTGCGCATGGTCAGCTCCGGCACCGAGGCGACCATGAGTGCGATCCGCCTGGCGCGGGGCTACACCGGTCGCGACAGCATCATCAAGTTCGAAGGCTGCTACCACGGCCACTCCGACAGCCTGCTGGTCAAGGCCGGCTCCGGCGCACTGACCCAAGGCGTGCCGAGCTCGGCCGGCGTGCCGGCGGCGTTCGCCAAACACACCCTGACCCTGCCGTTCAATGACCTTGAAGAAGTCGAGAAGATGCTCGGCGAAGTCGGCCAGGAAGTGGCGTGCATCATTGTCGAGCCGGTGGCCGGCAACATGAACTGCGTGCCGCCGGCGCCGGGTTTCCTCGAAGGCCTGCGCAGCCTGTGCGACCAGCATGGCGTGGTGTTGATTTTCGATGAAGTGATGACCGGCTTCCGCGTCGCCCTCGGCGGCGCCCAGGCCCATTACGGCGTCACGCCGGACCTGAGCACCTTCGGCAAGATCATCGGCGGCGGCATGCCGGTCGGCTGTTTCGGCGGCAAGCGCGCCATCATGGAATGCATCGCACCGCTGGGCCCGGTTTACCAGGCCGGCACGCTGTCGGGCAACCCGTTGGCCATGGCCGCCGGCCTGACCACCCTGCGCCTGATCAGCCGCCCGGGCTTCCACGCCGAACTGACCGACTACACCACTCGCCTGCTCGACGGCCTGCAGATCCGCGCCGATGCGGCGGGTATCCCCTTCGTGACCACCCAGGCCGGCGGCATGTTTGGTCTGTATTTCAGCGGCGCCGATGACATCGTCACCTTCGAAGACGTCATGGCCAGCGATGCCGACCGCTTCAAGCGCTTCTTCCACCTGATGCTCGACGGCGGCGTGTACCTGGCCCCGAGTGCGTTCGAAGCCGGCTTCACCTCCATCGCCCATGGCGAGACCGAGCTGAAGATCACCCTCGATGCAGCCGAGCGGGCCTTCGCGGCACTGAAGTAAGCCTGTGGATAACTGACGCCGGCTGAAGCTGGCGTCAGTGATTACTGACAACCTCCCGCCCTTTTCCTACGTATTTATGCCCGAAGCTGCTATTAGCATTCCCGTGCAGCAGAAAAACGAGTAAAGACTTTGTAAGGATGGCCCCGCTTATTTCATAATGCGCGCTTATTGGATCCCCCGGAGGGTCCGCGCGCCCCTCAGAGGTAAGTCGATTCCCATGAACCGCACCGGCCGCACCCTTGCCTTGGGCTGCCTGTTGCTCCTTCAGCCGCTGCTGGCGAACGCACAGGCAGGCGGCAACTCGTTGTTGATCCCGGCGCTGGGCCGTTGCACGCTCAATACCCAGCCACAAGATCTCGCACCGGCACTCGACGCCTGTCAAAAAGCGGCGGACGCGGGCGATGCACAAGCGCAATACGAGTTGGGCGAGTTCTACTACGAAGGCAAGGCTGCACCCCGCGACCTCAAGCAAGCCCTCAACTACTTCGAAAAAGCCTCGCTGCAAGGCCATGCCCAGGCGCAATTCAAGCTCGGCGGCATGTTCTTCCATGGCGAAGGCGTGCCAGCCAACAACGTGCAGGCCTACATCGTCTTGAAGATGGCCGCTGTCAACGGCGCCGAAGAAGCCCTGGACACCGCCGACGAAGTCGCTGAGCAGATGCCCCGCGACGAGTTGGAAGTGGCGACCCAGGTGCTGGGCCAGATCTTTCGCAAATACCTGATGGAATTGCAGAACGCCGACGGGCGCACGCCTTTCTCGCCGCTGCCCTGAATTTGTGGCGAGGGGATTTATCCCCGCTGGGCTGCGAAGCAGCCCCAAATCCGTCAACTCAATCGAGCTCTAATACCGCAGTGTCAGGTTTTAGGGTCGCTTCGCGCCCCAGCGGGGATAAATCCCCTCGCCACAAGGACTGTGCCCGACCTTAGAAACTCATGTTACCAAGAGCCAAGTGCTACTTCTCAGGCATCGGCATCGGAAACGGCATCACATTGCCGACCGCGCCGCGGGCTTCGCTGATTTTCGGGGTGCCCAGGCGTTCGACTTCGTCGATGCGCACGATCGAATGCATCGGCACGAAACTGCGCACCACGCCTTCGAACTGCGCCTTGAGCTTTTCTTCGCTCGGATCGACGACCACTTGCGTGCGCTCGCCAAAGACGAACTCTTCCACTTCCAGGAAGCCCCACAGATCACTTTGATAGATCTGCTTGGCGTACATTTCGAACACCTGGCCCTGGTTGAGGAAAATCACCTTGTAGATTGGAGCTTCACGTTTGGTCATGGCTGGCGAAACACATCGGCGGGTAAAAATGAGGGCGCGAACTATAGCATAGCCACTGCTCGCACAGCGGTAGGAACCGCGGGACTTGTTCCCTATAATGCGCGGTTCTTTGAATCACGTGATGACCCCGTCCATGGCCAAGAAGCTTTACATCGAAACCCACGGTTGCCAGATGAACGAGTACGACAGCTCGCGCATGGTCGATCTGCTGGGTGAACACCAGGCCCTGGAAGTCACGGCCCGCGCCGAAGACGCGGACGTGATCCTGCTCAACACCTGCTCGATTCGCGAACGCGCCCAGGACCGGGTGTATTCCCAGCTCGGCCGCTGGCGCGAGCTGAAGCTGGCCAACCCGGACATGGTCATCGCCGTGGGCGGTTGCGTGGCCAGCCAGGAAGGCGCGGCCATTCGTGATCGTGCCCCGTACGTGGACGTGGTCTTCGGCCCGCAGACCTTGCACCGCCTGCCGGAGATGATCGACGCGGCGCGCAGCACCAAGCTGCCGCAAGTGGACGTCTCGTTCCCGGAAATCGAAAAGTTCGACCACCTGCCCGAACCGCGCATCGACGGCCCGAGCGCCTATGTGTCGGTGATGGAAGGCTGCAGCAAGTACTGCACGTTCTGCGTGGTGCCCTATACCCGCGGCGAAGAAGTCAGCCGACCGTTCGACGACGTGATCGCCGAGATCATCCACCTGGCGGAAAACGGCGTGCGCGAAGTGACCCTGCTGGGGCAGAACGTCAACGGCTATCGCGGCCTGACCCATGACGGGCGCCTGGCGGACCTCGCCGAGCTGATCCGCGTGGTGGCGGCGGTGGACGGCATCGACCGCATCCGCTACACCACGTCCCATCCGCTGGAGTTCTCCGACAGCCTGATCCAGGCCCACGCCGAGGTTCCCGAGCTGGTCAAGCACCTGCATTTGCCTGTGCAATCGGGTTCCGACCGGATCCTCGCGGCCATGAAGCGCAACCACACGGCCCTGGAGTACAAATCCAAGCTGCGCAAATTGCGCGCGGCAGTGCCGGGCATCTGCATCAGCTCGGACTTTATCGTCGGTTTCCCCGGCGAAACCGAGAAAGACTTCCAGCAGACCATGAAGCTGATCGAAGACGTGGGCTTCGACTTCTCCTATTCCTTCGTCTATAGCCAGCGCCCTGGAACCCCGGCGGCCGACCTGGCGGACGACACCCCGGAAGAACTGAAAAAAGAACGGCTCAACGCCTTGCAACATCGCCTCAACCAGCAAGGTTTCGAGATCAGCCGACAAATGGTCGGTTCCGTCCAGCGGATTCTGGTGACCGATTATTCGAAAAAAGACCCCGGCGAGCTGCAAGGACGTACCGAAAACAACCGCATCGTCAATTTCCGTTGCGACACCCCGGCCCTGATCGGCCAGTTCGCCGACGTGCACATCGACGCCGCGCAACCGCACTCCCTGCGGGGTTCGCTGATCCAGTAGCAACGCGAATCCTTGTGGGAGCGGGCTTGCTCGCGAAGGCGGCATGCCAGGCGACACCTGTACTGGATGCAAGACCGCTTTCGCGAGCAAGCCCGCTCCCACAAAAGACCGCGCCGGTCGCTGGAATCAGATTCGCCCGTTTAAGAGCTTTCGCACCCAGCCTACTGGCGCTATCCTTGGTTTCATCTCAATTGCCCCTGGGCGGCTAAAAACGACCTTGAACGCACCCATCGAACCACATCGCTTTATTCTCGAGCCCTTTGAGGCTCGCCGCTTCGCCAATCTGTGCGGGCAATTCGACGAGCACCTGCGCTTGATCGAACAGCGCCTGGCCATCGAGATCCGCAACCGCGGAAACCAGTTCGAGCTGATCGGCGAACCCAAGCACACCACCTCCGCGGAAAACCTGCTGCGCCGTCTCTACCGGGAAACCAAGGGGAGCGAGCTGTCGCCGGATACGGTCCACCTGTTCCTGCAGGAGTCGGCTGTCGAAGAACTCGACAACCACGCCCCGTCGGAACCTGCCGTGGCCCTGCGCACGAAAAAAGGCATGATTCGCCCTCGCGGCTTGAATCAGCAGCGCTACGTGAAGGAAATCCTGGGCAACGACATCAACTTCGGCATCGGCCCGGCCGGTACCGGCAAGACCTACCTGGCCGTGGCCTGCGCCGTCGATGCACTGGAGCGCGAACAGGTGCGGCGCATCCTGCTGGTGCGACCGGCGGTCGAAGCGGGTGAAAAGCTCGGTTTCCTGCCCGGCGACCTGGCCCAGAAGATCGACCCGTACCTGCGCCCGCTCTATGACGCGCTGTATGAAATGCTCGGCTTCGAATACGTCGCCAAGCTGATCGAGCGCCAGGTCATCGAGGTCGCGCCGCTGGCCTACATGCGCGGTCGCACCCTGAACAACAGCTTCATCATCCTCGACGAAAGCCAGAACACCACGGTCGAGCAGATGAAAATGTTCCTGACCCGGATCGGCTTCGGCTCCACCGCCGTCATCACCGGGGACATCACCCAAGTCGACCTGCCCCGTGGCACCAAGTCCGGGCTGAACCATGTGATCCAGGTCCTCAAGGACGTGCCGGGCATCAGCTTCACGCACTTCATGCCCAAGGACGTCGTGCGCCATCCGTTGGTACAGCGCATTGTCGAAGCCTACGAGCGCTTCGAGAATCGCGAGGCCGACGACACGACCGAAGGCAAAGGCAATCGCCACAATGCTTGAACTCGACCTGCAGGTGGCCTGCGAACACGCCGCCCCCAGCGAAGCCCAGTTCCGCCAATGGTGCGAACTGGCCCTGCGCCAGCGCAGCGCCGACTCGGAGCTGACGATCCGCCTGGTGGACGAGCCCGAAGGCCGCGAACTGAACCACACCTGGCGGCAGAAGGACTACGCCACCAACGTGCTGTCGTTCCCCGCCGACGTTCCCGACGAGCTGCTCGACATCCCGCTGCTGGGCGACCTGGTGATCTGCGTCCCGGTGGTGGAGCGTGAAGCGGCGGAACAAGACAAGACCCCCGAGGCCCACTGGGCCCATCTGGTGATTCACGGCTGCTTGCATCTACTGGGTTACGACCATATAGAAGATGACGAAGCCGAAGAAATGGAAGCACTGGAACGAACGTTGCTTGCAGAGCTGGGTCATCCCGACCCCTACGCCGGCGACGAACACTGATACATCAACTGTAACGACAAAGGATTCAGAGTAATCGCTATGAGCGAAGATCGATCGAGCAACGGGCAGAAGTCATGGCTGGGCAAGCTCACCCAGGCTTTTGCCCATGAGCCGAAAAACCGCCAGGAGCTGCTGGAGCTGCTGCGCGATGCACACCAGAACAAACTGCTGGACAGCGAAGCGCTGGCCATCGTCGAAGGCGCCATCCAGGTCGCTGACCTGCAAGTGCGGGACATCATGGTCCCGCGCTCGCAAATGGTCAGCATCAAGGCGACCCAGACCCCCCGTGAATTCCTGCCCGCTGTGGTCGACTCCGCTCACTCGCGCTACCCGGTCGTCGGCGAGAGCCATGACGACGTCATGGGCGTACTGCTGGCCAAGGACCTGCTGCCGCTGATCCTCAAGGAGAACGGCGACAGCTTCAACATCAAGGATCTGCTGCGCCCGGCCACCTTTGTGCCCGAGTCCAAGCGCCTGAACGTGCTGCTGCGGGAATTCCGCGCCAACCACAACCACATGGCCATCGTCATCGACGAATACGGCGGCGTGGCCGGCCTGGTCACCATCGAAGACGTACTCGAGCAGATCGTCGGCGACATCGAGGACGAGCACGATGTCGAAGAAGACAGCTACATCAAGCCGCTGCCCAGCGGTGACTTCCTGATCAAGGCCCTGACGCCGATCGAGAACTTCAACGAATTCTTCGACAGCCAATTCTCCGACGATGAGTTCGACACCGTCGGCGGCCTGGTGATGAGTGCTTTCGGGCATCTGCCCAAGCGCAACGAAACCACGGAAATCGGCTCCTGGCGCTTCCGCATCCTCAATGCCGACAGCCGCCGGATTCACCTGCTGCGCCTGTCACCCATTGGCCGATAACCCCTGCGAGACCCGCTAAGGATATACATGCGCTGGATAACCCGCCCCGGCTGGCCCGGTAACCTGCTGGCCGTGGCGGCCGGTGCGATCACCACCCTGGCCCTGGCGCCGTTCGACCTCTGGCCGCTGGCCTTGCTGGCGGTCGGCTTGTTCTATGCCGGGCTGCGCGAGCTTTCGCCGCGCCAGGCCCTGGGCCGTGGCTGGTGTTTCGGTTTTGGCCTGTTTGGCGCCGGCACCAGTTGGATCTACGTCAGCATCCATAACTTCGGCGGCGCCTCGGTGCTGCTCGCCGGGCTGTTGATGCTGCTGTTCATCGCCGCCATCGCCTGGTTCTTCGCCCTGCCCGCCTGGCTGTGGGCGCGCTGGCTGCGCCGCAACGAGGCGCCCTTGGCCGATGCCCTGGCGTTCGCCGCGCTGTGGTTGGGCCAGGAAGCCTTCCGCGGCTGGTTCCTCACCGGGTTCCCGTGGCTGTATTCCGGTTACAGCCAGCTCGACGGCCCCCTGGCCGGCCTCGCGCCACTGGGCGGGATGTGGCTGATCTCCTTCACCCTGGCCCTGACCGCGGCGCTGCTGTACAACGCGCCGCGGCTGATCCGCAGCGCCCGCAAAGGCTTTATTGCCGCGGGCGTGCTGCTGTTGATCGGACCGTGGGTGGCCGGCATGGCACTCAAGGGTCATGCCTGGACCAGCCCCTCGGGCGACCCGCTGAGCGTCGCGGCGATCCAGGGCAACATCGAACAAAGCATGAAATGGGACCCCGAGCAGCTCAACGCGCAGTTGGCGCTGTACCGCGACATGAGCTTCGCCTCCAAGCGCGTCGACCTGCTGATCTGGCCGGAAACCGCGGTGCCGGTGCTCAAGGAGTCCGCCCAGGGCTACCTGGACATGATGGGCAACTTCGCCGCCGAGCGGCAGTCGGCGTTGATTACCGGCGTGCCGATTCGGCAACTGGTGCATCACGAGAAGCGTTACTACAACGGCATCACCGTGACCGGCGAAGGTGACGGTACCTACCTGAAGCAAAAACTCGTGCCGTTTGGCGAATACGTACCGCTACAGGACATCCTGCGCGGCCTGATCGCCTTCTTCGACCTGCCCATGTCGGATTTCGCCCGGGGCCCGGCCGACCAGCCGTTGCTGCAAGCCAAGGGTTACCAGATCGCCCCGTTCATCTGCTATGAAGTGGTCTACCCGGAATTCGCCGCCGGCCTCTCGGCGCGCAGCGACCTGCTGCTGACCATCAGCAACGACACCTGGTTCGGCACCTCGATCGGCCCGCTGCAACACCTGCAAATGGCCCAGATGCGCGCCCTGGAAGCCGGCCGCTGGATGATCCGCGCCACCAACAACGGCGTGACCGGCCTGATCAACCCCTTCGGCCAGATCACCGCACAGATCCCGCAATTCGAGCGCGGCATCCTCTACGGCGAAGTGGTGCCGATGCACAACCTGACGCCGTACCTGCAATGGCGCTCGTGGCCGCTGATCATTTTGTGCCTGTTGCTGCTGGGCTGGGCGCTGGTGGCGAGCCGGATGGCCAAGACGGTTTAAGGGCCCTTTGGTCCCCCTGCCGATCATTCCCACGCTCCGCGTGGGAATGCAGCCGTGACGCTCCGCGTCACATCGGCGCCCGACGCGAAATATTCGCCCGTCCTGGAACGCGGAGCGTCCCTTGAGGCATTCCCACGCAGGAGCGTGGGAACGATCCGGACATTTCGCATGCTCAGCGATAAAACACCGTATACCCCAACAACCCCATCGCCTCATTCATCAACTGCCCGGACTGCCAGATCGACTTGAACTCCGGCATCCAGCCGCCCAGCGGCCGGGCATTGTCCGGGCCCAGGAAGCCGACAGGCGCCGGCACCACTTCAAATCCTGAGCGCTCGAAACTCCAGACCGCACGCGGCATGTGCCACGCCTGAGTCACCACCACGACCCGCTTGATGCCTGCCGGCAGCAGGATCTCGGCGCTCATCTGGGCGTTTTCCCAGGTCGTGCGGCTGCGCTCTTCCTGCCAGCGAACGGTGACGCCGAAGTCGTCCCGCATCGAATCGGCCATCAACTTCGCTTCACTGGGTGGGGTGCCATAGTGCAAGCCGCCGGTCGTCAGCACGGGCAAGCCCGAAGCCTTGGCCAGTCGCGCCGCATAACGCTGGCGTTCGAGACCGACACCGGTGGGCTGGTCGGAACCCCAGGCCAGGTCGCCGCGCTCGCGACCGGAACCCAGCACCACGATGGCGTCGGCACGCTGGGCCAGGGTCGCCCATTCACTGCGCGGCAACGGCGGTTCACGCTCCAGTGCCTTGGCGCTCCACTGCACCACCACCGGCAGGCTCATCAGCCAGAAGCCGCCCAGGCCCACGGCGAAACACAGGCGAGCCAGGCGCGGCCGCGAATGACGCCACCACCATGCAAGCGCCAACAACAGCAAAAGAATGCCGGGCGGCAATAAAAGTTGTTTGATGAAATAACGAAACGGCATCGGGCATCTCCATAGATGCCCGAAGCCTAGGTGGGTTGACGCAAAGCGACAACAGATTCGAAAAAACCTTGAATCAAAAAAAGCGACACGCGTGAATCCGGCGCTACTTGAACTGCAGTGACCGGACCTTTATAGCATCCTTGTCAGGCGTCCGGTCCTTGAGCCATACAACCTTGGCCGAACGGGGCGCATCGAGACGCTTGATTACCTGGGCCCCACTGGCGGGTGGTTGATGTCCGGCCTGTTCGAGGTAAGCCTCGACCAGTTCGAACTCTGCGGGGCTCAAGCCACGCAGCTCCAGCTCTACCGGACGCTCATCACGCAAGCGACCGGCGGTTCTTGCAGCGTCCAGGGCCACCCCGAGACGATCGATCAGTTTTTCATACAACTCAGGTGTAGCGACTTTTCGTTGTGATTCAACCATCCCTCACCTCATTGAAGATAAGACTCACTCCCCATTGAGAAGCTTAGCTTCGTTGGGCAAACCGGCAGGGCGCCGCGACCAACGGCCCTGAACACGGGTCCCCGCCAGCGGTCGTCGATGGCCAGCACGCAATCAGGGTTTCCCTCGGCAGAGCGCGGTCATGTATGCTACGGCGCTTCCTGTAACTCCACTTCCAGCTTGGCTGGGCATCGAAAACGCCGCATTCGGCGTCGTCTGCGTCCAGTATGGCCACGAAGAGGATTGGGCCACCCCATTCAGTACAAAAGTAGCCATGCACGAACACTACCAGCCCCGTGAAATCGAAGCCGCCGCCCAGTCGTTCTGGGACGAGCAAAAGTCCTTTGAAGTCAGTGAACAGCCAGGCAAGGAGACTTACTACTGCCTGTCGATGTTCCCTTACCCCAGCGGCAAGCTGCACATGGGGCACGTGCGCAACTACACCATCGGCGACGTGATCTCCCGCTACCAGCGCATGCAAGGCAAGAACGTCCTGCAACCCATGGGTTGGGACGCCTTCGGCATGCCGGCGGAAAACGCCGCGATGAAGAACAACGTGGCCCCGGCCAAGTGGACCTACGAAAACATCGCCTACATGAAGACCCAGCTGCGCAGCCTGGGCTTGGCGGTGGACTGGTCCCGCGAAGTGACCACCTGCAAGCCGGACTACTACCGCTGGGAACAATGGCTGTTCACGCGCCTGTTCGAAAAAGGCGTGATCTACCGCAAGAACGGCACCGTGAACTGGGACCCGGTGGACCAGACCGTACTGGCCAACGAACAAGTGATCGACGGCCGCGGCTGGCGCTCCGGCGCGCTGATCGAAAAGCGCGAGATCCCGATGTACTACTTCAAGATCACCGCCTACGCGGATGAACTCCTGGAGAGTCTCGACGAGCTGACCGGTTGGCCCGAGCAGGTCAAGACCATGCAGCGCAACTGGATCGGCAAGTCCCGGGGCATGGAAGTGCAGTTCCCGTATGACGTCGCCTCCATTGGCGAAGCCGGCACCCTGAAAGTCTTCACCACCCGTCCGGACACGCTGATGGGCGCCACCTACGTGGCCGTGGCCGCCGAGCATCCGCTGGCCACCCTGGCGGCCCGGAACAACCCCGAGCTGCAGGCGTTCATCGCCGAATGCAAGGGCGGCAGCGTCGCCGAAGCCGATGTCGCCACTCAAGAGAAGAAAGGCCTGGCGACGTCGTTGTTCGTCGAACACCCGCTCACCGGCGAGAAACTGCCGGTGTGGGTCGCCAACTACGTGCTGATGCACTACGGCGACGGCGCGGTCATGGCCGTGCCGGCCCACGACGAACGTGATTTCGAATTCGCCCACAAGTACAACCTGCCGGTCAAACCGGTCGTGCGCACCAGCGCCGGCGACCAGACTCCGGCACCTTGGCAGGACGCCTATGGCGAACACGGCGAACTGATCAACTCCGGCGAGTTCAACGGCCTGGACTTCCCAGGTGCATTCGATGCCATCGAAGTCGCCCTGATCAAGAAGAACCTCGGTGCCTCGCGCACCCAGTTCCGCCTGCGGGACTGGGGCATCAGCCGCCAGCGCTACTGGGGCTGCCCGATCCCGATCGTGCATTGCGACACCTGCGGTGACGTACCGGTGCCGGAAGACCAGTTGCCCGTGGTCCTGCCGGAAGACGTCGTGCCCGACGGCGCCGGCTCGCCCCTGGCACGCATGCCCGAGTTCTACGAGTGCACCTGCCCGAAATGCGGCGCACCGGCCAAGCGTGAAACCGACACCATGGACACCTTCGTCGAGTCCTCGTGGTATTACGCGCGCTACGCCTCGCCGCACTATGAGGGCGGCCTGGTGGAAAAATCCGCGGCCGACCACTGGTTGCCGGTGGACCAGTACATCGGCGGCATCGAACACGCCATTCTCCACCTGCTCTACGCACGCTTCTTCCACAAGCTGATGCGTGACGAAGGCCTGGTGAGCTCCAACGAGCCGTTCAAGAACCTGCTGACCCAAGGCATGGTGATCGCCGAGACTTACTATCGTCGCGAAGCCAACGGTGCCTACACCTGGTTCAACCCGAGCGACGTCGAGCTCGAACGCGACAGCAAGGCCAAGGTCATCAGCGCCAAGCTGATCGCCGACGGCCTGCCGGTGGAAATCGGCGGCACCGAGAAAATGGCCAAGTCGAAGAACAACGGCGTCGACCCACAGTCGATGATCGACCAGTTCGGCGCGGATACCTGCCGCCTGTTCATGATGTTCGCCTCGCCACCTGACATGAGCGCGGAATGGTCCGACTCGGGCGTCGAGGGCTCGCACCGCTTCCTCAAGCGCGTCTGGCGCCTGGCCCAGGCCCACGTCACCCAGGGCCTGCCGGGCAAGCTGGACGTCGCCGGCCTGAACGATGAGCAGAAAGCCGTTCGTCGCTCGATTCACCTGGCCATCAAGCAGGCCAGCCATGACGTCGGCCAGAACCACAAATTCAACACCGCCATCGCCCAGGTGATGACGCTGATGAACGTACTGGAAAAAGCCGCGCAAGGCACCGAGCAGGATCGCGCGCTGATTCACGAAGGCCTGGAAGCCGTGACGCTGCTGCTGGCGCCGATCACCCCGCACATCAGCCACGAGCTGTGGAATCAACTGGGTCACGCCGACCCGGTGATTGACGCTCGCTGGCCGGTGGTGGACGAAACCGCACTGGTGCAGGACAGCCTGACCCTGGTCATCCAGGTCAACGGCAAGCTGCGCGGCCAGATCGAAATGCCGGCCGCCGCCACACGTGAAGAAGTCGAAGCCGCTGCGCGGGCCAATGAAAACGTGCTGCGCTTTGTCGATGGCCTGACGATTCGCAAAGTGATCGTCGTGCCCGGCAAGCTGGTCAATATCGTCGCAAGCTAATTGGATCGGGCGCGAGGCTCAAGCCTGGCGCCGAATACAACCTGCGGGGTCGCATGGTCGACCCCCATAGGGTTCAAGGGGAGCAACAAGATGATCAAACGTAATCTGCTGGTAGTGGGCCTGGCGGTCCTGTTGAGCGCCTGCGGCTTCCAACTGCGCGGCACCGGCACCACCGAGCTGGCGATCAAGGAACTGGACCTCAGCGCACGGGACGCCTATGGCGACACCGTCAAGTTGCTGCGCGACAACCTGGAAAACAGCGGTGTGAAAGTCTACGGCGGGGCGCCCTACAAGCTGGTACTGACCCGTGAACAGCAAAGCCAGCGCAGCCTGAGCTATGCCGGTGCCGGTCGGTCGGCCGAGTACGAACTGAACAACGTGCTGAGCTATGAAATCCGCGGCCAGAACAATCTGGTGTTGTTGGACGACAAGCTGCAAGTGCAGAAGGTCTACCTGCACGATGGCAACAACATCACCGGTTCCGACCAGGAGTCGAGCGAAGTGCGCGACGAAATGCGTCGCGACCTCGTGCAACGCATGATGCTGCGCCTGCAACAGCTGACCCCGGCTCAACTGGACCAGTTGCAACAGACCGCCGATGCCAAGGCCAAAGCCGAAGCCGAAGCCCTGGAAGCGGCGCGCAAGGCTGAAGCGGAAACCCCGCAACAGTCGCCGATGCAGATCCCGGCTGAATAAGCCTTGCGGGGCGCTCCGGCGCCCCGCTCGCTTTCTCTTATGAAGCTCGCTCCCGCCCAACTCGGCAAACACCTGCAAGGCGCCCTTGCGCCGGTCTACATCATCAGTGGCGATGACCCGCTGCTGTGCCAGGAAGCCGCCGACGCCATCCGCACTGCTGCACGCCAGCAAGGTTTCGACGAGCGCCAGGTCTTCGCGGCCGACGCCAGTTTCGACTGGGGCACGCTGCTGCAGGCCGGGGCGAGCATGTCGTTGTTCGCCGAAAAACGCCTGCTGGAACTGCGCTTGCCCTCCGGCAAACCCGGGGACAAAGGCGCCGCTGCGCTGATCGAATATTGCTCACGCCCGGCCGAGGACACGCTGCTGCTCATCAGCTTGCCGAAACTCGACGGCAGCGCGCAGAAGACCAAATGGGGCAAGGCCCTGGTTGAAGGCCAGCAGACCCAGTTCGTGCAAATCTGGCCGGTGGATGTCAGCCAGTTGCCCAGCTGGATCCGCCAACGCCTGTCCCAGGCCGGCCTGTCGGCCAGCCAGGACGCAGTGGAACTGATAGCCGCCCGGGTCGAAGGCAACCTGCTGGCCGCCGCCCAGGAAATCGAAAAGCTCAAGCTGATGGCCGAAGGCGGGCAGATCACCGTAGAAACGGTGCAGGCTGCCGTGGCCGACAGTGCGCGCTTCGACGTCTTCGGCCTGACCGATGCGATCCTCAACGGTGAAGCCTCCCATGCCCTGCGCATGCTCGAAGGCCTGCGGGGCGAAGGCGTCGAGCCGCCGGTGATCCTCTGGGCCCTGGCCCGGGAGTTGCGCCTGCTGGCCAACCTGTCCCTGCAGTACAGCCAGGGCGTACCGCTGGACAAAGCCTTCAGCCAGGCCCGCCCGCCCATCTGGGACAAGCGCAAACCCCTGATGAGCAAGGCCCTGCAACGCTATTCGGCGCCGCGCTGGGCGCAATTGCTGCTCGAGGCCCAGCGCATCGACGCGCAGATCAAGGGCCAGGCCGCCGGCTCGCCGTGGATGAGCCTCAGCCGGTTGTCGTTGTTGATGGCCGGTCAGCGGCTGACTCTGCCAGCGGAATAAAAGATCCCAGCCTTCGGCAGTTCCTACAGATGCGTGCATTTCATTGTAGGAGCTGCCGAAGGCTGCGATCTTTTTCGCTCTTGATCCTACAAATATCGCCTCCATTTACCCTATGGACAACGCCCCAACTCTGTCCCATGATTTGCCCCGCAAAACCACCCCACGAGAGATCCCATCATGAGCAAAAAGCCATCCAGGCATGGCCCCAACAAGGCCAAGTCCATCGTCGCCCAGCCCCTGTTCCGCAGCCGCCAGGAACGACCCGCCAAGGGCAAAGGCAGCTACCGCCGCGAAGCCTTCCAGTCTGACAACTGGGAGGCTTCTTGCTTTCTAGCCGCTTGAAACACTCGGACAAGCCCTACGCCCCTTTCGCATGTTAAGGTCAGCACCTGATTTGTATTTCTGGACCCGTGCATGCCCTTCTGTCTTTCCCATCGTTGGCCACTGCGCCAAATGATTGTTGCCGCAAGCGTTGTCCTGCTTGTCGCCTGCGCCGAAAAACCTACCGCCGCCGACGCCCAACCGCTCCAGACCGTTCCCGCCGTGACCGCTCCGGCCATCGTGCCGCCCGTGGTGCCCACCGGTGATGACCTGGCCATTGCGCCCACCCAGACCTTCGCTCAATGGCAGGCCGGATTTCGCAAGGAAGCCCTGGCCGCCGGGATCCGCGCCGACTTGTTCGACCGTGCGTTTATCGGCGTCAGCCCGGACATGAGCGTGATCAAGGCCGACCGCAGCCAGCCGGAATTCACCCGCCCCGTGTGGGAATACCTCGATGGCGCGCTGTCGCCACTGCGGGTCAACAAAGGCAAGAGCCTGATCCAGCAAAACGCCCAGGTCCTGCAAAGCATCGAGCAGCGTTATGGCGTCGATCGCGAAGCACTGGTGGCGGTGTGGGGCATGGAGAGCAACTTTGGCCAGTTCCAGGGCAGCAAGTCGGTGATCAACTCCCTGGCGACCCTGGCCTACGAAGGACGACGCCCGGGCTTCGCCCATGCACAATTGATCGCCGCGCTGCAAATCCTGCAACAGGGCGATATCACACCGGAAAAAATGCTCGGCTCCTGGGCCGGCGCCATGGGCCAGACCCAATTCATCCCCACCACGTATAACACCCACGCGGTGGATTTCGATGGGGACGGCCGCCGGGACATCTGGGGTAGCGCCACCGACGCCTTGGCCTCGACTGCGCATTACCTGCAAAGCTCCGGCTGGCAACGTGGCCAGCCGTGGGGGTTCGAGGTCGATCTCGCCGAGGGCTTCGACTACACGCTGGCCGATGGCACGATCCGCAAGCCCGTCTCCGAATGGATTCGACTGGGCGTATCAGAATATGGCGGCTTGCCGATCCCCCCGGATGACAGGCAGCTATCGGCGTCCCTGCTCCTGCCGGCCGGCCATCGTGGCCCCGCGTTCCTGATCTTCGATAACTTCCGTGCCATCCTCAAGTACAACAATTCGTCGTCCTATGCCTTGGCGGTCGGGCTGTTGTCAAAGCGCTTTACCGACGGCGGGCTGGTCTACGGCCAGTGGCCCAAGGAAGACCTGCCCCTGAGCCGCAGCGAACGCATCGAACTGCAAACCTTGCTGGGCAAGCACAACTACGATGCGGGCAACCCCGACGGCATCATCGGCGCCAACACCCGCAAGGCCATCCGCAGCGCCCAGCAGTCGTTCGGCTGGCCGGCGGATGGGTATCCGACGCAGCAGTTGCTGGAGGCGTTGCGTAGCCGCTGATTCACCTTATTGGCGACTGCCGCTATCGCGAGCAAGCTCGCTCCCACAGGTGTTCTCAATCAACCTGTGGGAGCGAGCTTGCTCGCGATGACTGACTCCCAGGCGCTACGTGACTAGCGACTGACCACCACATCCTGCTCCAACACCAACCTCTTCTCCCCCGCATCCAGCGTCACCAACGCCCCCATGGGCAAGGTCAGGTTCGGATCGCAATGCCCACTGCGCCAGCCGGACAGCACCGGAATGCGCAACGGCGCGAAGGTCTGCTTGAGCAGCCCGTTCAGCGCCTCGACATCGACCCCGGCCACGTCCCCCACCAACACACCGCGCAGTTGTGCCAACGTGCCGGCCAGGCGCAATTGGGTCAGCAGACGGTCGATGCGATACAGCGGCTCGTTGACGTCTTCGATGAACAGGATCACCCCTTCGGCGTCGATCTGATAAGGCGTGCCCATGGTCGCGGCAATGATCGACAGGTTGCCGCCCAGCAGGCGTCCGTGGGCGATGCCAGGCTCGACGGTGGTCAATGGGTAGGCGGCGGGGTGGTTCAGCTCGCTGCCGGTCTTCAACTGTCCACGCAGCAGGCTGAAAAACGAGGTGACGGTTGGGGGTTCCTTGTCGCCCAGCAGATCGGCGTTGAGCAGCGGGCCGTGGAAGGTCACGAAGCCTGCGTAACGGCTGATGGCCAGGTGCAGGGCGGTGATGTCGCTGTAGCCTACGAATGGCTTGGGGTTGCGTCGTAGGAGGTCGAAGTCGATGCGGTCCAGCAGGCGTGGTGTGCCGTAGCCACCCCGTAGGCAGATGATCGCGGTTACTTCTGGGTCGGCGAAGGCGGTGTGCAGGTCGTTGAGGCGTATTTCGTCGCTGCCGGCGAGGTAGCCGTTTTTTTTGTAGACGCCTGGGAGTATTCGCAGCTCATGGCCTCGGGCGCGCATCCATTGGATGGCTTTTTCCGTGTCCAGGGGGGCGGGGCCGGCGGGGGCGATCACGGCGATCAGGCCTTCGGATGGGAGTGCTGGGACAGGGTGATGTGGGGTTAGGTCCATGCGTTTCCCGCTTTGTCGGCTTGTGTGTATATCCGTTTTTTGTGTAACGGCTACTTAGGGTTCCGCTCTTACAGCGGGTCACTTTTGGAAAAGCGCCAAAAGTAACCAAAAACGCTTTGCCCCACCACTCGGTGCCTCGCCTAGGCTCGGCATGCCCGAGCGAAGGCATTGCTCCGTGGGCCGCCGCGAAGGGCCATCCATGGCCCAGCGCGGCTATCCCGGCATCCATGCCGGGATGCCCACTGCGCAATGCCTGCGTTCGGCC
>NZ_FOVS01000095.1:0-1031 GCF_900115235.1 Pseudomonas sp. NFACC24-1
GGTGGCGCAAAATTCAAGGTGCGAACTTAGACTTTTGCTGAGGAGGCCGTGATGAAATTCTGTGGCATAGATCTGCATTCGAACAACAGCGTTGTGGTGGTAACCGACGAAGCGGACAAAGTCCTGGTTAGGGAAAAAAGGGGGCAAGGGAAAAAAGGGGACGGCAAAAGGGGACAGATTTATTTGATTTTTTGCTACGCTGAAAGCTTCCATGGAGGAGGAATCAAATATGCCCAGGATGGGACGTATTGTTTTACCGAATTACCCGCATCACGTAGTGCAGCGAGGCCATAACCGTCAGGTGGTGTTTGCGGCGGCAGAGGATTATCAGCGTTATCTCTCTGATCTGCGCGAGCTGAGATGCGTTCGAGGTGAAGGTCTACGCCTATTGCTTGATGACGAATCATGTCCATTTGTTGCTAGCTCCTGGGGAGTCAACCGCTGGATTGGGGCAATTAATGAAAGCACTGGCTGCCCGTGCGACGCGCTATCGCAATCGATTGGAAGGGCGCTCAGGCACCTTGTGGGAAAGTCGTTACAAATCCAGTGTGGTGCAGTCAGATTCATATTTGCTCGCTTGTAGTCGTTACATTGAATTGAATCCTGTGCGCGCTCGCATGGTCGCCAACGTCGCAGACTATGCATGGTCGAGCTATCGAAGCCGGGTAGATGATGAGTCTGGCGGGGGCTGGTTGGATGCTGATCCCTGTTTCATGGCTTTAGGTGATACCCCTATGGAGCGGTGGCATCGGTATGAAGAGTTTGTGCGCCAGGCCATTCCGACTGATCAGCTTCGATTAATCCGCGATGCTTTGCAGCGAGGTCAACTGACGGGTACAAGCCGTTTCGTAGATGAGGTCGAGCGGATTGTGGGTGTGCGGGTAGAGCAGCGAGGGCAGGGGCGGCCGAGGACTGAGCCGGGAAAATAAATCTGTCCCGAATGGCACTTACTTAACCTTCTTCGGGTGTCCATTCTTCCTGACCTCGGCCCTTGCTGATCGACGTGTTTTCATCAGCATGGGGTAAGGCTT
>NZ_FOVS01000053.1:0-27239 GCF_900115235.1 Pseudomonas sp. NFACC24-1
CGACGGCGTGCTGCTGTTCCTGGGCCGCAATGATTTCCAAGTAAAGATCCGAGGCTTTCGCATCGAGTTGGGGGAAATCGAAGCCCAGCTCAAGGCCCTGCCGGGGATCGGCGAGGCGCTGGTGCTGGCCGATGCCCAGCAGCGCCTGCTGGCCTACTTCAGCGCCACCGAGGCGCAAGCGCCCAACGCCCTGCGCGCCCGCCTGGCGGCCGTGCTGCCGGACTACATGCTGCCGGCGGCTTTCGTCCAGGTGGAAAGTTTCGCGCTGACCGCCAACGGCAAGCTCGACCGCCACGCCCTGCCCCAGCCCGACGAACAGCATTTCGCCCTGCACTGCTACGAAGCGCCCCAAGGGCCAGTGGAAACCCGACTCGCCGAGCTGTGGGCCGAGGTCCTCGGGGTGCCGCGGGTCGGTCGACAGGACAACTTCTTTGCCCTCGGCGGGCATTCGTTGCTGGCGGTGCAACTGGTGGAACAGCTGCGGGTACAGGGCTGGCCGCTGGATGTACGCACACTGTTCAGCGCCCCCAGTGTCGCCGCGCTGGCCGACTGCCTGGCACAGCGCTCGGCGGTCCCGAGTCTTGAACTTGCATCACTGCAGGCGACGATACCTCCCGGCTGCAGCCGTATCGTCCCTGAGCTGCTGCCCCTGGTGGAACTGACCCAGGCGCAGATCGACGCCATCGTGGCCCAGGTCGAGGGTGGCGCCGCCAACGTGCAGGACATCTACCCCCTGGCGCCTTTGCAAGAAGGCTTGTTCTTTCACTACCTGCTGCAGGAAGAAGGCGACACCTACCTGCTGCACACCACCCTGGCCTTCGACGACGAAACCGGCCTGGACGGTTTTTGCCAGGCGCTGCAACAGGTCATCGCCCGCCACGACATCCTGCGTACCGCCCTGGCCTGGGAAGGTCTGGAACAACCGGTGCAGGTAGTCTGGCGTGACGCGCCACTGCCCATCGAGGTGCTGCCTATCACCGAGGCCGACGCCCTCGCCCAACTGCAGGCGCACACCAATCCACGGCAGCGCCGCCTGGATATCCGCCAGGCGCCCCTGCTGCGGGTCGTCAAGGCCTTCGACGCCGCCGGGCAACGCTGGCTGCTGCAAGTGCTGCACCATCACCTGGTGCTGGACCACACCACCTTGGAGCGAATGGTCGAGGAAATCGTGCTGATCCAGCAGGGTCGCGCCGCGCAACTGCGCAAGCCGGTGCCGTTCCGGGCCTTTGTTGCCCACGCCCGGCACGGCCAGGACAGCGCCCGCCAACAACGGTTTTTCGAAGGCATGCTGGCGGACATCAGCGAACCCACCGCGCCCTTCGGCCTGCTGGACGTGCAGAACACCGGAGCCCTGGACGAAGCCCGGGGCGTCCTCGACCCAACGCTGGCGCTGGCGCTGCGGCAAACGGCACGCCGCCATCAGGTGAGCGTCGCCAGCCTGTTTCACCTGGCCATGGCGTTGGTATTGGGCAAGGCCACGGGCCGCGCCGACGTGGTGTTCGGCACCGTGTTGCTGGGTCGTCTGCAGGGGATCGAGGGCGCGGACCAGGCGATGGGGGTGTTCATCAACACCTTGCCGCTGCGCATCGGCTTCGCGCAGACCTCGGTAATCGACAGCCTGCAGCGCACCCATCAGGCGCTGCTGGGCCTGCTCGAGCACGAGCACGCGCCGCTGACGCTGGCCCAGCGCTGCAGTGGCGTGCCAGCGGGGACGCCGCTGTTTTGCGCGTTGCTGAATTTTCGCTACAGCCTGGAGGACATGCCCCATCAGAGCGTCGCTGGCATGCAGGTGCTGAGCACCGCCGAGCGTACGAACTACCCCTTCACTTTCTCGGTGGACGACCTCGGCCAGGGCTTTGGCATCACCGCGCAGATTGCCGGTTCGGTGGGTGCGCAACGGGCCTGGGGGTTCCTGGAACAAGCTCTCACCAGCCTGGTGCAAGCCCTGGACAGTAGCCCGCAACGTCTGGCCCGGACCCTGGATGTGCTGCCGCCAGCGGAGCTCGCGCAACTGGCCCGGTTCAACGCCACTGCGCGTCCCCAGCCCCAGCGTGCCCTGCTCCACGAGCGCTTCGAGGCCCAGGCCCGGCAGACCCCACAGGCCCTGGCAGTGCATTGCAAGGGCCGCCGGCTCAGCTACGCCGAGCTCGACCGCCAGGCCAATCACCTGGCGCGGCACCTGCAAGCGCTGGGGGTCGGACCTGAGGCGCGGGTCGGCATCCATCTGCGCCGCACTCCGGAACTGATCGTCGCCCTGCTCGCCGT
Source organism: Pseudomonas sp. NFACC24-1 (assembly GCF_900115235.1). Classification (NCBI taxonomy): domain Bacteria; kingdom Pseudomonadati; phylum Pseudomonadota; class Gammaproteobacteria; order Pseudomonadales; family Pseudomonadaceae; genus Pseudomonas; species Pseudomonas sp. NFACC24-1. The sequence goes on from NZ_FOVS01000053.1 coordinate 2,266, forward strand.
GCTCAAGGCCGGCGGTGCCTACGTGCCGCTGGACCCGGCCTATCCGGCGCAGCGCCTGGCCTACATGCTCGACGACAGCGCCCCGCTGGCGCTGCTGACCCTGGCCGACGCGCCTTTGGAACTGGCGCTGGCCGACGATTGCCACCGCGTGAACGTCGATGAAGTGCTGCGCGACAGCGAAACCGCGACCAGCGACGCGCCGCTGGGCCTGGGCTTGGGCCTGGAAGGCCAGCATCTGGCCTACATGATCTACACCTCCGGCTCCACCGGACAACCCAAGGGGGTGATGATCGAACACCGCAACGCGCGCAATTTCCTCGACTGGGCCCTGGGCAGTTTCACACCGCAAGTGCTCAGCCAGAGCCTGTTCAGCACCTCGATCAACTTCGATCTGTCGGTATTCGAATGCTTCGCGCCGCTGTCCTGCGGCGGCACCCTGGAGCTGGTGGACGACGCCCTCGCCCTGCTCGACCAGCGTCCGGAGCTGAGCCTGCTCAATACGGTGCCCTCGGCCCTCGATGCGCTGTTGCGCGCAGAAGCCCTTGGGGACTCGTTGGAGAACGTCAACCTGGCTGGCGAAGCGCTGCCCCGGACCCTGGTGCAGCGCCTGTTCGAGCAGAGCCGCGTGCGTCAGGTCAACAACCTCTATGGCCCGACCGAGACCACGGTCTACTCGACCTGGGCTGCGATGGACCGCGAAGTCGGCTTCGTCCCACACATCGGCCGGCCCATCGACAACACCCAGGTGCACGTCCTCGATGACGCTATGCAGCGGTTGCCAGTGGGCGTACCGGGCGAGCTGTACATCGGCGGTGCAGGCGTTGGACGCGGCTACCACCAGCGACCCGACCTGACCCGTGAACGCTTCCTCGCCGACCCCTTCAGCGACCAACCCGGCGCGCGCCTGTACCGCACCGGCGACCTGGGCTTCTGGGACGTCCACGGCCAGCTCCACTACCTGGGGCGCAATGACTTCCAGGTCAAGATCCGCGGCTTCCGCATCGAACTGGGGGAGATCGAAAGCGCCCTGTTGGCGCTGCCGCAAGTGGCCGCGGCGGCAGTCCTGGCGGTCCCGCGCAACGGCCGCGAACCGGCGCTGGTGGCTTACGCCGTGGCCAGCCCTGGCCACGGGCCGTTGGTGCCGGCGGCCCTGCGCGACGCCCTGGCGAACCGGCTGCCGGGCTATATGGTGCCGGCGGTCCTCATGCCGCTGGACGCCCTGCCGCTGACACCCAACGGCAAACTCGACCGCGGCGCCCTGCCACTGCCCGGCGAGGAGGCCTGGAGCAGCCAGGCCTACGAAGCTCCGCGGGGTGAGCAGGAAACCCTCATGGCCGCCATCTGGCGCGACCTGCTGGGGGTCGCCCGGGTCGGCCGGCACGACAATTTCTTCGAATTGGGCGGCCATTCACTGCTGGCGGTGCAATGGGTCTCGCGGGTGCGCCAGCGCCTGGGCCTGGAATTGCCCCTGGCGACCCTGTACGCGAACCCGACCGTGGCAGCCCTGGCCCCGCTGATGGCGGGCGCGGCGCGCTCTGCCCTGACGGCGATCCCGGTATTGCCGGACACGGCCGAACGGCCGCTGTCGTTCGCCCAACAGCGGCTGTGGTTCATCAGCCGCCTGGACGCCCAGGCGAGCGCCGCCTACCACATCAGCGGCGCCTTGGTCCTGGATGGCGAACTCGACGAAGCCGCCCTGGACCAGGCCCTGACCCGGATCGTCGAGCGCCATGGGGTGCTGCGCACCCGGTTCGTTGAACTGGACGGCGAAGTTCGGCAGGTCATCGAGCCAGAGCCGCGCTGGGGATCCTCGCGCCTGACCCTGGACGCCAACGACGACGCCGGCCTGCGGGCGGCCCTGGCCAGCGAAGCGGCGCAACCGTTCAACCTGAGCGAAGGGCCCTTGCTGCGGACGCTACTGGTGCGACTGCAGGACCAGCGCCATGTGCTGCACCTGACCTTGCACCACATCATCGCCGACGGCTGGTCCATCGGCGTGCTGGTGGACGAACTGTCGGCCCTCTATAAAACCTTTCGCCGGGGCACCCCGGATCCGCTGCCGGCCCTGGCGATCCAGTACGCCGACTATGCCGCCTGGCAACGCCAGTGGTTGGCCGGCGAGCGCGGTGCCGAACAGTTGGCCTACTGGCTCGCGCACCTGCGCGACGCACCGGCACGCATCGACCTGCCCAGCGACCGACCGCGGCCGCCGCGCCAGGACTTCAGTGGCGCGCGCCTGGCGGTCGCCCTCGATCAATCCACCAGCGCCGCGCTCAAGGAACTGGGTCGGCGCCACGGCACCTCGCTGTACATGACGCTGTTGGCCGCCTGGGCCGTGGTGGTCGGGCGCCTGGCCGGCCAGGAGCAGGTGGTGATCGGGACACCCGTGGCCAACCGCACCCGCGCTGAAGTCGAGCCTCTGATCGGCTTTTTCGTCAACACCCAGGCGCTGTGCGTCGACCTGCGCGGGGAACCGGACGTTGGCCAATTGCTGGCCCAGGTCCGCGAGCATGCCCTGGGGGCCCAGGCGCACCAGGACGTGCCGTTCGAGCACGTGGTGGAAGCACTCAATCCGCCGCGCACCTTGGCCCACAGCCCAGTGTTCCAACTCATGTTCGCCTGGCAGAACGCGCCGCGCGGAGCCTTGGACCTTGATGGCCTGAGCCTGACCAGTGTCGCCGGCGAGCAAATCACCGCGCCGTTCGATCTGTCCCTGGAGCTGTACGAGGCCGATGGACGCATCATCGGAGGACTGAACTACGCCACCGCGTTGTTCGATCCCGCCAGTGTGCAACGGCATTGGGACTACCTGGCCCATGTGCTGCGCCAACTCTGCCTGGACGACCGCCAGCCGGTGGCGCGGCTGTCGCTGGTGGACGACCGGGAGCGCGAGCGCCTGTGGCACCAGCTCAATCCGGTCCCGACGCCGTTCTCCGAAGCCGGCTGGGTCCATCGGCCGTTCGAACGCCAAGCACGGCAGCAGCCCGAGGCCCTTGCCGTGGAGTTGCATGGACGCGGTTTGAGCTATGGCGAACTCGATCGCCAGGCCAACCACCTCGCCGCGCAGCTGCTGGAACTGGGCGCAGGCCCGGGCCAACGGATCGCCATCCACCTGCCCCGCAGCCTGGAAATGATTTTGGCCCTGTTGGCTACGCTCAAGACCGGCGCGGCCTACGTGCCCCTGGATCCCAGCCAGCCCATCGCCCGCCGGCAGGCTATCGTCGACGATTGCCAACCCTGCCTGCTGCTCTGGGATGCCCAGCGCGTCGAAGCCCTGAGGCTCGGCGAGCACTGCCCGGCGCTGTCGGTTCGCCTGGCGGCCACCGTGGGTCCGGTGTCCGTCCTGCCGGAACTGGCGCCGCCGCGGCCGGATGACCTGGCCTACGTCATGTACACCTCCGGCTCCACCGGAACGCCCAAGGGCGTTGCCATGGGCCACCTGGCCCTGGGCAACCTGTTGGCCTGGCAGGCCGCCCAGGCGCTGCCCGGTCCGGCGCGGACCCTGCAATTCGCCGCGCTGGGCTTCGACGTGGCATTCCAGGAGATCTTCTCCACCTTGGGCACCGGAGGCACCCTGGTGCTGCTGGACGAGACCCAGCGCCTGGACCTCGCCGGCCTGCCCCAATGGCTGGCGCAGGCGCGGATCGAGCGACTGTTCCTGCCCTACATCGCCCTGGCGACCCTGGCCGACGGTTGGGCCGAGGCGCCACTGGCGTTGCCGATGCTGCGGGATGTGATCGTCGCCGGCGAAGCACTGCGCATCAACGGCGCCCTGCGCGCGCTGTTCGAAGCTCATCCCCAGGCCCGTCTGCACAACCACTATGGCCCCACCGAAACCCACGTGGTTTGCACCCACACCCTGTCCGGTGATCCTGCGCTCTGGCCGGACCTGCCGGTGATCGGCCGGCCAATCGCCAATACCCAGGTGTGCCTGTTGGACGGCACCGGCCAATGGGTACCCCAGGGCACGGCCGGCGAACTGCATGTCGCCGGCGTGGCCCTGGCCCAGGGTTACCTGAACCGGGCGCAACTGACCGCCGAGCGCTTCATCGAGCACCCTTTCGACACCACCCCCGGCGCGCGACTGTACAAGACCGGCGACCTCGCACGCTGGACCGCCGAGGGCACCCTGCAGTACCTGGGGCGCAACGATTCCCAGGTCAAGATCCGCGGTTACCGGGTCGAACTGGCCGAAGTGGAAAGTCGCCTCGACCAGCTGCCCGGCCTGCGCGAATCGGTGGTGGTTGTTCTGCCGGGCGACAGCGGTCAGGCGCGCTTGGTGGCCTATTACAGCGCCAGCGAGACTCTCTCGCCGCTGACCCTGCGCAGCCAACTGAGCGAGCGTCTGCCCGAATACATGCTGCCCAGTGCCTTCGTGCAACTGCCGGCACTGCCGATCACTGCCAACGGCAAGGTCGACCGTCAGCGTTTGCCGGCGCCTCCCGCCGATGCGTTCGCCCAGGGTCAATACAGCGCGCCCCAAGGTGAGCTGGAAACCACCCTGGCAGCGATCTGGCGCGAACTGCTCGGGGTCGAGGCAGTGGGTCGTGACGATGACTTTTTCGCCCTGGGTGGGCACTCGTTGCTGGCGTTGCGTTTGCTGGCCAAGGTGCGCCATCGACTGGGCCTGGAAATGCCGCTCTCGGCGGTCTTCGCCCAGCCGCGCCTGCACGCGCTCGCCGCCGCCCTGGGCAATGCCGGGCGCAGCCGCCTGGGGCCGCTGCTGGCCAGTGACCGCAGTCAGCCGCTGCCGCTGTCGTTCGCTCAGCAGAACCTCTGGCTGATCCAGCAGCTCAACCCGAATTCCACCGCGGCCTTCAACATGCCCGCGGGCCTGCGTTTGCGCGGGCACTTGGATATCGGCGCGCTGCGCAGGTCGCTGGACCGCATCGTCGCGCGCCATGAAAGCCTGCGTACCCGCTTCGTCAGTGTGGCGGGACAGGCGCGCCAAGTGATCGATTTGCCCCGGGCGCTGGCCCTGACGACCCTGGACCTGAGCGCCTCCGGCGCGGCGGACTGGCAATCGATCTGCGCCGAGGAAGCCGCTCGGCCGTTCGACCTCACGCGCCAATGGCCGATCCGCGCCAGCCTGCTGCGTCTGGACCACGACGACCACGTCGTCCTCGTCACGCTGCACCACCTGGTCTCGGACGGCTGGTCCATGGGCATCCTCACTGATGAGTTCTCGCGCCTGTATCAAGCGTTCAGCCAGGGGCGGGTCGATCCACTGCCGGCCCTGGATCGCCAATACGGTGACTACAGCCTCTGGCAGCGCGATTGGTTGCAAGGCGACGAACTGCAACGCCAGCGCGCCTACTGGACCCGCCATTTGCAGGACGCACCGACCTGCGTGGCCCTGCCCACCGACCGGCCGCGGCCGGCACGGCTGGACTACGCCGGCGCCAGCCTGCCGGTGCGCATCGACGCAGAGCTGACCCACGGCCTCAAGGCCCTCGGCCAGCGCCACGGCACCACGCTGTACATGACCGTGCTGACGGCCTGGGCGGTGGTGGTCAGCCGGTTCTCGGGCCAGGACCGGGTGGTTATCGGCTCGCCGGTGGCCAACCGCAACCGGGTCGAGTTGGAGCCGCTGATCGGTTTCTTCGTGAACTTCCAGGCGCTGTGTATCGAAGTGGACGACGCCCCGACGGTGGACACCCTGCTGGCCCGGGTCAAGGACCTGGCGCTGGCCGCTCAGGAACACCAGGACCTGCCGTTCGAACAGGTCATCGAGGCGCTCAATCCGCCACGTTCCCAAGCCTACAACGCTGTGTTCCAACTGATGCTGGCCTGGCAGAACGCTCCGGCGGGCGAACTGGACCTGGGCAACGGCTTGCATCTGGAAAGCGTCGGTGCGCCGGTGACCACGGCCAAGTTCGATCTGGCGCTGGATGTGCACGAGGTGGACGGTGTGATCGAAGGCGGCTTCAACTACGCCACCGCGTTGTTTGACGCCGATACCGTGGCTCGCCACTGGCAGGCGCTGCTCTCGGTGCTACGGGCGATGGTCGAGGACGACCGCCAATCGGTGGCCGACATCGACCTGCTCAGCCAAACCGAACGCGAGCAGCTGCTCCATGGCTTCAACCCCGCCGTGGCGCTCCCCACGACCAATGGCGAGCGTCTGCACCAGCGCTTCGAGGCCCAGGCGGCTCGCCGCCCGGATGCTGTTGCGGTGGAGTACGGTGAACAACGTCTCAGTTATCGAGCGCTCAACGAGCGCGCCAATCGCCTGGCCCATCGCTTGCGTGGGCTGGGGGTCGGCGCGGACAGCCGCGTGGCAATCCATGTCGAACGCAGCCTCGACATGCCCATGGCCATTCTCGCGACCCTCAAGGCCGGCGGCGCTTATGTGCCGCTGGATCCGGTGTACCCGGCCCAGCGCCTGAACTTCATGCTGGACGACAGCCAGCCGCGGGTGCTGTTGACCCTGGCTGATCTGCCGGTTGAACTGCACGTACCGGCTGGTTGCGAAGTCCTTTCCCTGGACCCGGATCGCGGCGGCTGGCGCGACCTGCCCTGCACCGATCCGGTAGCCGATCCGCACGCCAGCGACCGCGACCTGGCCTACATCATCTATACCTCCGGCTCGACCGGCATGCCTAAGGGCGTGATGATCGAGCACCGCTCGGTGTTGCGGCTGTTCGGCGCCACCGATGCCTGGTTCGGCTTCGATGAGCGAGACGTCTGGACGCTGTTTCACTCCTACGCCTTCGACTTCTCGGTCTGGGAGCTCTGGGGCGCGCTGCTGCATGGCGGCCGGCTGGTGGTGGTGCCTTACCTGACCTCGCGCAGCCCCGAAGACTTCTACCGGCTGCTGGTGGAAACCGGCGTCACCGTACTCAACCAGACGCCCAGCGCCTTCTACGCCTGGATGAAGCAGACCCGCGCCGAACCCCATCGCCTGCGCTGCATCATCTTCGGCGGCGAGGCCCTCGATGGCGCGGCGCTACGGCCTTGGTTCGAGCGCCCGGACAGCCAGGGCACGCAGTTGGTGAACATGTACGGCATCACCGAGACTACGGTGCATGTCACCTACCAACCCATCGATGCCGCCCACTGCCACGCCGGGCTGGCCCCCATCGGCCGGCCGATCCCCGACCTGCGGGTCTATCTGCTCGATGAGCGGGGCGAACTGGTGCCCCGCGGCGTGGTGGGCGAACTCCACGTCGCCGGGCCGGGCCTGGCCCGCGGCTATCTCAACCGTCCAGCGCTGGACGCCGAGCGATTCCTGCCGGCACGTTTTGCCGGTGGCGAGGGCGAACGCCTCTACAGAACCGGCGACCTGGCGCGTTGGAGCAGCGACGGCACCCTGTATTACCTGGGACGCAACGACCAGCAGGTCAAGGTGCGCGGCTTCCGCATCGAGCTGGGGGAGATCGAAGCACGCCTCACGGCCCTGGACGACGTGCGTTCGGCACTGGTCCTGGCACGCCAGGACGAACCCGGCGATCCGCGGCTGGTCGCCTATCTGCTCGCCGAACCGGGCCGCCAGCTGGAGCCCGCATCGCTGCGGTTGGCACTGGCCGAACAGTTGCCAGCACACATGGTGCCCGGCGCCTATGTGCAACTGGAACGATGGCCGTTGACCGCCAATGGCAAGCTCGACCGCGGCGCCTTGCCCGCGCCTGACCAGCACGCCCTGCAGCAGCGTCCCTACGCTGCGCCCCAAGGCGCCACGGAAAGCCTGCTGGCACAACTCTGGGCACGGTTGCTGGGGGTCGAGCAGGTGGGTCGCGAGGACAATTTCTTTGCCCTCGGCGGGCATTCGCTGCTGCTGGTGCAAATGCTCGACGCCCTGCGCGAACAAGGCCTTGGCGTGTCCGTGGGCGACTTGTTCAACGCCGCGGACCTGGCGGCACTGGCGCGTGAAGTGCTGCCCCTGGATGCCCAGGCCGTCGACCAGCAGGCGCTACTGTGTATTCGCGCCGGCACGGACCAACGGGCTCCGCTGTTCTTCATCCACGAAGGCACCGGCGAGGCGCTGCCCTACACTCGCCTGGCCCGCTACCTGGACCCCGCCCTGGGGATATACGCGGTGCAAGCCGCCGCTGAACTGGAGCAAGGCATCTGCAACGAGGCCCTCGCCAGCCGCTACATCGCGCTACTGCGCAAGGTCCAGCCCCAGGGCCCATATCGGCTCGCCGGCTGGTCGGCGGGCGGCCTGCTGGCCTATGAAATGGCCCGTCAACTGCGAGGCGAGGATTGTCCGGTGGCGTTCGTTGGCCTGATCGACAGCAGCCAGCCGGGCGCACTGCGCGCCGCGCCGGTGACCCTGGACTTGGACGATGACGCATTGCGCCAACAGTTGCTCGCTTATCTTACGCAGCACTGGCGCAATGGGGCCGGCCAGGAGCCGGGGGACGCCTGGTACGCAGGCCTCGATCTTGATGCACTGATCACCACGGCCCAGGAGCGCGGTTGGCTGCCCGGCGGCTTTGACCGCCAGGCACTGGACCGTCGCGTCCGCCTCAACCTGACCCTGCGCAACGCCATGGTCCGCTACCGGCCGGCGCCCCTGGGCCTGCCGGTGCACTTGTTCAGCGCCACTTCGCCTGTGCCGGGCTTGTCCAGTCCGAACGGGCTTGGCGCCGATTGGCAGGCTCTGCTGGGCAACGATCTGGTGGAACAACGCATTGAGGGTGATCACTGGTCGATCATGCGTGACCCCGAGCCGCTGCAACACCTGGCCCAGGCGCTGGAGCAGGCCTTGAGCCAGGCCGAACGGGATGTCGACGAACCGCGCGGCGGCCGTAGCGGCTTTGTCTTGCAGACCGGCGCGGCGCAAGCGCCTTGCCTGTTCATGATCCCCGGGGCCGGGGCCAACGTCGCCAGCTTCGTGCCGCTGATCCAGCAGCTGGATGGGCGCTTGAACGTGGTCGGCCTGCAGGCCCGCGGCTCCGACGGGCGCTGCGAGCCACACGGGACGGTGCAGGCGGCCGCCAGCGCCTATGTGAAGGAGATCCGCAGACAGCAGCCGAATGGCCCGTATTACCTGCTCGGCCATTCGTTCGGCGGCTGGCTGGCCTTCGAGGTGGCCCGTCAGCTGCTGGCCGAGGGCGCGTTGGTCGCGCCGGTGGTGCTGCTCGACAGCCGCGCGCCCGGCCCGCGTCTGGCCAGCGACGCGCGCCACGCCCTGGCCCGTTACGTCGGCTTGCTGGAGATGGATGCCGGGCGCGACCTGGGCCTGGACATCGACCGCCTCGCCAGCCTCGAAGTCGACGAGCAATGCATTCAACTGCTGGCGAGCATGCAAGCGGTCGGGCTGATGCCGGCGCAGGCCCGAGCCGATGCGTTGCGCGGGCCGCTGCGGGTGTTCCAGGCCAACCTGGCGACACAGTACCAGCCAACAACGCCCTACCCAGGGCCCGTGGTACTGGTCGAGGCTGGTCAGCACAGCACCGAACCGGACGACCCGGCGCGACGCTGGGAGGCGTTCGCGCCCAACTGCCGGCGACAAGTGCTCGAGGATTGCAATCATTTGTCGATTCTCAAGTCCCGCGCGGCGCCGGCCCTCGCCGGTTTGCTGCGGCACCATTGGCCCGTGATCGAGGCACTGCCGAACCATGGCGATTGAACCTTCGCTACGCCCCTGGCTGTGGGCCTGGGGCGCCCAGGTCGCATCCACCCTGGGCTCGGCCCTGGCGGCGTTCAGCCTGGGGATCTGGTTGCTGCAGCAACACGGCAGCGTCACCGACTACGCCTGGGTCATCGCCCTGTCAGCCTTGCCCGGACTGGTGCTGGCGCCGCTGGCCGGTTGGCTGGTGGACCGCTGTGAAGCGCGTGCCTTGCTGTTGGGCGTGGAAGCCTGTAGCGGCGCGGCGGCGCTGGCGCTCTGGTGGCTGTTCGAATCCAACGCCCTGGACCGCTGGCAGGTGTACGCCTTCGCCGCGGTGAACTCCAGCACTTTGGTGGTGCGCATGCTGGTGTGTCAGGCGGCCATCCCGCGACTTCTGCGTAGCCCCCAGGCGATCGGCCGGGCCAATGGCCTGATGCAATTGATGGTGGGCTTGCCACAGCTGATCGCCCCCACCCTGGCGGCGTTGCTGCTCGGCAGCGTCGGGGTGCCGGGAGTGCTGTTGCTGGACCTTGGCGCCGTGCTGTTATGCGCCACCGTTCTTGTCTGGATCGGCCTGTTCGTCAGCGCCGTGCGCGGCACCGGCCAGGGCCGCGTCGGCGCCGAGGGCGGATCGTCGGTGGTCCTGGCCGTGCTGCGCGGGCGTCCGGCGCTGTGGGCGTTGCTGGCCTACCTCGGGCTGGAGCACTTGATGCTCGGCCTGGCCTCGGCGCTGTTGTCGCCACTGGTGCTGGAGCGCCACTCGGTGCTGGTACTGGGCACGCTGATGACCTGCGGTGGCCTGGGCATGCTCGGCGGCTCGCTGTGGGTGGTGGCCCGGCCGCCGGTGCGGCTGATCCGCACTGTATTGCTGGCCGACCTGCTGCTCGGCGCCGCCGTCCTGACCATCGGCGCCAGCGCTTCGCCGGTGGTGCTGTATGTGGCCGCCTTCGTCGCGTTCGGCTGTTTTTCCCTGAGCACCAGCAGCGACCAAAGCTTCTGGCAACGCAGCCTGCCCGCCGACGCCCTCGGCCGGGTCTTGTCGGCCCGGCAGATGGTGTGCCTGCTGGCAATGCCCATTGGCGCCCTGGGCGCCGGCGCATTGGCCGACGGCTGGGCGATCACATTGATGAGCACAGCCGGAGAGTGGCAAGCCAGGCTGGCGCCGCTGTTGGGAACGGGCAAGGTGGGCGGCCTGAGCCTGCTGTTTGCCGCGGCAGGCCTGTTGTATGTGCTGCTGGCCAGCCTGGGGCTGGCCTTCGGCCCCTTGCGGCGCCTGCAGCCGGGCGTGCCACTATACGACGAGACGAGGCGCGGAGCCGGGTTGACGGCAGCAGGCAGCGATGATGTTCACGACGGGGCTCCACGTTTGGAAAAACAAGGATGACTCACCACAACGACGGTCGCTAACCGGCCATCTGCGGCCACTCATAAAGGGCATGAAGCCCAGGGCTGTCAGATACCGGCCTGCTCCCTAAAGCGTCCTTACCTCCACGGACTCCCTGCTCAGTAAGGCTGCGAATTCAGTTGCCTAGCCTCATGGGGCGATCTTCCATTCCATTCCTTGAAGGCACGGGTAAAGGCGCTGTGCTCCGAATAGCCCAGCAGCATGGCGATATCCACGATTTGCAGGCGCGGATCGCGCAGATACGACAGCGCCAGTTCCTGGCGGACCAGGTTCAGTTCATGACGAAAGCTGGTACCGGCCTCTTGTAGACGGCGCTGTAGCGTGCGTGACGAGGTGCCCAGTTGGGGGCTTATTCGCTCTATGCTCGGCTCACCTTTGCGCAGGGCATGGGTGATGACCTTGCGCAGCTGTTCCACGAACTCCTCCTGCTGTGGCAACTGTGCCAGCAGGCGATCCGCATGCTGCTCCAACAGGGAGACCAGCACCGGATCGGGGCTTTTTAAGGGCAACTCAAGCAGTTGCGCGGAGAAGCGCAGGACCGCCTCGACCTGGCCGAAGCGTACCGGGCAGCCGAAGAAGGCTTCATACGGGCTGGAGTTGAGGGGCCCGGGGTGACTGAAATCGATCCGCAACGGATTGGCGGTGCCGCGCACCAAGGCACGGCAGAACTGCACGATGGCAACCATACCGGCTTCGTTCACCAAGGGGCCGGGCTGATACTGGCTGACATCCCAGACCAGCTCGAACCAACCGTCGCCGTCGCGGCGAGTCATGGGAATGACGTCATACACCAGGCGAATGTAGCGCTCCAAGCGTTGCAGAGCTGTACCGAAATTACCGCAGGCCAGCAGCACCGATCCGAGCACACCGATATGCCGGGCGCTGATGGTTTGACCGAGGTGCAGTCCTAACAGTGGATCGCCTAACACTTGCGCCGCTCTCACCAACAAGCGATCCCAGCATTCCACGTTAACGCCGCCGGCACCCTCTTGGGTAGATGTGGGCCAGGGCTGGCCAAGTACCGACTCGGGCTCATGACCGAGCGCCTCCAAGTATTCATAAAGCAGTTGCACGTAGGTCTCTGGCACCACGCGCCGATACAAAGGCTGGCTCATCGGGCCTCTTTAGGCTGGTTGGCCTTTTGTTGTTTGGCGCAAAGTGTCAAGCGGGGTGTCGGATACCGTCAAGCCTTCCTTGCGGCAGCTGTCGAGAATAACGGCACTCCAGCCATTCCAGCAGATGCCGTTCATGAGCACGATCACCGATCTTTTCGCACCAGCGACAATCCAGTTCTTCTCCAACGGTTCGCGTTGTGTTGCCGACTTTTATCGCCCACTGGGCGCCGGACCTTTCCCGATTGTGGTGATGGCACATGGACTTGGCGGGACGCGCAAGATGCGTCTGCCTGCCTTTGCCGAACGCTTCTCCGCCGCCGGCTACGCTTGCTTGGTATTCGACTATCGCCACTTCGGCGACAGTGAAGGCGAGCCACGGCAACTGCTGGATATCAACCGCCAGCTCAAGGACTGGAAAGCCGCGATAGATCACGCTCGCCACCTCGCGGATGTCGACCCACAGCGGATTGTTATATGGGGCACCTCGTTTGGTGGCGGCCATGTGCTGGCCACCGCCGCCGATGATGCCAGGGTGACCGCAGTCATCTCCCAATGTCCTTTCACCGACGGCCTGAGCTCCTTTCTTGCCACCGAACCCCTGGTGTCACTTCGACTCACTGTGTTGGCCTTGGCCGACCGCATGGGCTCGTGGTTCGGCGCCAAGCCCATTCTTGTGCCGCTTACCGGTCAACCTGGCGATACGGCATTCATGACATCGCCGGATGCCTGGAGTGGCTATAACGGACTGATTCCGTCGGGTGCGCGTATCCGCAAAGAGGCCGCTGCGCGCTTTGCCTTGGACATCATTCGCTACTACCCAGGGCACAGCACGCCACGTATCCAGGTCCCCGTGCTGTTTTGCGTGTGTGATCCCGACAGCGTGGCACCGGCGAAGCGGACGCTGCGTCACGCCCGGCGCGCGCCACGTCATGAGATCAAGCGCTATGCCCATGGGCATTTCGATATTTATGTGGGCGAAGCCTTCGAGCAGGTGGTGGGTGATCAACTCGACTTCCTCAAGCGCAGCGTGCCAAGCATCCCAACGAAGAGATAAGAATATGTACCACCTTAAAGGCAAAGTGGTTCTGATCACCGGCGCAGCTGGCGGCATCGGTGCCGCCAGTGCACGCGAACTCTATGCGCATGGCGCCAGCCTTGTGCTAACCGATACCTCGCAGGAGGCGGTGGACCAACTGGCTCAGGAGTTCAATAGCCAACGCGTGTTGCCGCTGGCGTTCGACGTTACCGACGCCGAGGCGGCAAAGACAGTGGTGCGGCAGGCAGTCGAACACTTCGGCCGTCTCGATGTGGCCTTCGCCAATGCCGGCATCTCCTGGCGAGGTATACCGACGACCCTACGCACCTGCGACGAAGTGGAGTTCCGCCGCATCATTGAAGTGGATCTGTTTGGGGTGTGGCACACGATGCGCGCCGCACTGCCGGAAGTCGTGCGCAACCGGGGTCAGGTGCTGGTCACGTCGTCGACCTATGCCTACTTGAACGGCGTGGCCAACGCGCCCTATGCCGCGAGCAAGGCGGCGGTGGAGTCGCTGAGCCGCTCGCTGCGTGCTGAGTTGAGTGCGACCGGGGCCAGCGCCAGCGTGCTCTATCCCGGCTGGACGGCGACCGCTATTGCCAAGGTTGCCTTCGGTGGCAACGCCATCGCCACCCAGATGAACGAGGCCCTATTGCCGGCCTTTCTGCGTCGGGCGATTGCACCGGAAAAGGTGGCACGTGGCGTGGTGCGCGGTCTGCAAAAGCGCCAGCCGCGCATCGTGGTACCGGCTCGCTGGGCGCCCATCTCCCTGATGCGCGGCCTGTTCAACGTTTTCACCGACTGGCATCTGGCACGCCATGCCCGCCTGCAAAGATTGCTCCACGAGTTGGAAGAATCCGTTCGCACCCAGACCCCAAGTTGATGTCCTACTACTTACATAAGGTTCACACATGAAAAGCTACTCGCTGAACGGCCGCGTCATCGCCATCACCGGCGCCACAGGGGGGCTCGGCAGGGCCGCCGCACAGGCACTGCGCAACAAAGGCGCGAAGCTGGTCTTGTTGGATCTTGATCTGGATAGCCTGAGCGTTATGGCTGCGGCGTTGGGTGGGCCTGATGTCGCTGCCGGTTGGGTGGCCAACGTGCGCTCAATTGAGAGTCTGGAGACAGCTTTGAAGAAGGCTGCGCAGCACTTCGGCGCAATTGATGTCGTGGTCGCCGGCGCTGGCGTCAGCTCGGTGGTTGCCCTGGAGTACATCGATCCAGCCACGTTTGAGCGGGTCATCGATATCAACCTTAACGGCGTGGCCCGCACCTTCCGCGCTGCCCTGCCCTACGTTAAGGGGCGCCAGGGCTATCTACTGGCCATCTCGTCCATGGCCGCTTTCGTTCATTCGCCATTGAATACAGCCTACACCGCCAGCAAGGCTGGAGTCTGGGCCCTATGTAACAGCTTGCGCCTGGAGCTTCGTCAGCACGGCGTGGGCGTCGGATCACTCCACCCGACCTTCTTCCAGACACCGATGATGGAGGCAGTCATCGCTGGGCCGTCTTCCACCCTGGTCTGGAACAATCATCAGGGGATCTGGCAGTTCGTAGCGCTGGAGAGGGTGGTCACCGCCCTGGTGGAGTGCATTGAGCAGAGGCGTGACCTAGTGACGGTGCCAAGCAGCCAGGGGCTGGTGGCGAGAGCGCCAGGCTTGCTACGCCGACTTATCGAGCGGATCGGTTTTAATGCTGGAAAAGTCGCAGAAGCGGTAAGACTCAGTGATGAAGGCAAGGCCTTGTAAGATCTGCGTAGCAGGCTGGACAAAGGGCGCTTCTGGCCGGTTGCTGCCCTTCGCGATAGGCAGCAACCGGCCGAGGCTGCGTAAAAACGTTTTTGAGCGCGACAGGTACTCAAAACCGGACTTAAAATCGCGCTTCTACGCGAAATCCACATCTGCTGACGTGCCGATAAATTTCAGATTTAACGTAGCCGCGCGCACTTCAATCTTGGCGAAGCGTTTTTACACACTCTGGGCCACAAGCAGTCGTTCAATACATCCAAAAAAAGCAGGGGCAATTCAGCTGGAAGCGTTTTTTGATTTCAATCCTTTGCGCTGGGTCATAGATTACTTATTGAACATTTCGTAAAAACACGTAACATTGCCGCCCATGATACTCGAACAGCTCAAAGCCCTGGGCAATGACACTCGCATGCAAATGATGGAGTGGCTCAAAGACCCACTCAATAATTTCCCCCCTCAGGATCATGGCGATCCTGCGATAGGCGTGTGCGTCACCCATCTGCAGCACAAGGCCGGGCTTTCACCTTCTACCGCGTCCGCACATTTAGCTATCTTGCAACGTGCAGGCTTCGTGCTGGCCACCCGCATCGGAAAGTGGACTTACTACCGGCGCAATGAACAGGCGATTGATGACTTTGCGGCCAGGCTGATCATCGAATTGTAATTTTTAAACCTTCATTTCGTTATTTCGCGTAATGAGAAAATATGAGGAAACCCCTATGAGCAGCAAAACTATCTTCGTTGAACCCGGTGGCGGCTATGAAAAGGTTGTGGTTGGCAACAGCGAAGTCCGAGCCGCAGCGCGTGGCGAAATCACCGTACGCCTTCATGCCAACTCGCTCAACTACCACGACTTCGCGGTGGTCAGCGGTATGTGGGGCCCTAGCGAAAAACGCATCCCCATGGCCGATGGTGCGGGTGAAGTCATTGCTGTCGGCCCAGATGTCACTGAATTCAAGGTGGGTGACTCGGTCGTCAGCACCTTCTTCCCGGAATGGATCGACGGTGTCCCCCTGGTTGAAGGCTTTGTCAGCGTGCCAGGTGATGGCATTGACGGCTACGCTCGTGAGCAAGTGACGGCCAACGCCACATCGTTCACCCTCGCGCCTATTGGCTACAGCCATGCTGAAGCGTCGACGCTTACCACCGCCGGCCTTACTGCATGGCGCGCCCTGATGGCCGATGACTCACTCAAGCCGGGCGACACCGTGCTCGTCCAAGGCACTGGTGGCGTTTCAATTTTCGCCCTGCAGTTCGCTAAAATGGCCGGTGCTACCGTTATTGCGACCTCTTCAAGCGATGAAAAACTTGAACGTCTGAAAGCGCTAGGCGCTGATCATGTGATCAATTACCGCAAAGACCTCAACTGGGGCGAAACTGCACGCGCGCTAACGGGTGGCCGTGGTGTTGACCACATCATCGAAGTCGGCGGCCCTGCGACGCTTGAGCAATCGATGAGTGCAGTTCGGGTTGCTGGTCACATCTCCGTCATCGGCATATTGAGTGGCGTAAGCGGTGCAATGAATTTTGTACCGGCACTGATCAAGCAAGTGCGTCTGCAGGGTGTATTGGTGGGTAGCCGCAGCCAGCAGCAGGACATGATCCGAGCCATCAATGCTAATGGCATGCGCCCGATTATCGATCGTCATTTCCCTTTGAGCGAGATTGTCGAAGCGTTCAAGTATCAGGAAACCAACCAGCATTTCGGCAAAATTTGCCTGGATATCTAAGCACGCATGCATGGGCATGATCCGTATGCCTATCTCAAGGATGTGCTACCACGACCGACGCAGCGGACGAGAGAGATTGGCCCCATTGCTGCCTGTCACAACCGGCAGCATGGGGTCGTTTTCAGCCGGCCACCACAGGCGGTATAGCCCTTCATCTACACTCAGACCTTGAAGCGCGCCACTAAATGATTGAGTTCAATCGCCAGGTTGGCCATCTCACCGCAGGCGCTGGCGGTCTGGCTGGCGCCTGCCGAGCTCTGGATTGACAGTTCGCGGATGCTGGTCAGGTTCTGGTCAGCCTCGCGGGCCACCTGGGCTTGCTCTTCGGAGGCGGTGGCGATCAGCAGGTTGCGTTCGTTGATCTGGGCTATGGCCTCGGCGATCTGCTTGAGCGAGAGGTCGGCATTCTGCGCCACCGAGATGGAACTGCTGGCCATCTGCGCGCTGACGCTCATGGCGCTCACCGCGTGGGTCGAGTCGGTCTGGATCGCGCTGATCATCTGTTCGATTTCCTGCGTCGACTGCTGGGTGCGATGGGCCAATGCCCGCACCTCATCGGCCACCACCGCAAAGCCACGGCCTTGCTCACCGGCCCGAGCGGCTTCAATGGCCGCGTTCAGCGCCAGCAGGTTGGTCTGCTCGGCAATGGCTCGAATCACCTCGACCACCTTGCTGATGTCCTGTGCCCTGCCTGACAAGGCCTTGACCTGTTCACCGGTGCTGGCCACGTTACTGGCCAGACCTTCGATGGCTTTGAGGGTTTGCGCCACATTCTCGATACCCGAACGGGTGAACTCCATCGATTCGCGGGAAGATTGGGCCGCGGCTTCGGCATTGCGTGCCACCTCGTCCACCGCGGCGCTCATTTCGGTCACCGCGGTAGCGGCCTGATTGACCTCGTCGTTCTGCCGCACTAGACCGCGGCTGGCGTCTTCGGTCACTGCGGTCATTTCTTCAGACGCCGACGCCAGTTGGGTGGAGGAATCAGCGATGCGGGCGATGGTTTCCCGCAGGTTACCCTGCATCTTCGCCAAAGCGGCCAGCAGGCGGCCGGCTTCATCGCCGCCACTGATCGAGACCTCTCGGGAAAGGTCACTGCCGGCGATGCGCTCAGCCACGGCCAGGGCATCGCTGAGGGGCGACGCGATGCTTCGGGTCAGCATAGCAGCCAGCACCACGGTGAGTACCACGGTTACCACCAGCAGGCCAATTACCAGCGTCACGCCATTGCTATAGGTGGCTTTGGCGTCCAGCCCCGCACGCTTGGCGCCCTCTTCATTGAAGTTCGAGAGATTGTCCATCTTGTCTTGCAGGGCGTTGGTCATAGGGCTGATGCGGGTATTGATCAGGGTGACCGCTGCGGCATTGTCACCACTGCGCAGCATCGGTTCCAGCTCATCCAACAGTTTGAAGTACTGCTGCACATCGTTGGACACCGCCAGGTAGAGCTCACGCTCGGTCGGCCCCGTAATGAGAGGTTCGTAATGGCTGACGGCGTCCTGCAGCGTGCTGCGGTAGCCGCTCAACGCCGCAATGCGGGTTTGGCGCTGTTGTTCGTCGGTGATCACGGTGATGCGAATACTTTCAAGGCGCAGGCGCAAAATGCCTGTCTGCATCTTGCTGGCCTCGCGAATGCTCGCCATCCAGTTGGTTTCAACATCCTGCTCCGAATCTCGAAGCTTCCCCATTTGCAATAGGGCGACGATGCCTAGAGCAAAAACCACCAGGACAATGAGTGAGAAGAACGTGGCAAACCTGGGAGCGAGGTTCATAGTCCTGATGTTCATTTTTATTCTCTTAAAAGGGTCGGTACGGTGCTGCTGTCATTCCGGGGTATCGACCAAGACGCTTGGAAATACAAGCCATCCGACAAATGGGCTAGCGCAGCCTCTGGCAAAACGTCAGCGTGTGCGCAACACATCTTGTGTAGTGACACGGACATCGCACGGGGCGGACATCGCTGCGAAGGGGATCAGGCACTGTCGCTTCAGTAGCGTTCGCCGACGAGCAACTCGCTCTGGTGCCAGAACGCAGTTGCCCGCAATGGGGCGAGGTACTACTTAACGAATGCCATTTACGTACATGAAGTGCTCGGTACTGACACGCTGATGGGAATGGGAGCACGATCTGGAAGCGGCTTACGTGATCCAGAACGGACCGTTGAAAAACCTGTCATTCCGCCTGCGCCGGGCGCCCTATCGCAACTCGTTCAGTGGCGACGTCGACGACGTCAGGTTCATTACTCGGAACCCGATCAACCTGTAAGACGAAGGGCCCGGAGGGCTGTCATCTCCGGTCCCCTTTCATTTTTCCCGTGCGCGCTTGATGTCTCTCGAGGGAGGCGCGCCGAAGCGTCGGGCATATTCGCGGCTGAATTGGGCGACGCTTTCATAGCCGACTCGCAACGCGGCGGTGTTCACGTCTATCCGCTCGGTCAACATCAGGCTGCGCGCGGCTTGCAGCCGTAGCGATTTTTGATACTGAATGGGGCTTGTGCCTGTCAGCTTGCGAAAGCGGTGATGCAGCGTGGAGCTGGCCATGCCGGATCGTTCGGCGAGGTCGGCCACCTGCAACGGTTTATCGTAGTGATACTTCAGCCATTCAACGGCTCTCACGATGCCGCTATCCCGGTAACCATCGCGAGTGACGCTGCGCAACAACTGCCCCGCTTCACTGAGCAGCAGCCTGCCGTATATCTCCCGCTTGATAAGGCCCGACATCAAGCCTGCTTCAAGCGGCCGTTCGATCAGCGTGGCCAGTCGAGCGAACGCATCGAGCATCTCGCTCGTCGCCACACCGGATACGAAGCCCCGCGCCTCAGCAGCCATTTCCTGCCTTGGCGGCTCGAGGGTCAGGATCACCTCATTGAGCATGGAAAAATCGAGCTTCAACACAACGGATAAATAGGGGGTTTGCTCGTTAGCCGCGGTCACGCGAGCCAGTGTGGGGATATCGACCGATGTGACGAAAAACGTCCCTTGCCGGAACTCACAGGCTTGCTCGCCGAACGAGATCTCCTTCGCGCCCTGCAGGATAATGGCCACGCAAGGTTCATAAATGCAGTACGTGGGCGTACCTAATTCGGCGACTCGATAAAAGCTCAAGCCTGGAATCGCCGTCGTGCAAACCTCGTTCAAGCCAATTTGCAGGGTGACTTTTTCGATAAGCCGCTTGAGCGCCTGGGAGCGTTCGGTGGGCTGCGCGGGATCGCGCAAGGTCAGGGAATGCACATGGCTGAAACCGAACTGCGAGAAGGAACCGCTCGTCATCACATGCCCCCCAATTTACGGAATGTTCGAGTCTGCTGAGAGTGCGTGACCAACACAAGAGCATCGGCAGGATTGTGCAAAAGATATGGCGAATTAGGGTCACTCGGCCAACCCTCGTTGTTCTAACTTCTAGTGCATGAACCGGCTTCGATGATCCCGTGAAACCTTGGTCGCGAAAGGAAAGTTGGATGGACAGACGAGATTTTCTTACTTATTCGGCAGTGGGTACTGTTGCAGCCGCTTTGCTGCCAGCATCGGGGGTCGCAAGTTCGCTGGCTCCTGCCCCGGTGCCCTCGTCGCTCACGGAGCCCGGAAGCGTGATGCGTACCGAAGGACGGATCGTGCGCGCAGACCTGCCCGTCAATTTACCCTCGCATGCAATGCGATACATGACGCCTCAACGCTTTGGTATGGGCGGGACGCAGATCGGCAATATCTTTGCGCCGATCAGCGACGAGCAGGCGAGCTCGGTTCTGCAGGCTGCTTGGGAGGCAGGTGTAAGACTTTACGACACCTCGCCGTTCTACGGGTTTGGCTTGAGTGAATATCGCCTGGGTCGCTTCCTGCGCGGCAAAAATCCAGACGACTATGTGGTGTCCACCAAGGTCGGTCGCGTATTGACGGCCGCTGGTGGCCCGCGCGCGGACCATGCTATCTGGAAGTCGCCGGCGCCCTTCAACTACCGATATGACTACACCGCGGCAGGCGCGCGTCGTTCCGTGGAAGACAGCCTGCAGCGGCTGGGTCTGCCGCGTATCGATGTCGTCTTTATCCATGACCTCTCGCCAGATAACACCGAACTGGAAGGCGGTTGGGAAGCGGCGTATCGAATTGCGCGCTCAGGGGCGATGGTCGAGCTTGAAAAGATGCGTGACGAGGGCCTCATCAAGGCATGGGGCTTCGGAGTCAACACGCCGAATGCCGTGGTCCAGGCAGTAGCCGGTTATGACCCGACTCCCGACATCGTGTTGCTTGCCTGCCAGTATTCCCTCCTTGACCACAGCGAGGCGTTGCGCAACACCTTTCCGGCGTTGAGCAGCAAAGGCACCAGCGCTGTGGTTGGAACACCACTGAACGATGGATTTCTGGGAGGGCGCAGCCGCTATAACTTCAGCCCGGATCTGCCTGCCGGAGCGGTGGAAAAGCGCGCGCGAATCATGGCAGTTGCCAGAAAACATGGCATCGACATTCATACTGCCGCCCTGCAGTTCGCGGCAGCACATCCGCAAGTATCCGCGATCATTCCGGGTGCCCGCTCGCCGGGACAGGTAGTTTCCAATGTGCAAGCGATGAAGATCGGTACCCCAGCAGCCTTTTGGGAGGAGCTGAAGCGCCAGGATTTGATTGATGCTCAAGCACCGGTTCCTTCCTGAGGGCCTACGCCCGGGCTACCTGCTGATGTGACGCTACCGTTGTCCTGGCAAATCACTTACACCCATAAAGTTGAGAATTAAAGGACCTTATTCTCCAGTAAACAAACTGCGCCCCCGTTCAAATAAGAACGCGAGCCTAAGGTCGTAATAATGAACATACGAACGTCACTCCTGATTTCCGGCGGTCTACTTGCGTTCTCCAGCAGTGGTCACTTGCTCGCGGACACACTTGCGTTCAGCGTTCCATTGCCTGAGCCATTCCCGCAGCTAAAGGTTCTGACGGTCCTTATAGGTATACATCTGCTCGGTATGTGCTTCGGCCTCGGCGGGGCGACGATGCTGGACCTCTGGATCTTGCGCTGGATGCGCAAGGGTAGCCTCCCCGTTGAAATCGGACGCACTTTTCACTTCATCAGCGGCGCAGTCACTCTTGGACTATGCCTCCTGTGGCTCTCAGGCCTTGGTTTCCTTGCCCTTTACGCGATGGAGTCACCGGAAAAGTTTGAAAACCCTAAACTCTGGGCGAAGGTCATTGTGGTGAGCGTCCTGACCATCAATGGAATCATCATTCACGCTTTTGTGTTGCCAGAGGTGCTACGCGACATGAGTCGGCCGCTGCTCTTTGGTGTGTCCCGCAAGAAAGCTGCCTTGTTTCTCGCATCCGGTGCAGTTTCGGGTGTGTCTTGGTACACGGCTTTTGCCTTCGGCATTTTTCGTGAGTTGAATAATAGTGTCACACTCTCTCTATTGGTCATTATGTGGCTTGCATTGATAGTAGCCGCCTCCCTTCTTGCAGCCGTTCTACTTTATACCTTCCTGAAGCCGTTGTTAGAAGTCAGCCCCCAGTGGAAGGCAGATAGCGATTTAAGTGAACTTTAATTCGTCAGTTCGATGATGCCATGCCGTCAGAAACCATGGACGAGACGTCATGCTCGCCATGCGGGCACTACGCGATGCTCGATGACGGTATGGGCTTTTCGCTGGTGCCTTGGAAGCCGGTGATCGAACAGCGGTTGGGGCAGCCGTTGGCCGCAACGGTGCGCGGCGACCGCGCTCTTGGGAGATCGGGCGACAGCGCGGAATGCCTATCGACTAATCGTAGCCTTGCAAGAGCGTCAGGGGTCACGTTTGTCGCCTTGTCTTGTAGCGTCGGCAAAGGGGTGCTCCCGGAATCGCCAGGTCGCCCCCGGACGACAGTAAGGTGTAGATGATGCAATCGTGGTCGCGTAGATCATCCGGGGTCTGCGGAACTCCGCGTTTAGCCAAGTAGTCCTTGCTGGCGACGAAGACCCGGTCCTGCCAACCAAGACGCCGGGCGCGCAAGGTGCTGTCCTCCAGATGTCCTATACGCATGGCGAGTTCGGTGCCTTCATTGATCAGGTCTACGTATCGATCGTTGAGTTGGAGATCCAGGTTCAATTGAGGGTAGCGCTCCAAAAAGGCCGGCACATGCGGCAGCACAAACGGGTGTGCGAGAGCTGTCGGACAGGCTACGCGCAAGAGTCCCGATGGCTCGACATTGTTCCTGAAGGACGACTCCAAAATCGTCCTCAAAAAAGTGTGCTGCCGTGACATGACAATCAGCAGTCTCATGGCAGGGGATCGGGATTGGGCCTGGCGAACTAATGGTCCTAGGCTAGAGTCTACGCTTCTGGATATTTTTAGAGGATGGAGCAATGGCCACTAGCTACAGCGCCCCTGGGATCATGATCGTCGATATCAATGGATACGCCGATAACGCCTACGACATGGTCATACAGCCCGACGGCTCAGTATTGGTCGCCGGTCTCTCCTACCACGCGCTCGACCTTGACTACGGCAAAGACTTTTCCTTGGCCCATCTCAACACCGATGGCAGTGTGGATTCGACCTACGGCAATGCTGGGCGGCTGGTGATTCATAAGCAAATCCCCATCGAAAAGGACTATAGCCTTCGCGTCCAGACTGACGGGGCGGTGGTGGCGGCCCACGAAGGGCACGATAACACCCCCATCGTCCAGCGTTGGGGCCCGGACGGTAAAGCCGATGCCGTGTTCAACGCCAATGCCCAGGCCAGCCTGTCCAGCGGCTTCGGCCACGCACCGATAGTGGAAGTCAACTCTGACGGCAGCGTGCTGGTGGGGGCCGTCGAGGGCAGCACGCTGAGAGTGACGCAGCTGCATGCCGACGGCACACAAGACCTCTCCTTCGGCACAAACGGAGTCCTGACATTGCAGGCCCCTGGAACGCTTCAATTCGTGCTAGGCCTCACCTCCCTGGCGGATGGCGGCATACTCGTCCAAGGTGCGCCGAACTTTCATAACAGCTTGCTCAAATACACGGCTGCTGGAGAACTGGACACCCACTTTGGCGTCAATGGCATCATGGAGATCAATAATGTTGGCAGCTACGGCGGCGGTGTGGCGGTACAAGACGATGGAAAAATACTGCTATCCAACACGACCTCTTTCGATGACTTCACCGTGCTGCGTTTCAACGCCGATGGCAGCCCCGACGTCAGTTTCGGCAACCAAGGTTCGGTCAGCATTAATCTGCCTGGCGATTATGCCGCAGGCAACGCAATAGCGGTGCAGGACGACGGCAAGATTCTGCTCGGAGGAAGCGCTTTCGCCAATGGCGGCAGTGATTTTGCCGCGGTTCGGCTAAACGCCGATGGCAGTCTGGACAGCACTTTCGGCAGCACGGATGGCAGCACGCGTTTGGTGGGTTCGTCCGGCAGCGATGTGTTGGAAGGCCTGGGTAGCGATGAAATCCTGCGTGGCCTGGCAGGTGACGATGTGCTGCAAGGCAATCTCGGCCGCGACTTGCTCTCCGGGGGTGCAGGACACGACGTCTTCCGCTATGCCAGCGTGACAGACAGCTTTCGCACCGCTGACAGCAGTGACAGTGACCGCATACTCGATTTCAATCCCGCCGAGGATCGCATTGACCTCAGTGCCCTGGGGTTCACCGGGATCGGGAACGGATACGACGGCACCTTGTTGATTGGAAATAACGCAGACGATAGCCGCACCTATCTGAAAAGCTTCGAGGCCAATGCCGATGGCCAACGCTTCGAGCTGGTGCTCGATGGAAACTTTGCCGGACAACTCGACGACAGCAACCTGACGCTCAGCACAGCGAGCGTCGCCCGCTCCAGCGTCGATAGTGCTGCGCTCCCCGGGGATCTTTCCGCGCCTGAACCTGTGGAGCTGACGCTAATAGGTACCGTAGATCCCCATACTTATAACGTGGTCTGATCTGTTGCCCGGCGCTGTGTGCTTACCGTACCTGGTACAGCACAGCAGCCCCTGGCTTGGCCTCGAAAGCCGGCACGGTGCGCTGCTCAAGTGGCATACCCTTGGCGTCCCAAACCAAGGTGTCCGATGGATACTCGTCCTTGCGGGTCATGGCGTCGATCTGCTTGACGATCACCTCCGAACTTGCAGGCACTTCGGGGTTCCATTCGAATACGCCAACTCTGCCGTAGAACACAGCCGGCGCGTTGGCGTCGAGGCGCCGGTCGGGACACATGACCAGGCCGCGGTCAAGCATAACCCGCAACGCGCCGACAGGCACCGCCTTCACCGTGGGCGTGGTGCGCTCGGTGCTGTGGCCGGGGCAGACATTGGCCGAGCGAGTCACCATGTCCTCGACCACTTGACGATCAGATTGAGCCTGCGCCGAAAAGACAACGGCAGACAAGGCGAGCACTACAAGATTTGACTTCCAGAGCACGCTAAACCTCCTATGGAAA
>NZ_FOVS01000034.1:0-66883 GCF_900115235.1 Pseudomonas sp. NFACC24-1
CGCTCCCACATCTATGGTCCTCTCAGTTTCTGCAATACTGAATTTGGATGCGTGATTGGCTTGCCGCAATCTATTCGGCGTCGAAAAGATAAATTCGCGCCGCGATGAAAATCGCGCCTGACAGTCCTGATTAGGGTAGATCGGCTTTAGAGCCGTGTGGGAGCCCAGGTTTTCTGTCAGGTCGGTAGGCCGTTTACGTCATCTGTTATCCAGCATCGCAAAACCAGGTGGGTGGTGCTCGGTAACGCAGGGTCAAGCGTTCTGTGCGCTTGGCCCTGCCTCATATATTCCATGGGTGTGCGCTAAGGCCCAGGCTATGCGCGCCAATTTATTCGCCAACGCACACACCACAACATTGCGGTGGTGACGAGCTAACAGCCCGCGTACCCAATCCGCCAAGTGCCCGGTTTGTTTATCCAGGTGATTGATAAAGGTCTGGCTGCATTGCACAAGCAATCGTCGCTGATTACGGTCGCCACGCTTGCTGATGCCTAGTAAATGCGGCTTCCCGCCAGTAGTGAGTTGCTTGGGTACCAGGCCTATCGAGGCGGAGTAGTCACGGCCCCGTTTGTACTGTTTGCCGTCACCTATTTCTGCAGCCAGGGCGCTGGAGGTGATCGGGCCGACGCACGGCATCGTCATCAACCGTGTAGCCAGATCGTCTTCAGCGACCTGGCCTTCCAATTCTTTGGTTAACGCCTTAACTCGTTCATCGAGATAGCTGAAATGAGCGTGAAATTGCTCAAAGAGACGAATGACCGGCACAGGTGCGCGGAGCTCCTCCAGGACTTTGGGCAGTTCTCTGATTGATTTGAAGGTCGGCTTCAAGCTAACCCCCCACTCAAGCAGAAAAGCGTGAATGCGATTGACCGTGGCGGTCCGATCTCGCATGAACGCTTCACGGGTCATATTGAGCATGCTGAGTGCTTGCTGAGCCTCGGTTTTTAGCGCAACGAAGCGCATCGCAGATCGACTGGCGGCTTCGCCAATAGCCTCTGCATCGACATAGTCGTTCTTGTTGCTTTTGACGTAAGGACGTACATGTTGGGCTGCTATGAGTTTGGGTTGATGGCCACAACTGACTGCGAATCGGCCCATGAAATGCGCACCGCCGCAGGCTTCCATAGCCAGGGTGCAAGGGGGCAGTTGAGCAATGAAGGCAAAAACCTGAGCGCGTGAAACCTTGGCACGGAACAGGTGGCGCCCGCGGTTATCTTGACCGTAGAAGTGGAAGCAGTTTTTGCCTAGATCCAAGCTGGTAATAGCAAGATTGTCAGTATTCATGGCGGCGGTCTCCGGTAGATCCCCCAGTGAAAGCTTAGCTTTCACTGGGGGGAGGTCTGAGAGGACCATTTCATTAGGGACCATCTACCGATCTTTAGACCCGGAATTGCTTGAGCAAGCCGTTCAATTGTTCACTCAGTGCCTTGAGGCGGCTGCTTGCCTGGCTGGATTGTTCGGCGGCCATGGCGGTGCTGTGGGACAGTCCGGCGGCCTGGGTGACGTTTTGGTTGATGTCTTCCACCACATGGGCCTGTTGCAGGGTGGCGCTGGCGATGGAGGCGTTCAGGCTGTTGAGGTTGCGCAGGGCCTGGCCGATGGCGTTGAGGCTGGCACCGGCGAGGCCGGCCTGTTCGATGGTCAGTTGCGAGGCACGGCTGCTGTCGCCGATGACTTTCACGGCGGCTTCGGAATGAGTTTGCAGGCGCTCGATCATCGCCTGGATCTCGGCGGTGGATTTCTGTGTACGTTGGGCCAGCAACCGCACTTCATCGGCAACCACCGCAAAGCCTCGGCCTTGCTCGCCGGCACGGGCGGCCTCGATCGCGGCGTTGAGGGCCAACAGGTTGGTTTGTTCGGCGATGGAGCGAATCACCTCCAGCACGCTGCCGATCTGGGTGCTTTCACTGGCCAGGGTACGAATCACTTCCACGGCTTGATCGATCGTCTGGGACAGGCGGTCGATCTGCTGCAAGCTGCCATCGATGTTGACCTGGCCTTGCTGGGCCTGGGATTCGGCGTCGCGCATCTCACTGGCCGCGTGCTCGGCATTCTTGGCCACATCCTGCACGCCATAGGTCACTTCATTGATCGCGGTGGCCACCAGTTCCATTTGTTGGGACTGCTGTTGGCTGCGCTCCTGGGCTTGAGCCGCGTCGTTGCCCAACTCGCTGGAAGATTGCCCCAGTGCAGTGGCCGACTCCTGCAACTGGCTCACCACCTGGCGCAATTTGGCGGTAAAGGCGTTGAAGTGCCGGGCCAGTTGAGTGACTTCGTCCTGGCCGTGGGTGTCGAGGGTGCGGGTCAGGTCGCTCTCGCCGCTGGCGATATCGGCCATGGCGTTTACCGTTTCCTGCAACGGACCGACGATGCTGCGTACGATCAGGGTCAACAGCAGGCCCATGACCAGGGTGATCGCCAACCCAATCAACGAAGCCTTGATCAACTGGGACCGGAATTCTGCCTGGACGTCGTCCACGTACACACCGGAACCGATGATCCAGCCCCACGGTTCGAACAATTTGACGTAGGAGGTCTTGCCGACGGGCGCTTCGGCGCCCGGCTTGGGCCAGAGATAATCGATGATCCCTGCTCCCTTGGCCTTGGCGATGGCGACCATCTCGTTGAACAGCGCAAAACCGTTCGGGTCGCGGATCGTCGAGAGATTCTGGCCTTCGAGCTTCGGGTTGGTCGGGTGCATGACCATGACCGGCGTCAGATCGTTGATCCAGAAATAGTCGCTCTGATCATAGCGCAGGCCTCGTACCGCGCTGAGGGCTTGCTTCTGCGCCGCCTCGCGGGTCAGGGTCCCAGCGGTTTCCAGGCCATGGTAGTAGCTCAGTACACCACTGGCGGTCTGCACCACATGCTGGGTCTTCTGCACCTTGGCCTGATACAGGTCCGTGTGGATCTGCTTGAGCATGAAGGCACCGAGCGTGAATAACATCACGATGGCCACGATCAGGATGAGCCACAAGCGTCGGCTGATCGACACACTGCGCAAGCTATTCATACGCTGTCACTCCGGTTTTTTATTCTTGTCATTAACGACGGCCGGCACTTTAGCGCCCGGCGGCTATCCATGATTGATCTGGGTCATAACGCGGCAGCGCTATCAGGGCTTGTCTGATAGGATTTCGGCCCCGCAGCGCAAAACCTGAGCCTGTTCTGATTTTTCATTGGGTTTTTTTGAAAGGTCGCGGTTATCGTGCAGCCGCTGCGTGTACCTGCATGACACTTGAATATTGATAAGACCTGCATGAACAGCGTCTTTTTTGGGGGATGAATGGATTTGTGGACCGCCTTTTCGGCACTGATTCTTGGCGTAGTGGAAGGTTTGACGGAATTTCTGCCGATTTCCAGCACGGGGCACCAGATCATTGTCGCCGACTTGCTCGAGTTCGGTGGCGAACGAGCGATGGCATTCAACATCATCATCCAGCTTGGCGCGATCCTCGCGGTGGTCTGGGAGTTTCGGCGCAAGATCTTCGACGTGGTGCTGGGCCTGCCGACGCAACCCGGCGCCCGCCGGTTCACCGCCAACCTGCTGATCGCCTTCCTGCCTGCCGTGGTCTTGG
The DNA here is from genome assembly GCF_900115235.1 of Pseudomonas sp. NFACC24-1. Lineage (NCBI taxonomy): Bacteria > Pseudomonadati > Pseudomonadota > Gammaproteobacteria > Pseudomonadales > Pseudomonadaceae > Pseudomonas > Pseudomonas sp. NFACC24-1. The sequence goes on from NZ_FOVS01000034.1 coordinate 3,579, forward strand.
GCGTGCTGCTTGCCGACTGGATTCACCACTATCTGTTCAACCCGATCACCGTAGCCGCCGCGCTGGTGGTGGGCGGTGTGGTGATGCTCTGGGCCGAGAAGCGCCAGCACCAGGTGCATGCCGAAACGGTGGACGATATCTCCTGGAAGGATGCGTTGAAGGTTGGCTTGGCCCAGTGCATTGCGATGATCCCGGGCACCTCCCGTTCCGGTGCGACCATCATTGGCGGCTTGCTGTTTGGCCTGTCGCGTAAAACCGCTACCGAGTTCTCGTTCTTCCTGGCGATGCCCACCATGGTCGGCGCAGCCGTCTACTCGGGCTACAAGTACCGCGAGCTGTTCGTCCCGGCGGATTTCCCGGTGTTCGCCATTGGTTTTGTCACGGCGTTCATTTTCGCCATGATCGCGGTCAAGGGCCTGCTGCGGTTCATCGCCAGTCACAGCTATGCCGTGTTCGCTTGGTATCGCATCGCCTTTGGCCTGTTGATCCTGGCCACCTGGCAGTTCGGCTGGGTGGACTGGACCGCCGCCAAGCCATGAACGATTCAGGCGCCCGTAAACGCGCAGGGGGCAATGCCGGCGGCGCCGTGCAGCACCTGCGGCTCAAGCTGATGGTCTTTGCGCTGCTTTGCGCCTTGCCGCTGTGCGGTTCGCTGCTGTTCGGGCTGCGGGCGGTGTCGTGGGTGCCGATGGCAGCCTACGGGGTCGTCAGTGTGGTGGCGTTCCTGCTGTACTGGAGCGACAAGCGCAAGGCGCGCGCCGAGGCCTGGCGCACCCCGGAGAACGTGCTGCATGCACTGGAGCTGGCCGGTGGTTGGCCTGGAGCCTTGCTGGCCCAGCAGCTGTTTCGCCACAAGACCCGCAAAGTCTCGTTCCAAGTGGTGTTCTGGTTCATCGTGCTGTTGCACCAGGTGTTCTGGATCGACCAGTTGTTCCTGGGCGGTTATCTGTTGGCGTAGTCCTGGACAGTTCAAACCTGTGGGAGCGAGCTCGCTCGCGATGGCGGTGGTTCAGTCGCGCCGCCACTACAGCAACAACCCAACTTGGGTACGCTTCGGTAACTTGCCGACCACCAATTGGTGCGAGCGTTGCAGCAGGCCACGCAGCTCTTCGGCCCCCAGCGGGTAGGGCATCTGCATGATGACCCACTGGGCCCGTGCCAGGTAAGGCGCGGGGTGGATGCCTGGCCGGTCGCAGTGACCCAGGAACAGATCCTTGTCGACCTTGAACGCCAACGAGTCGCCCCGCAGGCCCTGGAGGGCGAACATCTTGTTCCCGGCGATGGAAAACACCCGCACGCCGCCCCATTTGTAGTCTTCCCTGGCACCGGGCAAGCCCAGGCAGAACTGCGCGACATCCTCTTCGCTCAAACTCATAGCGTTCTATCTCCACAGCCCTCGAAGGCTTCCACCAAATGATCGATCCAGGCGCGCACCGCTGGCAACATGCCGCGCCGGTGGGGGTAGACCGCCTGTAGCCAGCCGTCGGGCAACGACCATCCTGGCAGCAGTTCCACCAGTGTGCCGTCCCGCAATTCCTGCTCGCAATACATGCTTGGCAATAAAGTGAAGCCCAGGCCGGCGAGGGTGCAGGCTCGACGCACAATGAAGTCATCGATGCCCAGGCGGGCCTCCAGGCTCAGTTCCACACGCTGTCCATCGCTCTTGACCAGGCGCAGATGCACCAGGCGATCGGCTTCCAAGGCCCCCAGCACCGGCAACGCCTCCAGATCGTTCGGGGTCTCGATCCGCCGTCCTTCGACGAAGGCCGGGCTGGCCACCAGCATCAGTCGTGCCCGGCGCAAACGCCGGGTCATCAACAGCGGGTCTTCGTCCCCCAGGTCGCGCACGCGCAACGCCACGTCGATGCCTTCACCGATCAAGTCCACACGGCGGTTGAGCAGGGTCATGTCCAGTTGCACCAAGGGATATTTCACCAGGAAGGTTTCGATTACCACCGGCAGGAACTGGTGGGCCAGGCCCACCGGGCTGGACACCCGCAATCGGCCGCGGGGCTCGCTGGACATGCTCGCCACCGCTTCGTCGGCCATCTCGGCCTCCAGCAACATGGCCTGGCAATGGCGCAGATAACGTTCGCCGACCGCCGTCAATTTCAACTGGCGGGTGGTGCGCTGGAGCAGCCGGGCGCCCAGGCGCTCTTCCAGCTCGGCGATACGCCGCGACAGTCGCGACTTGGGAATGCCCAGCAAGCGCCCGGCTGCCGCGAAACCACCGGCTTCGACGACTTTGGCGAAATAGTACAAGTCATTGAGGTCTTGCATGATGAACTCGATTGTCCTGTCAGTGGGACAAACTATCGCATTTATGCTGACTTATCGATCATTGGCTTCATCGATAGGATGGTCGTCAATTGATCGCCTGGTTGCGGTCCTCATTTGGAGAGCATTGATATGAAACTGCTGCACATCGATTCGAGCATCCTCGGTGACAACTCCGCTTCCCGCCAATTGAGCCGTGAAGTGGTTGAAGCCTGGAAAGCCGCCGAGCCAGGTATCACCGTCACTTACCGTGACCTGGCCGCCGACGCCATCAGCCATTTTTCCGCCCAGACGCTGGTTGCCGCCGGTACCAGCGCTGAACTGCGTGACGCGGCCCTGAAGCATGAAGCGGATCTCAGCGCGTCGGCGATGGCCGAGTTCTTGGCCGCTGATGCGGTGGTCATCGCCGCTCCGATGTACAACTTCAGCATTCCGACCCAACTCAAGGCCTGGATTGACCGCATTGCCGTCGCCGGCCAGACGTTCCGCTACACCGAAGCCGGTCCAGAAGGCTTGTGTGGCGGCAAGAAACTGGTGATCGTCTCCACTGCGGGCGGCTTGCATGCTGGCCAACCGAGCGGCGTGGGTCACGAGGAATATCTCAAGCTGATGTTCGGTTTCCTTGGCATCACCGATATCGAATTCGTCCGTGCCGAAGGTCTGGCCTACGGTGACGACATGCGGACCAAAGCCATGGGCGAAGCCTCGTTGCAGATCGGTCAGCAGTTCGCCGCTGCGTAAAACCTGCGTAAAGGCAGCAAGCGCTTCGGGCAACCTTCGCAAAACCCTGTATTCTCGTCGTCATTGGATGGCTGGGATGCAGGGTTTTGCTGCATTCGGCGCCGAGGATTGTGGCGCAGGTTATGCACGGCCAAGTGTGCGAGCGACGGGGCCTTCCCGGGCGCTGGTGAAGGTGGAAGATTCGATGACACGTTTTGGTGCAGCGCTGCTGCTTTGCTGGTTAGCCAGTCTCGGTTCCGTGCAGGCCGCTCCAGGGCCGCATCCGCATTGGAGCGCGGGTTTCCATGAGTTGAGCTTTCTCGATCCGCTGGATCAGCAGCCGATGCACGCCATCGCCTTCTATCCGTCCACCGACCGGGAACAATCCAGCCTGCTGGGTGGCTACCAGATCGATGCCGCGCCGGACGCCCAGATCGCCATCGGCCGCTTCCCGCTATTGATGTTGTCCCATGGCAACACCGGCACGCCGTTGGCCCTGCATGACCTGGCCACCTCGCTGGCGCGCAAGGGGTTTGTCGTGGTGGCGGTGATTCATCCTGGCGACAATGCCCAGGATCACAGCCGGCTTGGTACCCTGAGCAACCTGTACGGGCGGCCGATCCAGATTTCCGAAGCCATCACCGCAACGCTCAATGATCCGATGCTGTCGCCGTTCGTCAACGCCGGGCAGGTCGGGGTGATCGGTTACTCGGCCGGTGGCGAAACCGCGCTGATCCTGTCCGGTGCGACGCCGGACCTCAATCGTCTGCGCCGCTACTGCGCGGAACGGCCGGACGATCATGACGCCTGTAACACCCAAGGCGAACTGATCGCCGACCGCGATGACCTGCAACCCGTGGCCGACCCCAGGGTCCGGGCGCTGCTGCTGATGGCGCCGTTGAGCCTGAAATTCGGTCGTCATACATTGGCCGATGTCCATGTGCCGGTGCTGCTGTACAGCGGCGATGGCGACAAATTGGTGGCTTTCGACAAGAATGCCGCCGCCTTGGCCCGCAAGCTGCCCACCGCACCGGATTTCAAGACCTTGGCCGGCGCGGGCCACTTTGTCTTCCTGGCACCGTGCACCGACGAGCAGATCGCCGCGATGCCCGCGCTCTGCACGGATGCCGACGGTGTCGATCGCAAGGACATCCACCGCACCATGATTTCCGAGGCCGGCCGCTTCTTCGGCGAGGCGCTGGGCAAGCCGACCCGGGCAGGGCTGAAGACGGCCGATCAATAAAGGGCGTTTGTCGCTCGGCGACGCAGCAGCAGGGTCAGCCCCAGTCCGCTGACTGACAGCAAGGCGGCGCAAAAGAAGATCGACGAATAGCCCAGGTTCAATGCCACCGCGCCCATCAACGGGCCGGCAATCGCCAGTGCCAGGTCAAAGAACACCGCGTAGGCGCTCAGGCCCGCGCCACGACTGGTGTTGGGCACTTGCTTGATGGCCTCCACCCCGAGCGCGGGATACACCAGCGACAACCCGAAACCGGCCAATCCGGCACCGACCAGGGCGAACGGGGTGGACGGCGCCAGCCACAGCAATGCCAGTCCGAGGGTTTCGATGCTCATGCAGGCTATGGCCGAGTTGAAGCCACCGAAGCGGGCAATGCTGGAAATGAACAGTAACCGCGCGAGGATGAAGCAGACGCCGAATACCGTCAGGCACCACGCCGCGCCGGTCCAGCCGCGGCTGATGTAAAACAGTGTGATGAACGTGGTGAGCGTGCCGTAGCCGATCGACGCCAGGCTCAGGCCCGCTCCGTACGGCGCAATGCGCGCAAACACCGCCCAGAAAGGCAAGCGCTCGCCGCGAATGACCGGCACCGACGGCTTGTCGCGAATCATCAACAGCGCAGCGCCCGCCAGCAACGACAACGCAATACCCAGGCTGGCGAAACCCAGCTCACCGACCATCACCACCCCCAACGGCGCGCCAATAGCGATGGCCCCGTACGAAGCGATGCCGTTCCAGGAAATCGAGCGGGCCGTGTGTTCCACCCCCACCTGGCCCATGCACCAACTGATGGTGCCCACGCCAATCAGCCCCTGGGCCACGCCGAGCAGCAAGCGGCCGGCGATCAGAATCAACAGGCTGGGTAGCGCAAAGCTTTGCAGCAAGGTCGAGATCAGCGTCAGCACGCCACTGAGCACAATCCCCGACAGCCCGTAGACGATCGCCCGCTTGGTGCCGACGCTGTCCGACAGCCGCCCGGCCATGGGGCGGCTGAGCAAGGTCGCCAGATACTGTGAACCGATGGTCAGGCCGGCCACCACCGCGCTGAAGCCTAACTGTTCATGGACATAACCGGGCAGTACGGCAATCGGCAGGCCGATGCAGAGGAAGGCGATGAAGGTGTAGAACACGATGGAGACGATCTGCAGGGTGATCGACAGGGAACTGGGGGCAGAGGCGGGCGTGGGCATGGGGCTCGTTCGCGGGCAGCGGTAAGAGAGCCTCATCATGGCGCGAGGTGGGAATAAAAGAAAGCAGGCTAACTAAATGTGTTGGGGAGACTGGGTGTTCAGGCGGGATTGATGGGGTATGTGCTGCCGCCATCGCGAGCAAGCTCGCTCCCACAGGTTTTTACCCCGCTGAAATACAAAAAAAGCCCCGTCACAGTGGACAGGGCTTTTTACTTGCCGCTTGAAGCTTGCAACTCGGAGCGGGCCTTAGAACACCACACCCTGACTGCGCAGGTAGTCGTCATAGGTGCCGCTGAAGTCGACCACGCCATCGGCGCTCAGTTCGATGATGCGGGTGGCCAGGGACGATACGAACTCCCGGTCATGGCTGACGAAGATCAAGGTGCCCGGGTAGTTTTCCAGCGCCAGGTTCAGTGCTTCGATGGATTCCATGTCCAAGTGGTTGGTCGGTTCGTCCATGACCAACACGTTTGGCTTCTGCAGGATCAACTTGCCGAACAGCATGCGGCCCTGTTCACCACCGGAAATGACCTTGACCGACTTGAGGATCTCGTCGTTGGAGAACAGCATGCGGCCCAAGGTGCCACGCACCAGTTGTTCGCCGCCCTGGGTCCATTGGCCCATCCAGTCGAACAGGTTGACGTCGTCTTCGAAGTCATGGGCGTGATCCTGTGCGTAGTAGCCCAGTTCCGCGGCGTCGGTCCATTTCACGGTACCGGCATCCGGTTCCAGTTCATTGACCAGGGTGCGCAGCAAGGTGGTCTTGCCGATACCGTTCGGGCCAATGATCGCCACGCGCTCACCGGCTTCGACGGTGAAGCTGAAGTCCTTGAACAGCGGCTTGCCGTCGAAGCCCTTGGCCATGCGTTCGACAATGACCGCCTGGCGGTGCAGTTTCTTGGTCTGCTCGAAACGGATGAACGGGCTGACGCGGCTCGATGGCTTGACCTCGGCCAGTTGGATCTTGTCGATCTGCTTGGCGCGGGAGGTGGCTTGCTTGGCTTTCGAGGCGTTGGCCGAGAAACGGCTGACGAACGATTGCAATTCGGAAATCTGCGCTTTCTTCTTGGCGTTGTCCGACAGCAGTTGCTCGCGGGACTGGGTCGCCACGGTCATGTACTCGTCGTAGTTGCCCGGGAACAGGCGCAGCTCGCCGTAGTCCAGGTCCGCCATGTGGGTGCAGACACTGTTCAGGAAGTGACGGTCGTGAGAGATGATGATCATCAGGCTCGAACGCTGGGTCAGCACGTTTTCCAGCCAGCGGATGGTGTTGATATCCAGGTGGTTGGTCGGCTCGTCGAGCAGCAGCACTTCCGGGTCGGAGAACAGCGCCTGGGCCAGCAGCACACGCAGTTTCCAGCCTGGCGACACTTCGCTCATCGGGCCGAAATGCTGCTCGATGCCAATCCCCAGGCCCAACAGCAGTTCACCGGCGCGGGATTCGGCGGTGTAGCCGTCCATCTCGGCAAATTCGGTTTCCAGCTCGGCCACGGCCATGCCGTCTTCTTCGGTCATTTCCGGCAGCGAATAGATGCGGTCGCGCTCGGCCTTGACCTTCCACAGCTCTTCGTGACCCATGATCACGGTGTCGATCACGGTGAATTCTTCGTAGGCGAACTGATCCTGGCGAAGTTTACCCAGGCGTACGTTCGGCTCGAGCATGACCTGGCCGCCGGACGGCTCGAGGTCGCCGCCGAGGATTTTCATGAAGGTCGACTTGCCGCAACCGTTGGCACCGATCAGGCCGTAGCGGTTACCCGCGCCGAACTTGACAGAGACGTTTTCGAACAGTGGCTTGGCGCCGAACTGCATCGTGATGTTAGCTGTAGAGATCAAAGGTTTATCCTGCGGAACATTCAGAGTAGCTAAGGGTGCGGCAGTACCTGTTCAGTACCTGTTTGCGCACGTTCCGACCGCGCAAAGGCGTCGTGGTCGCAAGCGCAAGGGTCCATCCGGCATAAGAGGACAGCAGCATACGGAGCGCCTGGTCCGGGTAGATGTACGCCGAAGCCGCGGTTTGCGGTATCGGCCAAAGGGGGCGCGTGATAATTGGCGGCGATTGTACTGATCTGGCCGCATAAACGATAGGGGATTGCCCGGGCAAGACAGTTTTTCACAACTTTGGGATAACTTTTGCTTACAACCTGTGGCTAAAATGCCATCTCACCCGATGCCATCTCCTTTGCCGCTTGGCTGGCCTGGAGCCGCAACCTGTTCACTCCTGCATGTGACGGACTTTCGTGAAGCTCATCATTGTCGCGATCTACCTCCTCTCCATTGGCTACGTTCACCTGCGCGGACGCGTGCGGCATAAGATCGGGCGCCAGTTGAGCGATCATTCGTCTTTTCTTGCGCCGATCAATTGCCTGCTTTACCTATGCTCGAAACTGCCGAACAGGCCTTTCCTGAGCCCGGTGCAGTTCCCCGACCTGAGCCCGTTGCAGGCCCATTGGGAAGAGATCCGGGCCGAAGGCCAGAGCCTGCTGCGCGCCGGGGAGATCAAACGCTCAAATCAGTATGACGACGTGGGCTTCAACTCGTTCTTCAAGACCGGCTGGAAGCGTTTCTACCTGAAGTGGTACGGCGACAGCCATCCCTCGGCCATGAAGCTGTGCCCACGCACCACGGAACTGGTGCAAAGCATCGGTTCGATCAAGGCGGCGATGTTTGCCGAGTTGCCGCCGGGGTCGAAGCTGGTCCGCCACCGCGACCCTTACGCCGGGTCCTATCGGTATCACCTGGGCCTGGAAACCCCCAACGATGCTGGCTGCTACATCAATGTCGATGGCGAGCCTTATCATTGGCGTGATGGCGAAGCGGTGATTTTCGACGAAACGTTCATCCATTACGCGGAGAACACCACCGCCCATAATCGCATTATCCTGTTCTGCGACGTGGAGCGGCCGATGAGGTTTCGCTGGGCCACCGCCTTCAACCGCTGGTTCAGCCGTACCGTGATGGCGGCCGCCGGTGCGCCCAACGACGCGGGCGACAGGACGGGCGGCCTGAACCGTGCGTTCTCCAGGCTCTACAAGATCCGGTTGCAAGGCAAGGCCCTGAAGAAGCGCAACCGCACGCTGTATTACCTGCAGAAGTGGGCTTTTTTCGGTGGTTTACTAGCGATCTTCGTCTGGATTTGAACCCTGGATTGGGCCTCATGCCTCGGGTTTTTGCGCATCCAGTTGCTCCCACATCCTGGCGGTAATCCGCTGGCGGTGGTTATAGCCCTCCCAAGGATCGGCGCCCAAGCTTTTGGCCCGTTCCAGCGCGGTATACATGTCCCATTGCTGGGCGTTGCGCAGGGTCGACAGCTCGGCCCGGGCGATCGGCACCGAGACCGGCAGGCCTGGCCTGGCACGTACCGAATAGGCGGCTACTGTGCTGGCTCCACGGGCGTTGCGCAGGTAATCGACGAATATTTTCCCGACGCGGTTCTTCGGTCCCATGGTGGCGGTGATGCGCTCGGGCATTTGCCGGGTCAGGAACTGAGAGATGGCTTTGGCGAACGCCTTGGTGGTGTCCCAGCCTTCATTTCTCGCCAATGGTACGATCACATGCATGCCTTTGCCACCGCTGGTCTTGAGGAAGGCCTGCAAGCCCAGTTCGTCGAGCACCGCCAAGGTCATGCGGGTCGCCTCGATCATGGCGCTCCAGGGCAGTGACGGGTCCGGGTCCAAATCCAGGACAAACAAGTCAGGCGTCTCGATCCGGTCGTGGGTCGCGGCCCACGTGTGCAATTCCACCGTGCCCATCTGCGCCGCGCCGACCAGCGCGTGGATATCATCGATCTCCATCAGGGCGGCATGGCCCGGGTCCAGTTGCGGATCCAGCTGCTTGATGTGGGGAATCTCCAGGCGATCGGCGTGTTTTTGAAAGAACAGTTCTTCGCCGATACCGTCCGGTGCCCGCAGCAGCGCGACCGGGCGCAACTTGAGGTGCGGCAGGATCCAAGGGGCGATGTCCAGGTAATACTGCGCCAGCTCGGCCTTTTGCACGCCGCTGACACTGTCGATGACCCGCTCGGGGTGGGTGATCGTCACCCCGTCGACTCTGGCGGTGCCGGCTTTTTTGCGACGCTGGGGTTTTGGCGTGGAGGGCTTTATCGGCAGGGGCTGCTCCCGAACCACTGTGCTGGCGAGCGTATGGGACGGCAACCCAAGGAAAATAGCCTGCCGCACCTGGTTATCGCGGGTCCACTCGGTGAATTCCACTTCACAGGTCAGGGTCGGCTCGACCCATTGCACGCCGCGTCCCTGGGTACCGTTGAGTGGCTCAGCCAGTGGCGAGGTCTCGCGCTGCTGGGTACACAGTTGCTCATGCAATTGCTTGATTTGTACCTGGCTGAACCCTGTGCCGACCCGGCCGGCATACACCAGCCCCGTTGCTCCGTTGACGGCCAGCAGCAGCGCGCCGAAACCGCTGCGCTTGCCTTGGGGGCGGGTGAATCCGACGATGACGAAGGCTTGGCGCAACCGGCACTTGAGTTTTACCCAGTCGGCGCTCCGGCGGGACATATAAGGGCTGCCCAGGCGCTTGCCGACCACGCTGTCCAGTGAGAGCGCAATGGCGCTTTCGAACATGTCGTGCTGGCTGGCGGAAAACGACTCGGAAAAGCGCAGGCGCTTGCTGGCGTTGTTGCCGAGGGCTTTTTTCAGTGCAGCACGGCGTTCTTCCACTGGCGCCTGGCGCAGGTCGACGCCATTGAGAAAGGGCGCATCGAACAGGAAATACACCATGTCGACGGTGCGGCTGATTTCGAAGGCCTCGCGCAGGGCGGCGAAATCGCTGTGGCCGGTTTCATCGAGCAGGACCAGTTCGCCGTCCAGCCAACTGTCCCCCAGGTCCAACCCGGCCAAGGCGTCGGCATGCAGCTTCAGCCGATCGGTCCAGTCCTGGTGATTGCGGTTGTATAACCGCACTTCACCGTGTTCGATGCGGGTCAGCAGGCGATAACCGTGGAACTGGACTTCGTAGCGCCATTCACCGGTAGGCGGCTCCTCCACGGGCGTGGCCAGCTGCGGCGACAGGCGCTCGGGCAGGCGGGTGCCCGGGGCTGACTTGCCCCCTCGGCCAGGGTTGCGGGGCGTCGTTGCGTCCGACTCGGCATTGGACAAACGAGCAGATTCACTCTCGGCGTTGGCCATGACAGATTCCCTTGTATTGCACACGCCAGGGTTTTAGCCCCGGGAGGCCTTGGTGGCTTTTTTGGCAGGAGCGGATTTACCGGTTTTCGCGGATTTTGCCGGGGGCTTCCCGGCGGATTTGTCGCTGGCCTTGCCCTTGCCGCCCAGGCTGCGCTTGAGCAACTCGGTCAGGTCGATGACATCGGCGGTCTTGCGTTGTTCTTCGCCCGGATCGGTCTCCACGGCTTCGAGGCGGCCTTCGTTGGCCTTTTTCTCCACCAGCTCCATGATCTTGTCTGCGAAACTGTCCCGGTATTCTTGCGGCTCCCAGTCGGCGCTCATGTCCTCCACGAGACGCTTGGCCATTTCCAGCTCGCCCTTGGCCAGGGTCGGGTTCGTGACCTCGTCGCCCAATTCCAGGATATCCAGCTCGCGCACCTCCGCGGGCCAGCGCAGCAGCACCAGCACCAGGGCCGACTCAAGGGGCATGAGGGCGGCCAGGTGCTGGCGGGTATGCAGCACGACGTAGGCCAGGGCCACCTTGTTGGTCTTGACCAGGGTTTCGCGCAGCAGGGCGTAGACTTTGCCGCCACGCTTGTCGGGGGCGAGAAAGTAGGGCGTGTCGATGTTTTGCAGGGGGATCTCCTCGCTGTCGACAAAGGAAAAGATCTCGATGGTCTGGGTGGACTTGGGGTGGGCGGAGCGGATTTCCTCTTCGCTGAGCAGCACGTACTGGCCTTTCTGGTACTGGACGCCCTTGACGATGTCTTCCTTGGTCACTTCCTTGCCCGTGGTCTTGTTGATCCGCTTGTAGCCCACCGGGTCCATGCTGCGTTTGTCCAGCCAGTCGAAATCCACACCCTGGGAAGAGGTGGCCGACACCAGCGCGACGGGGATGTGGACCAGCCCGAAACTGATTGCGCCTTTCCAGATTGCCCGAGCCATGGTGGTGTTTTCCTTGCCGGTGGATGTCTCTCTGGTGACCTTCGCGCCTCGGGAAAAGTTTCCACAGTGGGGCGAGCAAGCTTGCTCCCAGCTGTGTTCGGAGACGCTTCGTTACATCTTCACCGGGATATTTCGCTTAACAAGGGCGAACCTGCGGCGTAGCGTGCTTTCGATATGCCTGAACCCAAGAGGTGTCCCAATGAACAGGCTGATGCTCGTCATCATGACGCTATTACTGACTGCCGCTGCCCAGGCCACCACGCCCAGCGCAGGCCCAACGGTCCTGGCCCAGAACCTGCCGGGCAACAACAATCCCTATAACAGCCCGACACGCCGGGCCAATCCCAACAGCATGCAGGGCACCCGGCCCAACGTGCCGACGATTCATAACAATCCGACAGTGCCAATACCACGGCCACCGACCCTGGAAAATGGCGGCATCGGCAATGGCTACCCCCGTTCCGGCCAGCCGTCGGGTTCGCCGCGACCCACCATCGAGTCTCCTGCGCCACCGCGCAACAGCCAGAATGGCAACCGCTAGGCGCTGGCGCCCGTTGTTCTCTTTCAACACCGCAGAAGGAAATGTGCATGTTGCGTAAAACACTCCTGGCCGCATTCTGCGCCAGCGCTGTCCTGGCCCTTGCCAACCCGGCCAATGCCGCGCCAACCCAGTCATTCAAGAGTGAGGAGGGCACGCTGGAAGTGACCACCGTGGTCAAGGGGCTGGAGCACCCTTGGTCCGTTGCATTCCTGCCTGGCCAACAGGGCATGTTGGTGACGGAGCGAGGGGGCAACCTGCGCGTGGTCAGCCCCGACGGCCAATTGTCCGCCCCCTTGAGCGGCGTGCCAGAAGTGTGGGCCAAGGGCCAGGGCGGCTTGCTGGACGTGGTGCTGTCGCCGGACTTCAAGCAGGATCGCACCGTCTACCTGTCCTATGCTGAAGCGGGTGCAGACGGCAAGGCCGGCACCGCCGTGGGGCGGGGGCAACTGGCCGAAGACCTCAAGAGCCTGAAGAACTTCGACGTGGTCTTCCGCCAGCAACCCAAGCTGTCCACGGGCAACCACTTTGGCTCGCGACTGGTCTTCGACCGCGACGGCTATCTGTTCATTACCCTGGGGGAAAACAACGACCGGCCCACCGCTCAGGACCTGGACAAACTGCAAGGCAAGGTCGTGCGCATCTACCCCGATGGCAAGGTGCCCGACGACAACCCTTTCGTCGGCCAGAAAGGCGTGCGTCCCGAGATCTGGTCCTACGGCATGCGTAACCCCCAGGGCGCAGCCCTCAATCCTTGGAGTGGCACCCTCTGGGAAAACGAACATGGGCCCCGGGGCGGCGATGAATTGAACATCATCGAGCGCGGCAAGAACTATGGCTGGCCACTGGCGACCCACGGCATCAATTACTCCGGCGCCCCGATTCCCGAGGCCCAGGGCAAGACCGTCGAAGGCGCCCTTGACCCTCACCACGTCTGGCAGGTCTCACCGGGGCTCAGCGGTATGGCGTTCTACGACCATGGGCGCTTCAAGGCCTGGCAACACAATGTGTTCATCGGCGCCTTGGTGTCGGGGGAGCTGATCCGCCTGCAATTGCAAGACGACAAGGTCGTCCATGAAGAGCGCCTGTTGGGCGAGCTCAAGGCGCGAATCCGTGATGTTCGCCAGGGGCCGGATGGGTACCTCTATGTGTTGACGGATGAGGACGACGGAGCCTTGTACAAAGTCGGCCTCAAGTGACACAACGCCATGTAGGAGCTGTCGAGTGCAACGAGGCTGCGATCTTTCCCCAGACACTTGAGTCTCCAGCGAAAGATCAAAAGATCGCAGGCTTCGCCAGCTCCTACGTATTTGCCATTGACTTGCCGCCAACGCACCGCTAATTTCCAGGCATGAACTCAACCGTACTGCGCAGCCAGCCAAGCATTATTACCGCCATTCCTTATTTGGCGGGCTAGCTGACGGCTGCACCGAACCCGCCCTCGAGGCGGGTTTTTTCTTTCTGTCTCCTGGGCTCCGAGCGAACCAGGAGATCGTCATGACCATGACCGCTGCCCACACCGAGCAAACCCTGCTTGAGCACTATGTAAAGAAAATCCTCGCCGCGCCGGTCTACGAACTGGCCGTGCGCACGCCACTGCAAGCGGCGCCAGCACTGTCCGAGGCCCTGGGCAACCGGATCCTGCTCAAGCGCGAAGACTTGCAACCGACTTTTTCCTTCAAGATCCGCGGTGCCTACAACAAGCTCGTGCACCTGACCCCGGAGCAGCGGGCCCGGGGCGTCATCACCGCGTCAGCCGGCAATCACGCCCAGGGCGTCGCGCTGGCGGCACGGGAGCTGGGTATTTCGGCCAGCATCGTCATGCCCGTGACCACCCCCCAACTGAAAGTGCTGGGCGTGCGCAATCGCGGCGCCGAGGCCTTGCTATATGGGGACAGTTTTCCGTTTGCCTTGGCCCATGCGCTGGAATTGGCCGAGCAGACCGGGCGGGAGTTCGTCTCGCCATTCGACGATCCGGAGGTGATTGCCGGGCAAGGCACCGTCGCCATGGAAATCCTGCGCCAGCATCCCGGCCGGCTGGACGCGATTTTCGTTCCGGTCGGAGGCGGGGGGCTGATCGCCGGGATCGCGGCCTACGTCAAATACCTGCGCCCGGAAGTTCGCATCATTGGCGTCGAGTCGCAGCACTCGGCCTGTCTCCAGGCTGCACTGATCGCCGGGGAGCGGGTGATCTTGCCCGAGGTGGGAACCTTCGCCGATGGCGTGGCCGTTGCGCAGATCGGCGCCCATGGCCTGGACATCTGCCGTTTCTGCGTCGATGAGGTGATGACCGTGACCAACGACCAGTTGTGCGTCGCGATCAAGGACATCTATGACGACACCCGTTCCATCACCGAGCCGTCAGGGGCCTTGGCGGTGGCGGGCATCAAGCAATACGTGGCGCGCACGGGCGCGCGTGGCGAGACCTTGGTAGCGATCGATTCGGGGGCCAACATCAATTTCGACAGTTTGCGCCACGTGGCGGAGCGGGCGGCGGTGGGAGCTCTTTGAGTTTTTACGCTACGTCACACTTTTTTCATGCCAGGCGACGGATGCCCGCTTTCTCCTTCGCAATAGGGGCTAATCTAGGTTGCGAACAGGATAAAAGTGATTGCAGTTTGCATGGAAAAAACCACCTTTCCTTGCACTTTGCACGAGCCCTCTGGCGCGGGACGAAGCTAAACGCTTGATTCATATCAATCTGGAAGGTCGTCAATACAGGCATATTTTTTGCGGGATGGTTCAGGAGTTCGCTTGACGAGCTTGTTAACTGAAAATGCCAAGAAAGAGAACGGCACGGTATTCATAGTCCCAGTCCGCAGGGAAGAAAACGGACGAAGATACCGCCGTCGTGAACATAAATTGGCCGCCTCAACAGGAGAGAGTCGCCATGTTTTTATCTGCCCTCGAAATGCGAAACATCATTGAAAGCAGCTTGCTGCCCAAGCGCTCGCAATGCACGTTGTCACCTGAGCTGACGATGACGATCAAGATCTTCGATGACCACAGGACCGATCATGTGGCCTTGCTCAAAACGAACATCGATGCCAGGAAACTCACCGGGTGCCGAGCCATCAACGATCTGATTGCCGAGTTGCGTACGGAGCTTGACCACAACCCTGCCGCAGGCAATCACTTTCATCAGCAACACCATCGAATGACTGGGCGCTGATTACGGCCTTGTCATTTTCCCTCTGACGCTCGGGTCCGGTGATGTCCGAACCCGGCGTCCAGCTTTTCTGTTATAACGCGCAAGTCAGGCCAGTTGCTGCCGATAGGGCAGGTCCGGCCCGGTTTTGCCGCACGTCAGTGCTGCGGCGCGAATGGCGAACTCAAGCATGGCGCTGACCTGCTCGCGGGTCAGTGTCTGCAGGCCCTCGATCGAATCCAGTTGTTGCTCAGTCAGCCACGCAATCAGCGCGGCCTGGAAGGTGTCGCCTGCACCCACGGTGTCGGCGATCTTCACCGGGCACGCGGGCAGCGACCATGTGCCGTGCTGGCGACTGAAGACCGTCGCCCCCTGGCCGCCACGGGTCAGGAAGACCACTTGGCAACGGTGCTTCAGCCAACCTTCGATGACCGCCTGGGGCTCGATCCCTGGGTAGAGCAGGCCCAGATCCTCGTCACTGACCTTGATCAGGTCTGCGTATTGCACCAGTGCCGCAATCCGCGAGCGCCACAATTCTATATCCGGTTGCGGGTTGAGCCGCACGTTCGGGTCGAGACTGATCAGGCGCCGGCCACTTTCCCGTTGCACCAGGGCCAGGAGCGTGTCGGCAATGGGCTGGACCACCAGTGAGAACGAGCCGACATGCAAACCACGCACTTCAGGGCCCAGCTCCGGTAGATGGGCCAGGCTCAGTTGCCGGTCGGCACACCCTTCGCCGCGAAAGCTGTAGTGGGGCGAACCATTGGCGCCTACGGCAACCATCGCCAGGGTGGTCGGCGCGTCGAAGTCCAGCAGGTATCGGGTACTGACACCTTCGTTGAGCAGCACCTGCTGCAAGCGACGGCCCAGGTAGTCGGTGGACAATCCGGTAAACAGCGCCGACTCAATACCCAGGCGGCGCAACCCCACCGCCACGTTGAACGGCGAGCCACCGGCAATCGCCTTGTAGTTCACTTGCGAGGCAGGGCCATCCGCCTCGGTTTCACTGAAAAAATCAAACAGCGCTTCACCACACACCAGATACATAGTTGCCCGCTCTCAAAGGGTTGCGACGTGTTGTCGGTAACGTTCATAGGCCTGCTGGGACGCCGTGACATGGGCGGCGATTGGCCGGGTTTCGCTGGCCGGGTCGAGCTTGACGCAGCGCTCGCACAGTTCGGCGAGGCTGTCTTGCGCGCCTGAATGACACCACGCCGCCTGGATCGCCGCACCCAACGCCGCCGCTTCGCTTTGTTCAGTGCAAATGACCGTGGTGTCCATGATGTCGGCGACGATCTGCCGCCACACCGGGCTCTTCGAGCCGCCGCCGATCAGGCGAATGCTCTGGGCCTTGAGCCCGTTGGCCCGCAACAGGTCCAAACCGTAGCGCAAACCGAAGGTCGTGCCTTCGACCACGGCGCGGCACAGGTTGGCCCGGGTCAGGTTGGTAGTGGTCAGGCCCAGCAGGCTACCGGTGGCATGGGGCAGGGCAGGCACCCGCTCGCCGTTGAGGAACGGCAGCATGCAGACACCCTCGGCACCAATCGGGGCCTGGACGACCAGGGCGTTGAAGGCGTCGATGTCCAGGCCCAGCAACTCGCGAATCGCCCCGGTGGCGTTGGTCAGGTTCATGGTGCAAATCAATGGCAGCCAGCCACCGCTGGAGGAGCAGAACGTCGCCACTGACGGTTGCGGGCTGACCGCGGGTTCGGCGGCAAAGGCATAGACCGTGCCGGAGGAACCGAGACTCATGGTGATCACGCCGGGCTGGATATTGCCGGTGCCGATGGCGCCCATCATGTTGTCGCCGCCCCCACTGGCCACCACCGCGTCGGGGTTGATGCCCAGGTGCGCGGCAATGGCCGGCAGGATGCGTCCGACGGGCTGATGGGCCTCGATCAGCTCCGGCAGCGCCGCTTGCAAGCGCGCGCTGGGATCGATGTATTGCAACAACTGCACGTCCCATTGGCGGGTGCGCACGTTGAAATAGCCAGTCCCCGAGGCATCGCCGTATTCGCTGCAATGGCGGCCGGTGAGCCAGTAGTTGAGGAAGTCGTGGGGCAGCAGGACGCTGGCGATGCGTTCGAACACCTGGGGATGCTGCTCCCGCGTCCAGAGCAATTTGGAAACCGTGTAGCCCGGCGCGATCACCACGCCGAGGCGTTCGAGGCTACCGTCTTCACCACCCAGGTGCGCCAGGAGCCGATCGTTTTCCGGCGTCGTCTCGGTGTCGCACCAGAGCTTGGCCGGGCGCAAGACCTGGCCCTGGTCGTCAAGCAGCACCAGGCCGTGCTGCTGGCCGGACACGCCGACGCCGAGGATCGCCTGGCCATCGACCCCGGCGGCGGCCAAGGCTTGATGAGTCGCCTGGGTGAATGCATCGAGCCATTGCTGGGTGTCTTGTTCACGACGACCGTTGGCCCCGCTGATCATGCTGTGGGCAGCCGCGCCCTGGCCGAGTACCTGACCGCTGATCGCATCCAGGATCAACGCCTTGGTGCCTTGGGTGCCACAGTCGATGCCCAGGAACAGTTGTTGGTTTGCCATAGAAATCCTTGATATCAATGAACCGTCAGCACAGAACTGTTTGGACCGGGACATGGTGGACTGTGGCGAGGGGATTTATCCCCGCTGGGCTGCGAAGCAGCCCTGACACTGACGACTCGGTGTGTCAGATTCACTGAGTTGTTCGTGTCTTGGGGACGCTTCGCGTCCCAGCGGGGATAAATCCCCTCGCCACAAAAAGCGACCGCGTCCGCAAGCTCAGTCTGCGTCAGCCAATACCCGCTCAAGTGTTCGTGTTACCCCGTGCTCGCGCAAGCTGTTGCAGCACCATTCGAATGCTGCCACGAACTCCGGCGAACGTGGGATCGCCGTGCCAAAGATTTCTTCGACTTCCAACATCCGCTGGGTCACCAGCGCATCGTCAGCCACCAGCGCCTGGCAGAACGCCGCCCGTGGATCGGGGATCGAATAAGTCACGCCGTTCTCGTCCACGCCCTTCAGGTACACGGCCCAGGCCGCCACGACCAGTGCTGCACGGCGGGTTTCGCCGCCGTCGGCAATCAAACGGTTGATGGTCGGGACGGTGAATTTTGGAAACTTCGACGAGCCGTCCGAACAGACACGCTCCAACTGGTCGGCAATCGCCTGGTTGGAAAAGCGTTCCACCAGGGTGTTCTTGTAGTCGGTCAGGTTGATGCCTGGTACAGGTGCCAGTTGCGGTGTCACGTCCAGGTCCATGTAGGCGCGCATGTAACGCACGAACAGCGGGTCGTTCATGGTTTCGTGGACGAAGCGATAACCCTTGAGAAAGCCCAGGTAGGTCAGCGCCAGATGGCTGCCGTTGAGCAACTTGATTTTCATTTCTTCATAGGGAGAAACGTCATCGGTAAACTGCACGCCGACCTTTTCCCAGGCCGGGCGACCGTTGACGAATTTGTCTTCCAGCACCCATTGCACGAACGGTTCGCAGACCACCGGCCAAGCGTCGTCGATGCCATGTTCGTCATGCAGTTGCAGGCGATGGGCGACGCTGGTCATGGGTGTGATGCGGTCGACCATGGCATTGGGGAAGCTGACGTTGCGGTCGATCCATTGCCCCAGCTCCGCGTCGCGCAACGCGGCGAAGGCCAGCAATGCCTTGCGGGTCACGGCGCCGTTGTGGGGCAGGTTATCGCAAGACATCAACGTGAACGCCGGGATACCGGCGGCGCGACGCTTGGCCAGGGCGGCGCAGAGGAAGCCGAAGACGGTTTTCGGTGCCTCGGGATGGCTCAGGTCGTGCTGGATCTGCGGCAGATGGGCCATGAATTCGCCATTGCTGTCGTCGATGCAATAGCCACCTTCGGTAATGGTCAGCGAAACGATGCGGATCTGCGGATCGGCCAGTTTGTCGATCAGCGCCTGGGCGCCGTCTTCGGCCAGCAACATGTCATTGATCGCGCCAATCACCCGGACTTCGGTGTCATCGGTGTCGCCCAGTTCGTACAGGGTGAACAGGTAATCCTGGCTGGCCAAGTCGTCCCGGGCACGGCGATCCTCGGCCCGCAGGCCCACGCCGCAGATGGCCCAGTCCAGGTCGACACCGGTGTTCATCAGCGCATCGGTGTAGTAGGCCTGGTGAGCCCGGTGGAAACCGCCGACGCCGATATGGGCGATGCCTTGGCGGATATCGCCCAACGGGTAGGCAGGCAGGGCTACGTCAGGGTTGAGGTTGTGCAGGTTTTGTCGGTTGAGTTTCATCGCAATTCTCGGCAATCAGGCAGCGGCGCGCAGCGCGCGGCTCACCGCCACGCCCTCGGCATCGAATAAGTGGCAGTGTTCGGCGTCCAGGTGCAGGTTCAGTTGCTCGCCGAAACGGCTCGCCAGGTCGCCGCGAACCCGCATGGTCAAGGCTTCGCCGGACGTCGTGACGACATGGCAGAAGGTGTCGCTGCCCAGCCGCTCGCTGACGTCGGCGGTGACTTGCAACGTGCAATCGCCCGGTTGCGCCAGGTTCAGGTGTTCCGGACGAATCCCCAGGGTCACCGCGCCGCCGACGCTCAGGTTGGCACCGCTGCGCGGCAGGTTGATACGCGTGCCGGCGTCCAGCAGCACCTCGCAGCCCTGGCTGTCCAGGGCGGTGACCTTGCCTTTGAGGAAGCCCATTTTCGGTGTGCCGAGGAACCCGGCGACAAACAGGTTGGCCGGCTGGTGATACAGCTCCAGCGGCGAGCCGACCTGTTCGATGCGCCCGCCATTGAGCACCACCACCTTGTCGGCCAGGGTCATGGCTTCGACCTGGTCGTGAGTCACGTAGATCATGGTCGCCTGCAGTTCCTTGTGCAGGCGTGCCAGTTCCAGGCGCATCTGCACCCGCAGGGCGGCGTCGAGGTTGGACAGCGGTTCGTCGAACAGGAAGATTTTCGGGTTGCGCACGATGGCCCGGCCGATCGCCACGCGCTGGCGCTGGCCGCCGGACAGTTGCTTGGGCTTGCGCTCGAGCATCGGCCCCAATTCGAGGATGCGCGCCGCTTCGTTGACCTTCTTCTCGACTTCGGCCTTGGGCACACCGGCCAGGTCGAGGGCGAAGGACATGTTCTTGCGTACGCTCATGTGCGGATACAAGGCGTAGGTCTGGAACACCATGGCCAGGTCGCGCTTGGCCGGGCTGACCTCGGTAATGTCCCGGCCATCCAGTTCGATGGTGCCGTCGCTGACCTCTTCCAGACCAGCGATCAGCCGCAGCAGTGTGGATTTGCCACAGCCCGACGGGCCGACGAAGACCACGAACTCGCGGTCGTTCACCTCAAGGTCGATGCCCTTGATGATGGAGAAGCCTTCGAAACCCTTTTGCAAATTCTTGATTTTCAGGTTGGCCATGATGATGGGCCTCCACTTGTCATTTATTCAGTTGACTGGGAAAGATCGCAGCCTCGCTGCACTCGACAGCTCCTACAGGGCTCTTGAAGGCTGTGGGCTGTGCGTAGGAGCTGGCGAAGCCTGCGATCTTTTGACGGTTCATTTCACTGCGCCGAAGGACAAACCGCGCACCAGCTGTTTCTGGCTGATCCAGCCAAAGATCAGGATCGGCGCGCAGGCCAGGGTCGAGACGGCCGACAATTTGGCCCAGAACAAACCTTCCGGGCTGGAGTAGGAAGCGATCAACGCCGTCAGGGGCGCGGCCTTGGAGGAGGTGAGGTTCAGCGACCAGAACGCCTCGTTCCAGCACAGGATCAGCGACAGCAGCACGGTGGACGCCAGGCCGCCCTTGGCAATCGGCAGCAGCACACGGACCATTTCCTGCCAGAGCGTGGCGCCATCCAGGCGCGCGGCCTCGAGGATGTCGCGAGGAATGTCCTTGAAGTAGGTGTAAATCATCCAGACCACAATGGGCAGGTTGATCAGTGTGTAGATGATGATCAGCGCGATACGCGTGTCCAGCAGGCCAAATTGCTTGGCCAGCAGGTAGATCGGCATCAGCACGCCCACCGGTGGCAGCATTTTGGTGGAGAGCATCCACAACAACGTGCCTTTGGTGCGCTGGGTTTCATAGAACGCCATGGAATAGGCCGCCGGTACCGCGATCAGCAGGCACAGGGCGGTGGCGCTGAAGGAAATCACCACGGAGTTCCAGGCGAAGCTGAAGTAATTGCTACGCTCGTTGATGTGCAGGTAGTTCTCCAGGGTCGGTGTGAAGATGAACTGCGGCGGCGTGGCGAACGCATCGATTTCGGTCTTGAAGCTGGTCAGCACCATCCAGAAGATCGGAAAGAAGATCAGGATCGCGATGGCCCAGGCCAGCGTGCCCAGCAGCAGGCTTTGCAGACGACGGGATTGTTGAAGAGTCATGGCGACGGCCTCAATGCTTGTCGGTGAGGTTTTTGCCGATCATCCGGACGAGGATGATGGCGGCGATGTTGGCAATGACTACGGCGATCAAGCCACCGGCCGAAGCCATGCCGACGTCGAACTGCACCAGCGCCTGGTTGTAGATCAGATAGGCAAGGTTGGTGGAGGCATAGCCGGGGCCACCGTTGGTGGTGGTGAAGATCTCGGCGAACACCGACAGCAGGAAGATGGTTTCGATCATCAGCACCACGGCAATCGGGCGAGCCAGGTGCGGCAGGGTCAGGTGCCAGAAGATCGCAATGGGGCCGGCACCGTCCAGGCGGGCGGCTTCTTTCTGTTCCTGGTCCAGCGACTGCATGGCAGTCATCAGGATCAGAATCGCAAAGGGCAGCCATTGCCAGCTCACGATGATGATGATCGATAGCAGCGGGTAATGGGCCAGCCAGTCCACCGGCTGGGCGCCGAACAGCTTCCACACCGAGGCGAGGATGCCCGAGACCGGATGGAAGATCAGGTTCTTCCAGATCAGCGCACCGACGGTGGGCATGATGAAGAACGGCGAGATCAGCAGCACGCGGACGATGCCGCGACCAAAAAACTCACTGGCTTCCAGTAGCGCGCTGATCAATACCCCGAGGACGATACTGATCAACAGCACGCTGCCCACCAGCAACAAGGTATTGGTGGCGCCGGGCATGAAACCCGAGTCGGTCAGGAAATAGGTGAAGTTCTCCAGCCCGACGAATTCGTTTTCGCCGGGGTAGAGCAGGTTGTAGCGGATCATCGAGAAGTAGACGGTCATGCCCAGCGGCACGATCATCCACAGCAGCAACAAGGCCACCGAAGGGCTGACCAGGAACCAGCCGGGGTTGGCCAGGCGGATCTTGCGCGCCGGCGGCGGGGCAATCTCGATGGGGGCTTTGGCGGTTGTAGTTGAGCTATTCATGGCATTGAACCGATTTTGTGCAGGCCTACAAAAAGTCCCTGTGGGAGCGGGCTTGCTCGCGAATAGGGCAGCACATTCAACATCAATGTGACTGACAGATCGCTTTCGCGAGCAAGCCCGCTCCCACAAAAGACAGAGCGGCGGCGCGGGTTACTTGGGATACCCAGCGCGTTTCATCTCGCGTTCGGTGGTGGACTGCGCGGCGGTCAACGCCTGGTCCACGGTCTGCTGGCCGGTCAGCGCGCCCGAAAAGAACTTGCCCACCTGGGTACCGATGGCCTGGAATTCGGGAATGGTCACCAACTGGATGCCGATGTAGGGCACAGGTTTGAGGGTTGGCGCTTTCGGATCGGCGACTTTCAACGATTCCAGGGTCACCTTGGCAAACGGCGCGGCCTTCATGTACTCGTCGCTGTAGGTCGAGGTGCGGGTGCCTGGCGGTACGTTGGCAATCCCGTCGGTCTTGGCGACCAATTGGCTGTACTCCTTGGACGTCGCCCACGTGGTAAAGACCGTGGCGGCTTCCTTGGCTTTGGAGCTGGTAGGGATGGCCAGCGACCAGGAGTACATCCACGAGGTGCCTTTGTCGGTTTTTTCGTGGGGGGCGAAGGTGAATCCGACGTGATCGGACACCTTGCTCTGGGTCTTGTCGGTGACGAACGAGCCGGCGACGCTGGCATCCACCCAGATCGCGCATTTGCCGCTGTTGAACAGCGCCAGGTTTTCGTTGAAACCGTTGCTGGAGGCGCCCGGCGGGCCGGATTTCTTCATGTTGTCGACATAGAAGTTGAGTGCGTCTTTCCACTCGGGGCCATTGAATTGCGGCTGCCACTTCTCATCGAACCAGCGCGCGCCATAACCGTTGGCCAGGGTGGTGATGAGCGCCATGTTCTCGCCCCAACCGGCCTTGCCCCGCAGGCACAGGCCATATTGCTCCTTGGATTTGTCGGTGAGTTTTTCCGCGAATTCACCGATCTGGCTCCAGGTCGGGTGTTCGGGCATGGTCAGCCCGGCGTCCTTGAACAGGTCCGTGCGGTAATAGGTGATCGAGCTTTCCGCATAGAACGGCAGGGCGTACAGCGAGCCTTTGACGGACAAACCATCGCGCACGGAGGGGAAGATGTCGTCCAGGTCGTAGGAGGCCGGCAAATCCTTCATCGGCTCCAGCCAGCCCTTGGCGCCCCAGAGTGCTGCTTCGTACATGCCAATGGTCAGCACGTCAAACTGCCCGCCTTGGGTGGCGATGTCGGTGGTCAGGCGCTGGCGCAGGACGTTTTCTTCGAGCACCACCCAGTTCAGCTTGATGTCCGGGTGCTCGGCCTCGAAGGTTTTCGAGAGCTTTTGCATGCGGATCATGTCGCTGTTGTTGACGGTGGCAATGGTGAGGGTCTGTGCGCCGAAGCTGACGCTACTGAGGGTCATGCAGGTGGAAACAAGCAGAGCTTTTACCGAAGGTTTCATCGCGCACTCCTTTTCCGCGCTCGAAAGCTGCGGAAGGACAGTTATTGTTTTTGTGTCTTCCGGATGAAGGGAAGAATGTGCGCTGATTACAGCCTTCAATGGACGGTGTGACAAATCATCCGTCGCACTTGCACTGATACTTTTTTGCACTTAAGAAAATTTCTGGTGGGGAATTCATCTCTGGCGAGGGGATTTATCCCCGCTGGGCTGCAAAGCAGCCCCAAAAATGTATCTACCCTGGAGGCGGATCAGAAAACCCAGGGGGCCGCTTCGCGCCCCAGCGGGGATAAATCCCCTCGCCACAGGGTCAGCCCTGGTTCTGCTCGGTCAACCGCTGCACCGCCAGCCGCCGGTAGTGGGAGGGCGTCATGCCCTTGAGCTGCTGGAAACGCCGATTGAAATTGGAGATGTTGTTGAAGCCGGATTCAAAACACACGTCCGTTACCGGTTTGTCGCCGTCGGCCAGCAATTCGCAGGATTTGCTGATGCGCAGGCGATTGACGAATTCGATGAAGCAACGGCCAGTGGCCTGTTTGAATACTCGGCTGAAGTAGGTGGGTTTCATGCCCAGGTGTTCGGCGACTTCTTCCAGGGGCAACTCCCGGGCGTAATGGGCAAAGATGTAGTCCACCGCGCGGTTGGTGCGGTCGATGCTGTGTTCGTCCGCCGTTTGCGGGGCGGTCGCGCCGGACAGCAGTTGGTAGTCATCCGTGGCGGCCAGCAGTTCCATCAGGATGAAAAAGTGCCCCAGGCGGCTCATGCCCTGGGAATCGGCGATGCGCTGCATCAGGATCATGGCCTGGCGGATGGTGCGCTTGCAGCGGAACTCGATGCCATACTGGGCGCGTTCGAGCAGCGGTGCGACCGTCTTGAGTTCGGCGAATACCTGGTGGCCGCTTTCGAACAACTCGTCGGTGAAGTTCACCAACATATCGCGCTTGGGTACCACTTCGTCCTCGGCCACCTGGCTGATCCAGTTGTGGGGGAGGTTGGGCCCGGTGAGAAACAGCGATTGGGGGTAGAAGTTGCCGATGTAGTCGCCAATGAACACCTTGCCGGAACTGGCGACGATCAAGTGCAGCTCGTATTCCTTGTGGAAATGCCAGCGCACCAGCGGGCAGGGAAAGCCGTGCTGGCGGTAGATGATGGACAGCCCGTTATGGTCGTCCATCAACTCGTAGGAGGGGTCGGTGACTCTGGCTGTTCGGGTCATGGGCCTGGCGCTTTTATTGTTATCGCCACTGGATAATGCCCCCTTCGCCAGGCAGGTGCCACCCTGGTGTCTAACCGTTGCGGTTTTTTTCTTCGATCCACTGGGACATGTATTGGGTGCTTTTGTGCTGGTGGTGACGCAGCATGCTGCCGGTGAAATTGTCCCGGCGTCGTTGTGCCAGGTCTGCCCGGCAAGCGTTGATGCTGTCGATCAGCGCCGGCCCATGCACCTGTTGCCGGTAGCGGCTCGCCAGCAGCGCCCGGCCGGCGTGCTGGGCCTGGGTCCAGCGCGCCTGGTCGCTATACAACTGCACCGCCGCGCCGGCGATGCCTACGGCGCTCTGGGCAATCGACCCGGGCCAGGGCATGTCGCCGTGCATGGCTTCGGCTCCCACGGGCGTGGTGACGTTGGGGGTACCACAGAGCATGGCCTCGATCAGCTTGCCCTTGATCCCGGCGCCGAAACGCAACGGCGCCAGGCAGATGCGTGCCGCCGACATGACCTGCAAGGCGTCCTCGGCCCAGTTCATGATGTGAAAGCCCTGGGCCGGATTGTGCAGTGCGGCGGCCTTGGGCGGGGTATAGGCGCCGTACAGGTGCAGTTGTGCGCCGGGCAATTGCTGGCGGATCAGCGGCCAGATGGCGTTCTTCATCCAGAGCACGGCGTCCCAGTTCGGCGCGTGGCGAAAGTTGCCGATACTCAGGAAATGCGCCCGGTCCTCGAACGGTGGCGACGGTTCACTGGGCAGGTCCAGCATCAGCGGGCACCAATGCAGCAGGTTGCGAGGCAGCTTGAAGTGCTCCACCAACAGTTCGATTTCAACCTCGGACACCATCAGGTTGAGGTCGCAGCGGTACAGGGCGGCGATTTCTCGCTTGGCCAGGTCGGTGTCGGCCATCCATTGGAACTCCTCGCCCAGGGCCGGGGCGAAAAGATCGCTGAAGTCCTCGCTCGCCTCATCGCGCTTCAGGCGCTCTTTCAGGCGTTGATGCCGGGCGTGACGCAGGCTTTGCAGGTCGGAGGTCTCCAGCACCCGCAGGGCCCCGGGGCAGTGCTTTTCGACGCGCCAGCCGAACTGTTCTTCCATCATGAACTGGTCGAACAGCACGATGTCCGGCGCAAGTGCATGGATGAACGCGTCGAAACTGCTGTTATTGAGCTCGATGGGCACTTCGCGGATGCCCAGCGCGACCAGGTCGGCGCGCTGCTCCCCCGGGCCGGCCGGGCTGCTGAAGGTGATGTCCCAGCCTTGGCCGAGGAAGGTGTCGAGGATCTGCATGACATGCCCACTGGCCGCCGATGAGCGCGGCTCGGGCCAGACATAGCCGATAACCAGGACTTTGGTGGCAGTCATGAGCAAGGGGGGCCTCGGAGCGAATCAGGCGCCATCGGCGCGCGGGGCGCCGATAGTGACCAAGAATGCGATCCGGCTCAAGCAAGAATGCGTTTGACCTTGTCCCGCAATTGATCGATGGAGAAGGGTTTGCCGATCACCGACATGCCTTCAGGCACATCGATGCTTTCGGCATAGCCGCTGGCAAACAGCACCGGCAGCTGTGGACGCTCGAGTCGAGCCTGCTTGGCCAATTCGCGTCCGTCCATTACCGGCAGGCCGACGTCGGTCATCATCAGGGCGATGTTCTGTTGGTGGTCACGCAAAAAACTCAGCGCTTGCTCACAGCCGTCCGCCTCCAGCACCTGGTACTCCAGTTCCTCCAGCACGTCGACGATCAACATCCGCACGATGTCATCGTCTTCGACTACCAGGATGGTGGGCTGGGTGGCGGCAGGGGTGGTGGGCATAGTCGACATTCTCGAAAGATGGGAGCGGGAGGGGCACGAAAAAAAATGGCCTCATTCATGAGTAAGTGCCAAGGCAGCACAAGTTCCCTGGGTTGTACAAGAAAGGATCTATAGTACAAGAGCTGACAAGGATAGTCGCTTCCCTGCTATAAGACGGATTGTCGTGGGATTTGCCTCCTTGACTTGTCAGAAAATGTGGATCCAGGCGCGGTTTTTCGGGCAAACTCCACCGATTTCAACTGTCCACCAAGGCCCCTTTCCATGACTCCTTCGTCTTCGGTCGACGAGCAAAGTTTTCGCAAGCTCCTGAGCCGCAATATCAGCCTGCCGTTGGGCATAGGCGCCCTCAGCGCGGTGTTTTTCGTCATCCTTATCACGTACCTGCTGTCGGTGATCCAATGGGTCGGCCATACCGACAGGGTGATCAATAACGCCAACGAAGCGCTCAAGCTGAGCGTGGACCTGGAAACCGGCATGCGCGGCTACCTGTTGAGTGGTGACGAACACTTCCTCGACCCCTATGAAGTGGCCAAGCCACGGATTGCCGTGGCATTGGACACATTGCTGGAATTGACAGCCGATAACCCTGTCCAGACCGACCGCCTGCACAAGATCCAAGCACTCCAGACGGAGTGGGCCAATTACGCCCAAAGCATGATCGACCTGCAACGCAGCAGCGGCGATTACCGGGGGGCGGTGAAGGCCGGGCGCGGTAAGCGCCTGACCGACGAAATTCGCCAGTCCTTCGAAGAGGTCGTCGAGACCGAGCAACAATTGCGTGCGGCGCGCAACCAGGACGTGCGCACCACGACCGTCTGGAGCATTGCCTTTTACCTGTTGTTCGTCGCAGCGGTCAGCGGGCTTCTGGCCTATGTCGGTCGCCGGGATCTGTTGAACCTGTCCGAAAGCTACAGTGCCAGCCTGAAAGTCCAGCAACGCAGCGCCTTGCACTTGGAAAAGCAGGCCTGGCTGCGAAGCGGCCAGACGCAACTGGCCGAGCAGGTCCTGGGGCAATTGTCGCTGAACCTGTTGGGCCGCAATATCCTGCAGTTCTGTGCGAAGTACCTGGGTGTCGCTGTCGCTGCGCTTTATGCGCGGGAAGAAAGTGGCGTCTTAAGGCGTGTCGCCACCTACGGGCTCTCCCGGGAGGATGAAGAACAACAGCAAGTGATCGTCGCCGGCGAAGGCATCGCTGGTCAGGCCGTGCAGCAGGGGCGCCTTATCCGTCTGGACGATGTACCGGACGATTACCTGAAAGTCAGCTCCGGATTGGGGCAAGGTCTGCCCAACAGCGTGCTGGTAGTGCCCACCAGTGACGATGACCGGATCAACGGTGTCATTGAACTGGGATTCCTGCGGCCATT
Source organism: Pseudomonas sp. NFACC24-1 (assembly GCF_900115235.1). Taxonomy (NCBI): domain Bacteria; kingdom Pseudomonadati; phylum Pseudomonadota; class Gammaproteobacteria; order Pseudomonadales; family Pseudomonadaceae; genus Pseudomonas; species Pseudomonas sp. NFACC24-1. The sequence goes on from NZ_FOVS01000034.1 coordinate 31,880, forward strand.
GACCGAGCGTGACATCGAGTTGCTGGAACTGATCGCCGGTAATATCGGCACTTCCATCGAAGCCGCCCGTTATCGCCAGCGTCTGCAGGAAGTACTGGCCGAAACCCAGCAGTTGAACGAAGAGCTGCAAGTCCAGCAGGAAGAACTCAAGACCGCCAACGAAGAGCTGGAAGAACAGTCGCGCATCCTCAAGGAGTCCCAGGCCCACCTGGAAGCCCAGCAACAGGAACTGGAGCAGACCAACGAGCAATTGGCCGAGCAGCGCGACGCCATGGACCAGAAGAACAGCGAATTGAACCTGGCCCAGATCCAATTGCAGGAGCGCGCCGAAGAGTTGCAGCGCTCGAGCAAGTACAAGTCCGAGTTCCTGGCCAATATGTCCCACGAGTTGCGCACGCCGCTCAACAGCTCGCTGATCCTGTCCAAGCTGCTGGCGGAGAACCCGCAGCACAACCTCAGCGAGGAGCAGGTCAAGTTTGCCGAGTCGATCTACTCCGCCGGCAACGACCTGCTGAACCTGATCAACGACATCCTCGACATCTCCAAGGTCGAGGCCGGAAAGCTGGAAGTGCGTCCGGAAAACACCAGCGTGCAGCGTCTGGTGGAAGGGCTGCAGGATATGTTCAAGCCGTTGGCGGCGGACAAGGGCCTGAATTTCGAGGTCCAGGTGCTGCCCGATGTGCCGGCGATGCTCTACACCGACCGCCAGCGCCTGGAGCAGGTGATCAAGAACCTGCTGTCCAACGCCGTGAAGTTCACCGAGCAAGGTTCCGTCAGCCTGTCCGTGGCCGGTCAGCCAGGCTCGGGCATCGCGTTCATGGTGCGGGACTCCGGGATCGGCATCGCCGCCGATCAACAGCAAAGCATTTTCGAAGCGTTCCGCCAGGCCGATGGCACCACCAACCGTCGCTACGGCGGCACCGGCCTGGGGTTGTCGATTTCCCGGGACCTGGCCATGTTGCTGGGCGGCTCGATTTCGGTCTCCAGCGAGCCGGGGCAGGGCAGTGTGTTTACGCTGGTATTGCCTGAGCGTTATGTCGAGCCCGGTGATATGCCGATAGCGCCGATGACCTTCACCCCGACGGCCTCCGCGCCGGCGCCTGTTGCGCCAAAAGCCGCACCGGCGCCGCTGGTCGCCGACGTGGACACGACGCCGATTACCCGGTTCGCCGACGACCGCGACAAGGCGCCGTTCGACACCCGATGCATCCTGGTGATCGAAGACGAGCCCAAGTTCGCCCGCATTCTGTTCGACCTGGCCCACGAGCTCGGTTACCAGTGCCTGGTGGCCCACGGTGCCGACGAAGGTTTCGACTTGGCTCTGCAACTGGCTCCCGACGCGATCCTGCTGGACATGCGCCTGCCGGACCATTCCGGACTGACGGTGTTGCAGCGACTCAAGGAACAGGCCGAAACCCGGCACATCCCCGTGCACGTGATTTCCGTCGAAGACCGTGTCGAAGCCGCGATGCACATGGGCGCCATCGGCTATGCCGTCAAGCCGACTACCCGTGAAGAACTCAAGGACGTGTTCGCCCGCCTGGAGGCCAAGCTGACCCAGAAGGTCAAGCGGGTGCTGCTGGTGGAAGACGATGATCTGCAGCGCGACAGTATTACCCGCCTGATCGGCGACGATGACATTGAGATCACCGCCGTTGGCTTGGCCCAACAGGCCCTGGACCTGCTGCGGACCAATGTCTACGACTGCATGATCATCGACCTGAAGTTGCCGGATATGCTCGGCAATGACCTGCTCAAGCGCATGTCCAACGAAGACATCTGTTCCTTCCCGCCGGTGATCGTCTACACCGGGCGCAACCTGACACGGGACGAAGAAGCCGAACTGCGCAAGTATTCACGCTCGATCATCATCAAGGGCGCCCGTTCGCCAGAGCGCTTGCTGGACGAGGTGACACTCTTTTTGCACAAAGTCGAATCCCGGTTGTCCCATGAACGACAGCGGATGCTCAAGACCGCCCGCAGCCGCGACAAGGTGTTCGAAGGCCGCAAGGTACTGTTGGTGGACGACGATGTGCGCAACATCTTTGCCCTGACCAGCGCCCTGGAGGCGAAGGGGGCGATCGTGGTCATCGGCCGTAACGGCTTGGAGGCGATCGATCGCCTGAATGAATTCGACGACATCGACCTGGTGCTGATGGATGTGATGATGCCGGAGATGGACGGTTTCGAAGCCACCACGCTGATCCGCAAGGATCCGCGCTGGCGCAAGCTGCCTATCATCGCCGTGACGGCCAAGGCCATGAAGGACGATCAGGAACGCTGCCTGGCGGCGGGTTCCAATGACTACCTGGCCAAGCCGATCGATCTGGATCGTCTGTTCTCGCTGATTCGCGTGTGGTTGCCGAATATGGAAAGAATTTAGTGGAACGTGACACTGACATTGAACTTCGTTTGTTGATCGAAGCGATTTACCTCAAGTACAGCTACGATTTTCGCGATTATTCCGGGGCCTCCATCAAGCGCCGGGTCCACCATGCGTTGAGTCAGTTCGAGTGCAAGACCATTTCGGCCTTGCAGGAGCGCGTGCTGCACGACTCGGGTGTATTCATGCAGTTGCTGCAACTGCTGACGATCCCTGTCAGCGAGATGTTTCGCGACCCCTCGCATTTCCTGGCGATACGCGAGGAAGTCGTACCACTGCTCAGGACGTACCCCTCGATCAAGATCTGGATCGCCGGTTGCAGCACGGGAGAGGAGGTCTACTCCATGGCGATCCTGCTGCGAGAAGAAGGCCTGCTGGACCGCACATTGATCTACGCCACCGATATCAATCCGCGCTCGTTGGAAAAAGCCAAGCAGGGCATTTTCTCCCTGGAAAACGTGCGCAACTATACGCAGAACTACCAGAATGCTGGAGGACGGCGATCGTTTGCCGATTACTACACAGCCGCCTACGATTACGCGATGTTCGATAAAACCCTGTGCGAGAACGTGACCTTTGCCGATCACAGCCTGGCGACCGACAGTGTTTTTTCAGAAACTCAATTAATTTCGTGTCGCAATGTATTGATATATTTCAATAAAAAGCTGCAAGATCGTGCGTTTGGACTGTTCCATGAGTCCCTTTGTCACCGTGGTTTCCTGGTATTGGGCAGTAAGGAGACATTGGATTTTTCGGCTTACGGTCATCGATTCGAGCCGTTGGTCAAACAGGAACGGATCTATCGCAAGTTATGAATCAGACCAAGGACAGATCCAACCCGCCCATCGAGGCCATTGTCGTCGGTGCATCGGCCGGCGGCGTCGAAGCGTTGCTCAGGGTATTCGGACACCTGCGCAAAGGTTTCGGCCTGCCCATCCTGGTGGTATTGCATTTGCCGAATGAGCGCGACAGCCAGCTGGCCTCCGTGCTCGGCCATCGCCTGGCGGTGCCGGTGGAGGAGGCCCGGGACAAGCTGGACATCGCACCGGGTACCTTGTACGTCGCCACGCCCGGCTATCACTTGTCGGTCGAGGCCGACCGTTGCCTGTCGTTGAGCCTGGAGGAGCCCGTACATCATTCGCGACCGTCCATCGACGTGCTGTTCGAGTCGGCCGCCGATGTCTACGGCGAGAAGTTGCTGGCCGTGGTAATGACCGGTGCCAATGGCGATGGCGCCCGGGGCCTGGCGAAGGTCAGGGCGCTGGGTGGCATCACCGTGGTCCAGGACCCCGCTGAAGCCCAAGTCGCGACCATGCCCGAAGCGGCGCTGGCCCTGCATGAGCCCGACCATATCCTTACTTTGCAAGGCATCGGCCAATTGCTGGCCGGGCTGGAATGAACCACATGCCAAGAGATGTTCAAGCCAAACTGCTGATCGTCGACGATCTGCCTGAGAATCTGTTGGCCCTGGAAGCGTTGATCAGGGGGCCTGACCGCGAGGTCTTCAAGGCCCTGTCGGCGGACGAAGCACTGTCCCTGCTGCTGCAACACGACTTTGCCCTGGCCATCATCGATGTGCAGATGCCCGAGATGAACGGTTTCGGGCTGGCCGAGCTGATGCGCGGCACGGAGAAGACCCGCAGCATCCCGATCATTTTCGTCAGCGCCGCCGGTCGTGAACGCAACTATGCCTTCACCGGTTATGAAACCGGCGCGGTGGACTTCCTGCACAAGCCGCTGGACACCCAGGCCGTCAAGAGCAAGGTCAATGTGTTCGTCGAGCTGTATCGCCAGCGAAAGGCCATGAAGGAGCAAGTCGTTGCCCTTGAGCAGAGCCGGCGGGAACAGGAGGTCCTGTTGCAGCAACTGGAGGCCACCCGCGGCGAGCTGGAGCAAGCAGTGCGTATGCGTGACGACTTCATGTCCATTGTCGCCCACGAGGTGCGCACGCCCCTCAATGGCCTGATTCTCGAGACCCAACTGCGCAAGATGCACCTGGCCCGGGACAATGCCGCGGCCTTCAGCCTGGACAAGGTACGGGCGATGGTCGAGCGCGATGAGCGCCAGATCAAGAGCCTGATCCGGCTGATCGAGGACATGCTGGATGTGTCGCGGATTCGTACTGGCAAGCTGTCGATCCGTCCGACCCGCTTCAACTTGACGGCACTGGTGGAAAACCTGCTGCGCAACTTCCAGCCGCAGTTTGCCATCGCCGAGTGCTCATTGACCTGCCTGGCCGAGCCGGCGGTGGAGGGGCTGTGGGATGAGTTTCGCATCGAACAAGTGGTGTCGAACCTGTTGACCAATGCGCTGCGCTACGGTGGCAAGAGCCCGATCGAAGTGCGCGTCTACCGGACGCCCGAGCATGCCTGCATCGAGGTCCGGGACCACGGCATCGGCATCAGCGAGGAGAACCAGAAACGTATCTTCCAGCAGTTCGAGCGCGTATCGTCCAAGGCGGCCGCTTCAGGCCTGGGGCTGGGGCTGTTCATCTCCGAGCAGATTGTCACGGCCCATGGCGGGACGATCACGGTCGACAGTCGCCTCAATGAGGGGGCGTTGTTTCGTGTTTGCCTGCCCTTGCAGAAAACTGTCTTGGACAAAACCGCCGAACAGACGCAACCTCTGAGAGACCCTAAGGTCGTATCAGCAGCTATTGATCGAACAAAGGCTTCTCATGAGTGAAGATGCGCAAGATGTTGTATTGATCGTCGAGGATGACCCGTCGATCCTGATGGTGCTGTCGGCCTACCTGTCGGGCGAGGGATATCGGGTGCTGCAGGCCGAAAACGGTGACCAGGCGTTCGAGATCCTGGCGAGCAAGCCGCATCTGGACATGATGATTACCGACTTCCGCCTGCCGGGCGGTATTTCCGGGGTGCAGATCGCCGAGCCTGCGGTCAAGCTGCGACCCGAACTGAAGGTCATCTTCATCAGCGGCTACGCGCAGGAAGTGCGCGACACCGATAGCCCCATTACCCGCAAGGCCCCGATCCTGGATAAACCGTTCGACCTGGATGAGCTACAGCGCATCATGCAGTCGATGTTGTCGTAGTAGGCCGGGTGCGGGAGCATGTCCCGGCAGATCAGGCAAAACCCTGCGGCGAGGGCGCTTGCTCCCGCTGGGCTATGTAGGAGCTGGCGAAGCCTGCGATCTTTTGATCTTTAGCTTGAGACTCAAGTGTCCGGGGAAAGATCGCAGCCTCGCTCCGCTCGACAGCTCCTACCGCGCCCCCCCTTGCGGAAGCCAGCTTGCTCGCCACAACGCCTGCCCATCACCTCAGACCTTGATCATCTCCCGTACCTTGGCCGTCAACAAATCAAACGTGAACGGCTTGGTGATCATCTGCATCCCCGGGTCAAGGAAGCCGCCGCGTACCGCCGCATGCTCGGCGTAGCCGGTGATGAACAGCACCCGCAGGTCCGGGCGTACCTGCCTGCCGATTTCCGCCAACTGCCGACCGTTCATGCCCGGCAGGCCTACGTCGCTGATCAGCAGGTCGATGCGTTGGCTTGACTGGAGAATCGGAACCGCGCCATTGGCGTCGGCCGCTTCCACAAAGGCATAACCCAGTTCGCTCAACACCGCGCTCACCAGCACCCGCACCGCCGGATCGTCCTCGACGATCAGTACGGTTTCGCCGTCCTGCGCATACGGCGCATGTTGGGTGGTGACCTGGGGCTCGTGGACTTCTTCACCGCGGAAGCGCGGCAGGTACAGGTTCACGGTGGTGCCTTTGTCGACTTCGCTGTCGATGGTCACATGTCCGCGCGATTGCTTGCTGAAGCCATAGATCATCGACAGGCCCAGCCCGGTGCCCTGGCCGATCGGTTTGGTGGTGAAAAACGGGTCGAAAGCGCGGCCGATCACCGCTTCGGGCATGCCATAACCGGTGTCCTGCACGCTCAGCACCACATAGTCGCCGGGCTCCAGGTTGCTGTAGGCATCGGTGAAGTCGGCGTCCAGGTGTCGGTTGCAGGTCTGCACCACCAGGTTTCCGCCGTTGGGCATGGCATCCCGGGCGTTGAGCACCAGGTTGAGCAGGGCGCTTTCCAGTTGGTTGGGGTCGGCTTCGGCGATCCAGAGCTGTTCATCCAATCGCATGTCCAGGCGAATGCTTTCGTTGAGGCTGCGTTGCAGCAACTCGCCCATGGACAGCACCAGCGTATTCATCTGGACGGCCTTGGAGTCCAGCGATTGCCGTCGGGAAAACGCCAGCAGGCGATGGGTCAGGCCGGCGGCGCGGTTGGCCGAGGTCACGCCCAGGTCGATCAGGCTGTCCAGGTCCTCGGTACGGCCCCGGGCCAGGCGCCGACGCAGCAGTTCGAGGCTGCCGATGATCCCGGTGAGCATGTTGTTGAAGTCGTGGGCGATACCGCCGGTCAACTGGCCGACCGCTTCCATTTTTTGCGATTGGCGCAGGGCCTCCTCATTGTGGCGCAACTGGGCGGTACGTTCTTCTACCTGCTGCTCGAGGGTTTCAAGGGTGGTCTGCAGGCGCAGTTCACTGTTGCTGAGGTCGATCAGGCGGTCGCGGGCTTCGTACTGCCTTCGACGACCCCGCAGGGCGGTGGTCACCAGGCTGATCAGGGTCACTGGATGGAAAGGACGCTCGAGAAAGGTCACGTTGCCCAATTGCGTACCGACCCGGGCCGCCGGGTTCTGTTCCGGCCCGCCGTGATGGGTCAGCAAGACAATGGGCAGGTCGGACCAGGCTGGCTGCTGTTCGATTTGCTGGAACAGCGTTTCCAGTTCGGGCCCTACCAAGGCTTCCGAAGAAATCACCAGCAGGCCGGCACCGCTTTCCAACTCTTCGCACAAATGGCCCAGGTGACGGCAGATGAGGCCGGCAAAACCGGCTTCATTGAGGATCATCAAGGCAATCTGGCTGTCCCGTCCCAGCGGCGCGAGGATCAGCGCCCGCTCGGCCAGCGGCTCGGCCAGCGTCACCGGTGTTCATCCTTGAGCAGCGGGTTGCTCTCGCCCATGTAGGTGGGGACCCCGCGCAAGACACCTTGGAACGCCTCCAGTGGCTCGCCGATGGTCATGCCCACGCCGCTGATGCGGTATTCGCGGATGGTCGACTCGTGGCTGCCGGTGCGTTTCTTGATGATGGAGATCGCCCGGCGAACCTTGCCCAGTGCTTCGAAATAACGCAACAGAATCACCGTGTCGGCCAGATAAGTAATGTCCACGGGCGCCTGCATGTCGCCGACCAGGCCGTGCTGGGCGACGGTCATGAAGGTCGCCGCGCCCTTGCGGTTGAGATAGAGCAGCAATTCATGCATGTGCAGCACCAGGGCGTTCTCTTCCGGCATGGCCGCCTGATAGCCGTTGATACTGTCGATGACCACGGTCTTGATGTTGCCCTCATCGACGCAACGGCGCACGCGGTGTGAGAACTCGCCGGGGGACAACTCGGCGGCGTCGACCTGTTCGATCAACAGGTTGCCGGTCTCTAGCAGGGCTTGCAGATCGATGCCGATGTTTTTCATGCGCTCGAACAGCAAGCCCAGCTCTTCGTCGAAGATGAACAGCGCGGCCTTCTCGCCGCGCTGTACGGCGGCTGCGGCAAAAATCAGCGCGATCAGCGACTTGCCGGTACCCGCCGGGCCCAGGATCAAGGTACTGGACCCCGTCTCGATACCGCCGCCCAGCAACGCATCCATTTCGCCTATGCCGCTGGAGAGTTGCTGGCGCAGGTACTGCCCACGGTGTTCGGCGGCTACCAGGCGCGGGAAGACGTGCACGCCGTCGCCCATGATGGTGAAATCATGGTAACCGCCGCGGTATTTCTGTCCGCGATACTTGACCACCCGGATCCGCCGCCGTTCGGCGCCGTAGCTGGGGGTCAGTTCCTCCAGGCGAATCACCCCGTGGGCGACGCTGTGCACGGTCTTGTCCAGGGATTCGGTGGTCAGGTCGTCGAGCAACAGGACCGTGGCGTCGTAGCGCACGAAATAATGCTTGATTGCCAGGATCTGGCGACGATAGCGCAGGGAGCTTTGCGCCAGCAGACGGATCTCCGACAGGCTGTCGAGCACGACCCGGGTCGGCTTGACCCGTTCGACCACTTCGAAAATCTGCCGCGTCGCTTCGCCCAGTTCCAGGTCCGAGGAGTACAGCAGGCTCTGCTGGTGCTCGGCATTGAGCAGGCTTTCGGGCGGTGTCAGCTCGAAAATATGAATATTGTCATCCAGCGTCCACCCGTGGGAGGCCGCGCCCTGACGCAGTTCACGCTCGGTTTCCGATAGCGTGATGTACAACGAGCGCTCGCCAGCCTTGGCGCCGGCTAACAGAAAATGCAACGCGACCGTGGTCTTACCAGTCCCAGGCTCCCCCTCTAGCAGGAACACATGGCTGCGGGACAAACCACCGGAAAGGACATCGTCCAGTCCTTCGATACCGGTGGCGGCTTTTGCACTGATCAACTCGTTAGATGTAGACAAAAATAGCCCTCTCATGACTAGGGAAGTGGGCAGCAGGCGGGGTAACGCCTGAAATCGACTGCCTGAACACTTGACCTTTGGCGGTGATGGCGGTTCCGCTTACATCGACAAAACGCGGTGTACTGCACAACTTTTGTAGGAGCTGTCGAGCGAAGCGAGGCTGCGATCTTTCTCCAGGCAATTGAGTCCTCCAGGCAATTGAGTCGCAGTTGAACAATCAACAAAAAGATCGCAGCCTTCGGCAGCTCCTACAGACCTTGTTGCAGTGCCGGGTCATCGGGGTTCAATTGTTCCAGTTTCGCCAACAGGATTTGAACGTTCTGCAGCTGACCGGTCTCCTTCCAATAGTTGATCAGCAACACTCGTGCCTTGCGGTCGGCGGGGTAGCGCTGGACGATTTCCTGCAACTGTTTCTGCGCGGCTTCCACTTCCTGTTCGGCGTGCAAGGTGGTCGCCAGGTCATAGCGGTAATGCCGGTTCTCGGGTTCCAGTTCCACGGCTTTTGCCAGGCCGAGCACCGCATACTCGCTCTGGCCGTGTTGCAGCAGCCACATGCCCAGCGCATGTTGCAGATAAGCGGACTGTGGTTGGGTTTGCAACTGTCGGGCGAGCAATTGTCGTGCGGCTTCGCTCTGGCCTTGTTTGTCCAGCACTTCGATCTGCATGACCAGCGCCGGGAGATTGTCCGGTTGCAAGCGCAAGGCTTGCTCAAGGGCCAATTGGGCTTTCTTCAATTCGGCGTTGTGCAGGTGCAGCCGGGCCAGCTGGTAGTGGGCGTCCGCGGTTTTCGGGCCATCCTCGAGCACCTGCTCCCAAGTATCGATGGCGATCTGCATCGCACCGAAATACAAACCGAGGTCATCCGGCGAGAGGCCCAGCAGCGCATTCACGGCAGCAAAGCGGACATTCGGGTCGTCATCATCCAGAAGCGGGCCGAGCAACAGGCTGCGCTGGCCCGTCGGCACCAGCCCGACGACGCTGCCGATGGCGGCCCGACGCACGTCCGGTGATTCGTTGTGCAGGTCAGCATCGGCCAGTTTCAGGGCTTGCGGGCTGGGGTAGTTGGGCAGTTCGGCGTGCAGCCACACACGGCGCTTGGGCGAGAGGTCCGGACGCCCCAGTTGCTGGTAAAGCATGCGCGCCGCCCCCGGCTGTCCGTTGCGGGCGCTTTCCAGGGCTTCACTGTAACCACGCTTGATCGCTTCGGGGATTTGCGGCGTAGTGCTGCGTAGCCATAGCGCGACAAGACCGATCAACAACAGGACACAGAGGCTTAGGAGCAGATAGCGGCGGCGAGGCGAGGGCATGCAGGGAATCCATTACCAGAAGCGTGAAATGTCGCAAGCTTCGGTCAGGTGGCGGCTTGAGTCAAACCTTGTCACAGCGGTAGCGGACCTGTGGGAGCGAGCTCGCTCGCGATGGCGGTTGAGCCGCCGACATCACCGCCAACTGATCCACCGCTATCGCGAGCAAGCTCGCTCCCACGATGGGCTCTTTCACGGTGGGTTGTGGGCGATAGGCAAAAAAAGCCCCGCGTCCAAATGAGCGCGGGGCAAAGAATTGGTTGGTTGCGGCCAACCAAAGGAGCTCGGTTGAGCAGGGCGGGTCAGTTGCTGGCAACGGTTTCTGGTTTCCAGCCGCCACCCAGGGCCTTGTAGATCGCGACGATGCCGCGGTACAGGTCCACTTCGGCCTGGGCCTGGGTGTCTTCGGCGGCCAGGCGTTCACGTTGGGCATCGAGCAGCACGAGGAAGTCCACGGTGCCTTCGCGATAGCGAATCTCGGCCAGGTCGGCGGCGGCGCGGCTCGATTCACTCTGACGGATCAGCGAAATCAGCCGTTGCTGGCGCTTGCCGTAGTCACTGAAGGCATTTTCCGATTCTTCCAGGGCCAGCAGCACTTGCTGTTCGTAAGTCGCCAGGGCGCCGTCCGCCTCGGCGTCGGCACCGCGCAAGCGCGCCCGCACGCTGCCCAGGTCGAAGGCGGCCCAGGTAATGCTCGGGCCCAGCGCCCAGGCGTTGGCGGCCGAGGAGCCGATCTGCGAACCGCGTCCAGCCGTGAAGCCAAGGAAACCGCTCAGGCTGACCCGGGGGAACAGATCGGCCTTGGCCACGCCGATGCGCGCCGTGGCGGCGGCCAGTTGGCGTTCGGCACTGAGAATGTCCGGGCGTCGTTGCAGCAGTTCACCCGGATCGCCGATGGGCAGGGCCTTGGCGATGGCCGGCAACTGTTTCGGGCTCAGGTCCACACTGAGTCTGTCCGGGCGCTCGCCCAGCAACGTGGCGATGCGATTGCGTTGGCGCACCTGTTCGGCCTGCAGTTGCGGCACGCTGGCTTCTACAGACGCCAGGCGGGCATCGGCACGCACCACATCGAGCTGATCGCCGACGCCGGCATCACGCAGGCTTTCGGTGATCTTGCGCGAATCCTGCTGGTTCTTCAGGTTGGCCAAGGCGATCTTTTCCCGCAGTTGCGCGCCGCGCAGTTGACCGTAGGCGTCCACCAGTTCGGCGATCATCGTCACCTGCAACTGATAGAGGTCGGCTTCGACCGCCTGCTGATCGGCATCGGTGGCTTCCAGGTTGCGCCGGATGCGGCCGAACAGGTCCAGCTCCCAGGCCATGTCCAGGCCCAGGTCGTAGCGCTCGGTGTTGACCCGGTCGGTGGTCTGCCCGGGAATCTGGCCTTTGCCCAGGTCACTGCTGGCACGGCTGGTGATGGTGGGCATCACGTCATTGCTGGCGTCATCGCGAATCGCCCGGGCGGCCCGCAAACGGGCGAAGGCCACACGCAACTCGCGGTTGCCTTCCAGTGAGCGAGTCACCAACGCGTTGAGCGTCGGATCTTCGAACTGCTGCCACCAGACGCCTTCGAAGCGGGCCCGGTCGAAATTCTTCTGGCCGGCGGCACCGTCGGTGGCGGTGGTGATGGTCGCCGCCTCCGTTTGTGGTGCCTTGTAGTCCGGACCCACGGCGCAGGCGCTCAACGCCAGGGCCAGCAAGCTCGGAACGAACGCTTTCAAACTCATTGTTGCGCCTCCAGTTTCAAAGCCCGGGCCGCCTTGCGGGCCTCGCTGCGCTCGACGAAGTTGCGGATCAGTACATAGAACACAGGGGTGAGCAGCAGACCGAAGAAGGTCACGCCGAGCATCCCGGAGAACACTGCCACACCCATGGCATGACGCATTTCCGCACCTGCGCCGCTGGAGAACACCAGGGGCACCACGCCCATGATGAAGGCGAAGGAGGTCATCAGGATCGGCCGCAGACGCAGACGGCATGCTTCGAGGACCGCCGCCAGCGGGTTCATGCCTTCGAGCTGTTTATCCTTGGCGAACTCTACGATCAGAATCGCGTTCTTGCAGGCAAGTCCCACCAGTACGATCAAGCCGATCTGGGTAAAGATGTTGTTGTCGCCACCGGAGAGAATCACCCCGGTAATCGCCGACAGCAGGGTCATCGGTACGATCAGGATCACCGCCAATGGCAGGCTCCAGCTTTCGTACTGGGCCGCGAGCACCAGGAACGCCAGCAGTACGCAGAGCGGGAACACGAACAGCGCGGTGTTGCCCGAGAGGATCTGCTGGTAGGTCAGGTCGGTCCACTCGTACGTCATGCCGTTGGGCAGTTCGTCCTTGAGCAGTTTCTCGATGGCCTTTTCAGCCTGGCCGGAACTGTAGCCCGGGGCAGCGGCACCGTTGATTTCAGCGGTGATGAAGCCGTTGTAGTGCATCACACGATCTGGCCCCGAGGTGTCGCTGACCTTGATGAAGGTCGCCAGCGGGATCATCTCGCCACGGTTGTTGCGCACCTTGAGCTGGCCGATCTGGTCCGATTCGAGACGGAACTGCTGCTCGGCCTGGACGTTGACCTGGTAGGTGCGACCGAAGCGGTTGAAGTCGTTGGCATACAGCGAACCCAGGTAGATTTGCAGGGTGTCGAAGATGTCGCTGACGGCCACGCCGTGGGTCTTGGCTTTTTCACGGTCGATGGCGGCATCGACCTGGGGCACGTTCACGGTGTAGCTGGTGAACAACCCGGCCAGTTCCGGCACGCTGCGGCTCTTGGTGATGATGTTCATGGTTTCTTTGTACAGCTCGTCGTAGCCCAGGTTGCCCCGGTCCTCGATTTGCAGGCGGAAACCACCGATCGTGCCCAGGCCCTGTACCGGCGGCGGCGGGAAGATCGCCATGTAGGCTTCCTGGATCTCCGAGTACTTGCCGTTCAAGGCACCGGCGATGGCGCCGGCCGACATGCTCGGGTCCTTGCGCTCGTCGAAGGGCTTGAGAGTCACGAACACGATGCCGGCGTTCGGGCTGTTGGTGAAACCGTTGATCGACAGGCCAGGGAAGGCCACGGCGCTCTCAACACCCGGTTGCTTGAGGGCCAGGTCGGACATGCGCTTGATTACGTCTTCGGTGCGATCCAGGCTCGCGGCGTCCGGCAATTGGGCGAAGGCCACCAGGTATTGCTTGTCCTGGCCGGGCACGAAGCCGGTCGGGGTGGTGGAGAAGCCGAAGAACGTCAGCACCATCAGGCCGGCGTAGAGCACCAGGGCGATGCCGCTGCTGCGGATCACCCGCGCGACGGTGCCCACGTAGCCATGACTGGCACGCTCGAAGAAGCGGTTGAACGGACGGAACAGCCAGCCACCGAACACCTTGTCCAGGAACTTGGAGAAACGGTCCTTGGGCGCGTCATGGCCCTTGAGCAGCACCGCGGCCAAGGCCGGCGACAGGGTCAGGGAGTTGATCGCCGAGATGACCGTGGAGATGGCAATGGTCAGGGCGAACTGTTTATAGAACTGGCCGGTCAGGCCGCTGATGAACGCCGCCGGAACGAAGACCGCGCACAGCACCAGGGCGGTGGCGATGATCGGGCCGGTCACTTCGCCCATGGCGCGTTTGGTGGCCTCCACGGGGGTGAGCCCCAGCTCGATGTTTCGCTCGACGTTCTCCACCACCACGATGGCATCGTCCACCACAATACCGATGGCCAGAACCAGGCCGAACAGCGACAGGGCGTTCAACGAGAAGCCGAACAGGTGCATCACCGCGAACGTACCGATCAGCGATACCGGCACCGCCACCAGGGGAATGATCGAGGCTCGCCAGGTCTGCAGGAACAGGATCACCACCAGCACCACGAGGATCAACGCTTCGAACAGGGTGTGAACCACGGCCTCGATGGAGCCACGGACGAAGATCGTCGGGTCATAGACGATGCTGTAGTCCATCCCGGCGGGGAAGCCCTTCTTCAGCTCTTCCATCTTCTCGCGAACGTCGTTGGAGATCTGGATGGCGTTGGAGCCCGGACGCTGGAAGATCGGGATCGCCACGGCCGGCTGGTTGTCCAGCAACGAGCGCAGGGCGTATTGGCTGGAACCCAACTCGACCCGGGCGATGTCCTTCAGGCGCGTGATCTCGCCGTCGGCGCCGGAGCGAATGATGATGTTCTCGAACTCTTCCTCGTTCACCAGGCGGCCCTGGGTGTTGATCGACAGCTGGAACGCCTGGGCATTCGGCGCTGGCGGCGCCCCCAGGGCACCGGCCGCCACCTGGCGGTTCTGTTCACGGATCGCGGTGACCACGTCAGTGGCGGTCAGGTTGCGCGAAGCGGTCTTGTTCGGATCCAGCCAGACCCGCAGGGAGTAGTCACCCATGCCGAACAGTTGCACGTCACCTACGCCACCCAGGCGCGCCAGCTCATCCTTGATGTTGAGCAGGGCGTAGTTGGACAGGTAGAGCATGTCGTAGCGTTTGTCCGGGGAGGTCAAGTGCACGACCATGGTCAGGTCGGGCGATGCCTTGTCCACCGTGATGCCGATCCGGGTCACTTCTTCCGGCAGCTTGGGCTCGGTCCGGGTGACACGGTTCTGCACCTGCACCTGGGCGTTGTCCAGGTCGGTGCCCAGGGCGAAGGTGATGGTCAAGGTGATCTTGCCGTCAGCGGTAGACTGCGAGGACATGTACAACATGTTCTCGACGCCGGTGATGGCTTGTTCCAGGGGCGCGGCCACGGTTTCGCCGATGACCTTGGGGTTGGCGCCGGGGAAGTTGGCACGTACGACCACGGTCGGCGGTACGACTTCCGGGTATTCGCTGATCGGTAGCTGGAACAGCGAGATGGCGCCGGCGATCAGGATCAGCAGTGAGAGCACTGCTGCGAAGATCGGCCGCGAAATGAAGAACTGGGAAAATTTCATCTTGGATTCAGTCCCTTAACCGCGTGGGGTCGCAGCGGCCAGTTTGCCTGCCGAGCCTGACGCTGCCTTGGATGG
The DNA here is from genome assembly GCF_900115235.1 of Pseudomonas sp. NFACC24-1. Classification (NCBI taxonomy): domain Bacteria; kingdom Pseudomonadati; phylum Pseudomonadota; class Gammaproteobacteria; order Pseudomonadales; family Pseudomonadaceae; genus Pseudomonas; species Pseudomonas sp. NFACC24-1. The sequence continues at coordinate 46,992 of NZ_FOVS01000034.1, forward strand.
CGCGACTTGGGGCAGGTTGCTGGCTTCGAGCGCTTTACGTTGTTGTGCCAGGGCGGCAATGGTTTCGTCGCTGGCCATCGGCACGGTTTCAGGCGTGACCGGTGCACCCGGACGAGCCCGTTGCAGCCCCTTGACGATGATGGTGTCGTCCTTGCTCAGGCCGCTGCGCACGATGCGCAGGCCTTCGATCTTCGGCCCCAGCTCGACGGCGCGGTAGGCCGGCTTGTTGTCGGCGTCCATCACCAGCACGAATTTCTTGCCCAGGTCGGTGCCCACGGCTTCGTCGTTGATCAGCACGGCGGCGTAAGTGCCGCTGCCTACCAGCTTCAGGCGGGCGTACAGGCCTGGGGTGTAGGCGCCGTCCTTGTTGTCGAACACGGCGCGACCACGGATGGTGCCGGTCTGCGGGTTGACCTGGTTGTCGACGAAGTTCATCTGGCCCAGGTGCGGGTTGCCGTCCTCGTTGGACAGGCCCATGTAGACCGGCGTGGCCTGGCCGCGCTGGCCCTGGCGGGCGAGTTGGGTGTACTTGAGGAAGACGCGCTCGTCGGCGTCGAAGTAGGCGTAGACCTTGTCGGTGGATACCACGCTGGTCAGCCGTGTGACGTCGGCGGTCACCAGGTTGCCGGCGGTGATGTCCGCCCGACTGACGCGACCGCTGATGGGCGAGGTGACGCGGGTGAAGCTCAGATTCAGCTTGGCCAGGTCCAATTGCGCCTGGATAGCCGCGACGGCGGCACGGGCTTCCTGGGCGGTGGTGGTGCGCGAATCCGCCAGCTCGGCGGAAATGGCGTTGCTCAAGCGCAGGCGCTCGCCACGCTGGGCTTCGTTCTCGCTGCGGGTAGCGGTGGCGCGGGCTTGGGCCAGTTGGGCTTCGAGACGACGCACTTCAGCCTGGAAGGGGCGTGGGTCGATCTGGAACAGCAGGTCGCCTTTCTTGACCAGTGCGCCTTCGGTGAAGGCCACTTCGTCGATCTGCCCGGAAACCCGCGGGCGGATCTCGACGGTTTCTGGCGCCTCGAGGCGGCCGGTGAACTCATCCCATTCGTTGACGGGCTGCTCCAACACCTTGGCCACACTGACTTTGGCCGGCGGCATGGACGCTGCCGTGTCGGGAGTCTTGCCGCAGGCGCTCATCACCAGCACCGCCAGCAGCGCGAGGGGAAAACGCAGTTTTGAAAGTGAATGTTCCATGGATAGCATCCGCCAATGTATTGAGAATGGGCGGATGATGCGTGGCGCCAGGCACAGGAACGAATCGAATGAAGCAAAGGTAACTATCATTCAGAATGATATAAGCCATCGATGAGGGCTCTAGTCCGGCTTCCCTCGCCACAGCCTATTGCGGCAAATAAAGGTCATGGACACGCTTGACGGTCCCATCCGCGCGAAGCGCTTCGACCGCGTCGCGCAAATGCTCGACCATTTCCGGCGAGCATTGCTTGGAGCAGGCCAGGTAAAGGTCGGCGTTGCTGCCAACCGAACTCATGAGCAGTTTGCGCTTGGACACCTTCGGCCAGATGTAACGACTCTCCGGCACGCCGTTGAACCAGGCATCGATACGTCCCATCAGCAGCATCTGGGCGGGATTGTCGCCGATGGCCAACGGATAGATCTGCTCATCGCTGAACCCTTCGCTGTGCAGGATATCTTCCTGTGCACTGCCCAGGCCGACACCGATCTTGCGGTAGGTTTCTTTCGCTTGGGCGAAGCTGCTCACCCGCCGCTCGAGGCTGAAAAAGGCGCGCTCCATGGGCATGATCGAGGCGATCCAGGTAAAGCGATCCTCACGAGTGGGGATGCGCGACAGGGGGGTGATCAAGTGGTCATGTTCTTCACTGACATGCTTTTGTGCCCGGGCCCAGGGAAGCACATGGATCTTTACGGTGTACCCGGCCCTGGTCATCGCCGCCACGGCGACATCGCCGACGATGCCGTGGCCCCTGGGATCGTTGACGAAGGTCAGCGGCGGTGCGTCGGGAATGTGCAGTTCAATGACCGGAGGCTCAGCGCTTGCCTCATGGCTAGCCAGCAGCAGTAACAGACAAAGCCGGTAAAGCGCTTTGGTTGATGCGTTCAAAACGCGTGTGGTCTGGCTCATGGACGATACTTCAGGCATTGAAAGGGGTGCGCCAATCCCGGCGTACGGGGCGCCGGGAACAACGTCTACAGGCCAGCTTCTTATATAAGGCAGCGCATGATGCAGCGATCCAGCGGGATTCGCCACAACCGCTCCATCCCATCACGTCAGTGCCGCCTTGGCCCGACTGTGCTTCTGAAGGTATAGATCATTTGCTCGGCGCAAGCCGTCAATTTGGATGTGTACCTGCACGGCGGACCTGCGCTGCAAGGTCCTGCCGCGAAAAAACCGTCCTCTCCCAGCGTCGCTTGGACACGGTCTGTAGGGTTTTCTTGCTGCAAGCGCGGCGCTACGATGGCCCAACCTCACACGTCAAGAGGATTCTCGATGAGCCTTTCTCCGTTCCACCTGGCGATTCCGGTCTACGATCTTGCCGCCGCCCGTACTTTCTACGGTGAAGTGTTTGGCCTGGAAGAAGGCCGTTCCAGCAGCCAGTGGGTCGATTTCAATTTCTACGGGCACCAACTGGTGATTCATCAGCAACCCAAGACCGCTTACCAGGAAAACGCCCAGAGCAATCCGGTGGACGGGCACGATGTGCCGGTCCCGCACTTTGGTGTTGTTTTGGCTTGGGAGGCGTGGGAGGCACTGGCTGAACGACTGAGATCTTTCGGCGCGGAGTTTGTGATCGAACCCTACGTCCGCTTCAAAGGGCAGGTTGGTGAGCAGGCCACGATGTTCCTGTTCGATCCTTGTGGCAATGCCCTTGAATTCAAGGCGTTCAAGGATATGAGCCAGCTTTTTGCCAAATGACACGGACAAATCGAAGCCCTTGTAGCGAGGGGGCAAGATGTGTAACTGACGGACGGCTGTTTTGTGACGATATTCATAGGTGGTCACAAGTTGTCATCCCCTGCGGGGATGCGTAAGCTGCTCCCATGAATCAGCCAACATTACCTTCGCCCAGCACTCGCGGCCCAGCCGATCATGACATTCGCGACCAGATTGTCGCGGCGGCCAACGAGCATTTCAGCCAATATGGCTACGCCAAGACCACCGTGTCCGATCTGGCCAAGGCCATCGGCTTTTCCAAGGCGTACATCTACAAGTTCTTCGATTCCAAGCAGGCGATTGGTGAAGCCATTTGCTCCGGCTGTCTTGCGAAGATCGTTGCGGCCGTGGAGGAGGCCATCAGCGAGGAAGGGCTTTCTTCGACCGAGCGCTTTCGCCGCCTGGTCAAGACCCTGATCACCACGGGGATCGACCTGTTCTTCAATGATCGCAAGCTCTACGACATTGCCGCATTCTCCGCGTCGGAACGCTGGCCCAGCTCCCAGGTGTATGACGCACGGATCAAGCAGTTCGTGGTGCAGGTCGTACGGGAAGGGCGCGAAAGCGGTGAGTTCGAACGCAAGACGCCCTTGGATGAAACCGTTGAGGCGATACACCTGACCCTCCGGCCTTTCGTCAATCCTCTATTGCTGCAGTACAGCCTCGATCATGTCGAGGTGGCGCCGACGCTCACCGCCAACCTCATCCTGCGTAGCCTGATGCCCTGAGGGACGGCTGCGACGAGCAGCCGTCCCGCTTCAAAAACGACTTCCTTGCATTCGGGTTGTACCTGACCGAGTGGTCTCTTTTTGTCTGTTGAGTGACTATTGGAACAAATGGTCACATGAATAAGTATGGCATCGACTTCCAAGTGATCCCTCTTGCGAGGCTTCTGCGGGTTCACGTTCAGGCCGTCGGAGGACGTCTAAATGACCAGCTTTGCTCAGGTGCTGGCGCAGTTTGATCCGAGCGTGCCGTTCGTTGCTCCAGCCAATTGGCAGCAGGGTCGCACGATCTTCGGTGGCATTTCGGCGGCGTTGTCGTTGGAGGCGGTTCTGCGCGAGCGCCCACAGGGCTTTCCTCCGTTCAAGTCTGCGCAGGTGTCATTCATAGGTCCGGTCACGCAAGCCCAGACATTCGATACAAGCGTGTTGCGCGAAGGGCGATCCGTGACTTCGGTGTCTGTCGACTGCAAGTCGGGCGATGAGCTGGCGTTGCGCACGACCTTGCTGTTCGCTCAACCACGAGCCAGCAGGATTACCCATGAAGCGTGGGGATGCCCGTTGCTGGAGGAGGCGTCGCGGTACACCACGCTGGCGCTGGACAGCACCATTGCGCCTGCCTGCGCCTTCAACTTCGAAATGCGTCCCGCAGGTGGGTCACGTCAGCTATGCCTTCAATGACAAGGTGTCGATCGGGTTTGGTCCGACCATCAGCCGGATCAGCGGTGAGATCTCCGGGATGGTGCCCAATCCCCTCAGTCCCGGCAGCAACGATGGGAAGTTGAAAAGCAACGGCGACGATACGGCGCTCGGCTTCAACGCCGGCATCCTGGTGCAGGCGACGGACCGGACTCGCCTGGGGCTCACTTACCACTCCAAGGTCAGTTATCACCTGGATGCCAAGTCCAAGCTCACCGGCGGCATTTTCAGTCTGTTGGGGGTAAGTGGCCGCAGCTACGACGCGTCGTTGGACGTGGATACTCCAGAGTCCGTGGACATCTCGGTCACTCATCAGCTCAATGTCGACTGGACAATGTACCTGGGAAGTACCTGGACGCGCTGGAGCCGCTTCAAGGAGTTGACCATCGAGAACTCCGGCCTGCCTGCGCTGCTGAGCGGTGCGCTGGGCACCGTCAGTGAAGAACAGAACTGGCATGACACCTGGGCCCATGCCATCGGTGCCGCGTATAGGCTCAACGATCAATGGCTCCTGCGCGCGGGCTTGTCGGTCGACCAGTCGCCCGCCAATGACACCAACCGTGGGCCTCGGATACCAACCGGTGACCGAACGGTGCTCAGCTTCGGTGCCGGCTGGACGCCGCTGGAAGAGGTGACGATCGACGTGGCTTACTCCTACTTGCAGGAAGAGAGCGTGCGCATCAACGAAACCTCATCGACCCGTGGCGCATACAGTTCCAAATACCGGAACAGTGCCAGCGGTTTTGGTACTTCAGTCAGTTATCGCTTCTAACGCAATAGGGCGTGTGCCGGGAACTCTTGCAGCTCCAGGTCCTTCGCAGCAGCGCATTCATGCCCCCATGACATTCGCCATGAGACGCTGGTGAAATCGGCGTGGCGTGGCCCAGGTCAACACCGTGAGCGCCTTGTTGCCGAAGCCGGGTACCACACTCATGCGCCCGGCTTGCAGGGCACGGATGCCTGCGCGAACCACTGGCTCGGGTTGCATCATCACCATTTTCAGCGCTGGCGTGAGGGTCTGGTTGGCACTCTGCGCAAACCCGGTATCCGACATGCCTGGGCACAGTGCGGTCACGACGACACCGTCGCCCTTGAGCTCCTGATGCAGTGCTTCGGAGAAGCGCAGCACGTAGGCCTTGGCCGCTGAATAGACCGCGAAATTTTTCACGCCTTGATAGGAAAGCAAGCTGGCGACCTGCAAAATGTGGCCGCGGCGGCGGATGCGCATGTCCTGGGCAAAGAGGCGAGTCATGGTGGTCAGGCTGGCGATATCCAGATCGATCATTGCCAGGGATTGGTCAATGGCGTGGTCCAGGAACGGGCCCTGCAATCCATGGCCGGCGTTGTTGATGAGCACATCAACCGCAATACCTTGTTGAACCAGCCGCTTGTGCAGCGCGATGACTGCCGGAATCGAAGACAGGTCGACTAGTTCGTTGATCACCTCGATGCCAAAACGCTCACGCAGTTCTTTTGACAGCGCTTCTAGTTTCTCCAGCCTGCGGGCTACCAGAACAAGGGATTTTCCCTGCGCTGCGTATTGCCGGGCGAACTCCTCGCCAAAGCCGCTTGAAGCGCCCGTGATGAGCACCCAGGAATTCTCGTTGGTTTTCATGTGGCTGGACTCCGGTGGTAAAGATTGAAAAAGCTGTGTTTGCCTGATCGCGAGCAAGCTCGCTCCCACAGGGAATGAGCGCTAACCCTGTGGGAGCGAGCTTGCTCGCGATGAAGGCCTGATTCAGGTCAGATCATCGGCTCGCTACCGGCGGTGGTGGTTGCGGCGCTTGCCAGCCGCCACCGAGGGCCCTGAATGCCGCGACCGCTGCCCGTGCCGATTCCGTCCGTGCTTGTGCCCGGGCATCGGATGCCTGGAGCAGCGTCTCGTCGGCGTTGAGGACATCGATCAGGCTGGCCGTGCCTTTCTGATAGGCGATAAAGGATGATCGACGCGCCTCGCTCAATGACGCTTCGCCCGCGCTGAGCGTGGTGGCCTGGGCTTCTCGGTTGACCAAGGCGGAGAAGGCATTCTCGACATCCTCGGTGGCGCGCAAGGCGGACTGGCGGTAAGCGGCCAGGGCCTCGGCTTCCTGTCCCTTGGCCTGGTCGATCTGGGCGTTGATCCGGCCAAAATCGAACAGCCTCCAGCGCAGTCCCAGCGCCCCCGACGCCTGACTGGCGCCGCCGGAGAAAAGGTGCCCGGCAGAGACCGTAGTGGCGCTGCCGAGCAACGCGCTGAGGGAAAATTTCGGATAGTACTCAGCGACGGCTTCACCGATGCGGGCATTGGAGGCGGCGAGACGGCGCTCGGCGACAATGAGGTCCGGCCGTCGGCGCAGCAGATCGGCCGGCGTACCCATCTCGCTGATTTGTGGGGGCAGGGGAATGCTAGCCGTCTCGGTCAGTTGCGGGCGGTGGGTGCCTGGCGGCGTGCCGAGCATGACATCCAGTGCATTCATGGCGGCATCCAGCCCGGTTTGCAGGAACGGTACCGTTGCCTGGACCTGGGCAAGCGCGCCCTCGGTCTGGCGGACCTGATAGCTGGCTGCGAGCCCTTTGCTGTAAAGCAACTGGACTTTTTCCAGCAGGTCCTGCTGGGTCTTGACCTGGTGGTTCGCAATATCCAGCCGCGCTTGCAAGCCGCGCAGGGTGATGTAGATGTCAGCGGTCTGCGCGGCGACTGCCAGCCTTGTCGCCGCGGCTCCGGCCTCGGAGGCCTGGTACTCGGCCAATGCAGCTTCGCGTCCGCGTCGCAGGCCACCAAAGACATCCAGCTCCCAGCTCGCGCCCAGGTCCATCGAGTAGGTATTTCCATATCGATCATAGCCGGGGTTTGAATCGAGCACCTGGCCCAGCGGCGTCTCGACGGATTGATAGGCCCGTGCGGCCTGGCCGCTGATGTTTCCCGACGGCAGCAAGGCGGCGTTGGCGGCACCGAGACCTGCCCGCGCCTGGGCAACGCGCGCTGAGGCCTGGGCAAGGTCGAGGTTCTGCTCCAGCGCCTTGGTGATGAAATCGGTCAGCACCGGGTCGCCAAACCCCTCCCACCAGACTGTGAGATTGGTCCGCGCGGTGCCGGTCCTTTGTTCGACAGATGACTGGCCCAGGAAACGATCCGAAAGCGCGGCATCGGGGCGCTGATAGTCCGGACCGACCGCGCAGCCGGTCATCAAGCTGGCGCTTACTAAAAAAGCAAGGGGTCGCAGGGGTGGCATTGAAGTTTCCTTGGGGTCGATAGTGGTGACCATATTATATGGTGGTCACACTCTGTCAATTGGTGGTGGAGGTAGCCTTTTGGATATAAGTGGCAGTGTTTACTGTGTGTCCATTAAAAAATTGATACTTAGGAAATTCGCGCCGATATGTGACCATTGACAGTATTGGTCACGAGCGCAAGAATGAGTTCCCAATCCTCCGTTCAGTAAAGGGAACCTATGCTCCGGCTTCGACCTGTCACCCTTGCCGCTTGCTTGTTGCCTCTTGTCCTCACGGCGTGTGACGACTCATACACCGCCACCGATCCACGCACGCTTGCTCCTCTGGTGAGGGTTGCGCAAGTACAGGGTTCCTCCGCCGGCGCGCGTTCCTTCACCGGCGTCGTGGCGGCCCGCGTCCAGAGCGACCTGGGCTTTCGTGTGTCGGGCAAGGTCCTGGAGCGGTTGGTGGATGCCGGTCAGACCGTCAAGAAGGGCCAGCCGCTGATGCGTCTGGACCCCATCGATCTGGGCTTGCAGGCGCGAGCCCAGCAGGAAGCTGTCACGGCCGCACGCGCCCGGGCCAAGCAGACCGCTGACGATGAAGCTCGATATCGCGAGCTGGTGGCCGCCGGGGCGATTTCGGCGTCGGGTTATGACCAGATCAAAGCCGCCGCCGATACCGCGAAGGCGCAGCTCAGCGCCGCCGAGGCGCAAGCCGACGTGGCCCGCAATGCGTCCGGCTATGCGGTGCTTCTCGCCGACGCCGATGGCGTGGTGATGGAAACGCTCGCCGAGCCGGGGCAGGTCGTCAGTCCGGGTCAACCGGTGGTCCGACTGGCCCGAGCCGGGCAGCGCGAAGCCGTCGTGCAACTGCCCGAGACCCTGCGGCCAGTCGTCGGGTCCAGTGCCCAGGCGACGCTGTATGGCAACACCAGCGGGGCGGTCGCTGCCAGGCTCAGGCTGCTTTCCGATTCGGCTGACCGGGTGACCCGTACCTTTGAAGCGCGCTATGTCCTGGAGGGCGCCCTGGCGAATGCACCGCTGGGCTCGACCGTCACACTGCGTATCGCCGAGGGCGTGGCCCAGGGGCCGGTGCTGCAAGTGCCGATTGCGGCGCTGTACGACCCCGGCAATGGCACTGGCGTGTGGGTCATCGACGGCGAGCCGGCAAAAGTGACTTGGCGTCCCGTCCAGGTCTTGGGCTTGAGCGACGACGCGGCGCGCGTTGCAGGCCGTCTCAACGTTGGTGAGCGGATTGTCGCCCTGGGTGCACATCTGCTGCGTGAAGGCGAGCCCGTCCGGCTGCTTGCACAGGGCGATGTGAACGTCGCGGGGACTCGCCAATGAGCTTCAATCTTTCGGCGCTCGCCGTGCGCGAGCGCGCTATCACGGTATTTCTGATTTTCCTGATCGCCGTCGCCGGGACCCTGGCGTTCTTCAAGCTTGGCCGCGCGGAGGATCCGCCATTCACGGTCAAGCAACTGACCGTCATCACGGCATGGCCGGGGGCGACGGCGCAGGAGATGCAAGACCAGGTCACCGAGCCCCTGGAAAAACGCCTGCAGGAACTGAAATGGTATGACCGTTCGGAAACCTACACCCGACCCGGCCTGGCTTTCACCATGGTCTCGCTGCTGGACCGCACGCCACCCTCGCAGGTGCAGGAAGAGTTCTACCAGGCGCGCAAGAAGCTCGACGACGAAGCCACCAAGTTGCCGGCGGGGGTGATCGGGCCACTGGTCAACGACGAGTACTCGGACGTGACGTTTGCGCTGTTTGCCCTCAAGGCCAAGGGTGAGCCGCAGCGCCTGCTGGTGCGTGATGCCGAGGTTCTGCGCCAGCGCCTGTTGCATGTGGCGGGTGTCAAGAAGGTCAACATCATCGGCGAACAGGCCGAGCGCATTTTCGTTTCCTTCTCCCATGACCGGCTGGCGACCTTGGGTGTTTCTCCCCAGGACATCTTCGCCGCACTGAACAGCCAGAACGTACTGACGCCTGCCGGCTCCATCGAAACCAAGGGGCCGCAGGTTTTCCTGCGGGTGGAGGGCGCCTTCGATACCTTGGAGAAAATCCGCGATACGCCGCTGGCCATCCAGGGGCGCACGTTGAAACTCTCGGACGTGGCGACGGTTGAGCGTGGCTATGAAGATCCGGCCACCTTCCTGGTGCGCAACAACGGCGAAGAAGCGTTGTTGCTGGGCGTGATCATGCGCGAGGGGTGGAACGGCCTCGATCTGGGCAAGGCGCTCGATGCCGAGACGAGCAGGATCAATGAAGACATGCCGCTGGGCATGACGCTGACCAAGGTGACCGATCAGGCGGTGAACATCAACTCGGCGGTCGACGAATTCATGATCAAGTTCTTCGTGGCCTTGCTGGTGGTGATGGTGGTCTGCTTCATCAGTATGGGCTGGCACGTCGGGATCGTGGTCGCGGCGGCAGTACCCTTGACCCTGGCCATGGTGTTTGTGGTGATGGCGGCCACCGGCAAGAACTTCGACCGGATCACGCTGGGTTCGCTGATTCTGGCCCTCGGGCTGCTGGTGGATGACGCCATCATCGCGATCGAAATGATGGTGGTGAAGATGGAGGAGGGCTACGACCGGATCAAGGCCTCTGCGTACGCCTGGAGCCATACGGCCGCACCGATGCTCTCCGGTACGCTGGTGACGGCGATCGGCTTCATGCCCAACGGCTTCGCCCAGTCCACTGCTGGCGAATACACCAGCAACATGTTCTGGATCGTCGGCATTGCCCTGATTGCCTCCTGGGTGGTCGCAGTAGCGTTCACCCCCTACCTGGGGGTGAAGATGTTGCCGGACATCAAGAAGGTCGAAGGCGGACAGGCGGCCATCTACGACACCCCACGCTACAACCGCTTCCGGCGAATCCTGACGCGGGTGATCGCCCGCAAATGGCTGGTGGCCGGCACCGTCATCACACTGTTTGTGGTCGCCATCCTGGGCATGGGCCAGGTCAAGAAGCAGTTCTTCCCGACGTCGGACCGTCCCGAGGTCATGATCGAAGTACAAATGCCCTATGGCACCTCCATCGAGCAGACCAGCGCCGCCACCGCCAAGGTTGAGGCGTGGCTGCAGAAACAGGAGCAAGCCAAAATCGTCACGGCTTATATAGGGCAGGGCGCACCGCGCTTTTTCCTGGCGATCGCGCCGGAACTGCCTGACCCATCGTTCGCCAAGATCGTGGTGCTGACAGACGACCAGGAAGCGCGGGAAACCCTCAAGTTCCGCCTGCGCGAAGCGGTCGCTGAAGGGCTGGCCCCGGAGGCCCGGGTCAGGGCGACGCAAATTGTCTTTGGTCCGTACTCACCCTTTCCCGTGGCCTACCGGGTGATGGGACCTGACCCGTCGAAACTGCGGGAGATCGCAAGCCGCGTCCAAGAGGTCATGCAAGCCAACCCGATGATGAGGACCGTCAATACCGATTGGGGCCCACTGACGCCGACGCTGCATTTCAATCTGGACCAGGATCGCTTGCAGGCGGTTGGGCTGACGTCCAGTGCCGTCGCCGAGCAATTGCAATTCCTGCTGGCCGGGGTGCCGATCACGGCGGTTCGCGAGGACATTCGTTCGGTGCAGGTGGTGGGACGCGCCGCCGGGGACATCCGCCTCGACCCGGCGCGGATCGAGGGCTTTACCCTGGTGGGCGCGGCAGGGCAGCGTATTCCGTTGTCCCAGGTTGGCGAAGTGGACGTGCGCATGGAGGATCCGATCCTGCGTCGCCGTGACCGGACCCCGACCATTACCGTGCGCGGCGACATTGCCGAAGGCCTGCAACCGCCGGATGTGTCGAGTGCGATTATCAAGCAACTGCAACCGATCATCGACACGCTGCCCGGCGGCTACCGGATCGAGCAGGCGGGGGCCATCGAGGAGTCCGGCAAAGCCGGCCAGGCCATCGTACCGCTGCTGCCGATCATGATCGCCCTGACGTTGCTGATCATCATCGTCCAGGTGCGCTCGATCCCGGCCATGATCATGGTGTTCTTCACTGCGCCGTTGGGGTTGATCGGCGTGGTGCCGACGTTGCTGATTTTCCATCAGCCATTTGGCATCAACGCCCTGGTGGGGCTGATCGCGCTGTCGGGCATCCTGATGCGCAACACGCTGATTCTGATCGGGCAGATCCATCAGAACGCGAAGGAGGGGCTGGACCCGTTCCGCGCGGTCATCGAAGCCACGGTGCAGCGGGCTCGTCCAGTGCTGCTGACGGCGGTGGCGGCGATCCTGGCATTTATCCCGCTGACCCATTCCGTTTTCTGGGGAACGCTGGCCTACACCCTGATTGGCGGCACCTTCGTCGGCACCATCATAACGCTGGTGTTCCTGCCGGCGATGTATGCCATCTGGTTCAAAATCCGTCCGGTCAATACCGTTCAAACTGAAACAGCAGCCCTGGCATAAGCGATTAAGCGCATACCGCTCCAGTGAGCATCTACAGAAATTGAAGAGGTTTCCATGAGTACTGCAACAGGTCAAACACGCATTGTAGTCACGGGTGTCGGCGTCGTCGGCCCCCTGGGTTGTGGCGTGGAGCACGTCTGGCAGCGGCTGCTGGCTGGGCGTTCCGGCATCCGTAGCCTGCCCGAGGCGTTCACCGAGGGTACCGGCGTCGGGGTCGGCGGCCAGGTGCCCTCTCTGGAAGAGGATGCCGTTGCCGGTTATGACCCGGAACGCTTTATCGCGGCCAAGGATCGCAAGAAAATGGATCGTTTCATCGAGTTTGCGCTGGCGGCCGCCCATGAGGCCCTGGAGCAGGCGGGCTGGCATCCGACTGAAACCGTCGACCAGGAGCGGACCGCGACGATCATTGCATCGGGCGTGGGTGGGTTTGGCGCCATTGCCGATGCCGTACGCACCACCGACTCGCGAGGGCCGCGTCGGCTGTCACCGTTCTCGGCACCGGCGTTTCTCGCCAACATGGCGGCCGGCCACGTGTCCATCCGGCATAGCCTCAAAGGCCCCCTCGGTGCACCGGTAACCGCCTGTGCGGCCGGCGTCCAGGCCATCGGCGATGCGGCCCGGCTGATCCGGAGCGGCGAGGCGGACATTGCCGTTTGCGGCGGTACCGAGGCAGCGATCGATCGCGTGACCTTGGGCTGTTTCGCGGCGGCCAGGGCGCTCTCTACCGGTTTTGCCGACCGCCCGCAGGAAGCTTCGCGCCCCTTCGACCGTGACCGCGACGGCTTTGTCATGGCCGAAGGCGCGGGGTTGTTGGTGATCGAGTCGCTGGAGCACGCCTTGGCGCGTGGGGCCAAACCCCTGGCGGAGCTGGTCGGTTATGGCACCAGCGCCGATGCCTACCATCTGACGGCCGGCCCGGAAGACGGCAACGGCGCCCGCCGCGCAATGGAACAGGCGCTGCGCCAGGCCGCTGTCAGCCCAGCCGACGTGCAGCATATCAATGCCCACGCGACGTCTACCCAGGTCGGCGACAGCGGGGAACTGGCGGCGATTCGTTCGGTGTTCGGCACGGACTCCGGGGTGGCGATTACCTCGACTAAATCGGCTACCGGCCACCTGCTGGGCGCGGCTGGGGGCATTGAAGCCGTTTTCACGGTATTGGCGCTGCGTGACCAGATCGTGCCGCCGACCCTGAACCTGGTTCATCCTGACGAGGCCGCCGCTGGGCTTGATCTGGTTGGCTTGAAAGCCAGGAAGATGCCGATTACCCATGCGCTTTCCAATGGGTTCGGGTTCGGTGGCGTCAATGCCAGCGTGTTGTTTCGTCGCTGGGAGGCTGAGGCTTGAGTATTTGATCTTGTGTCGCCCGCCACGCAGCGCCATCCTGCGTGGCGTATCACCTGTCACATCAATTTCAATTTTTCCTTAAGAACCGCACAGGCGTGCCGATACAGCGCGGTAGATCCGATTGTGCGGGCGCTCCAATGGTGTCTCGCCGAAAGATATTCCAGGCGTTCGCGCGCCTGTGCCCTTGTGATTTTTCAGGTTTGACCAGAATCGGACCTCAGGTGATGAACCATGTCAGCCCACGTCAGGACCGAACTGGAAGGCGCCCTTGCCGTCTGCAAAGGTAGTTTTCTTTCCGTTGGTTTTTTCAGTTTTTTCGTCAACCTGCTGATGCTGGTTCCCTCGTTCTACATGCTGCAGGTGTATGACCGCGCGGTAGGCAGCGCCAGCTTGTCGACGTTGTTGATGCTGACGTTGATCATGTTGCTGTTGATGATCACGATGGGTGGCTTGGAGTGGGTCCGTTCGCGGATTATGGTGCGGATCAGTACTCGACTGGATACGCTGCTGAGCCGGCGTCTGTTCGACGCCAGCTTCAAGCAGGCGCTCAATACCAGCGGCATGAATGCCACGGCCCAGCCTTTGAGCGACCTGAACGGTTTGCGCCAGTTCCTGACGGGCAACGGCCTGTTTGCATTTTTCGACGCGCCGTGGATCCCGATCTACCTGGCTGTCATGTTCATGTTTCATTCCTGGTACGGCTGGATGGGGATCGTGAGTGCCGTGTTGCTGGGCGCGCTGGCCTTTGCCAACGAAAAACTCACCCACTCGCCGCTGCAGGCTGCCAACCGTGAACAGATGGCGGCCACTGCGTTCACCAACAAAAGCTTGCGCAATGCCGAAGTAGTGGAATCCATGGGCATGCTTGCCAGCTTGCGCGAGCACTGGAGCGGGCGAACCCATAAGATTCTCGCCCTGCAAAGCCTGGCCAGCGACCGTGCCGCGACCATCACCTCGGTGTCCAGGACGTTCCGGCAGATCGTTCAGTCGCTGGTGCTGGGCCTGGGTGCCTATTTGACGATCAATCACGAGATTTCGTCCGGGCTGATGATTGCCGGCTCGATTTTGCTGGGGCGTGCGTTGGCGCCCATCGATCAGTTGATCGGCGTATGGAAAGGCTTCCTGGGCGCCCGCGCGCAATATGCCCGCCTGCACGAATTGCTGCTCAAGATTGCCGCCGAGCCTGAACGCATGCCGTTGCCGGCACCCGAAGGGGCGATTCGCGTCGAGGGTCTTTCGGCGGGATCGCCGGACGCTCGCAAACCGATTCTCCGCGGCGTGAATTTCCAGGTGGCCGCGGGCGAAGTAGTGGGCATCATTGGCCCCAGCGGTGCCGGGAAGTCGACCCTGGCCAGGGCGTTGTTGGGTGTCTGGCCAAGCCTGGCCGGCACCGTGCGCCTGGACGGTGCGGACATCAGCCAATGGCGTCGCGAGGAGTTGGGCCAGTACATCGGTTATCTGCCCCAGGACATCGAACTCTTCGAAGGCACGATCAGCCAGAACATCTCCCGCTTCGGCCCGGTGAACGCACCTGCCGTGGTCGCCGCCGCGCGCATGGCGGGTGTGCATGAGTTGATTCTGCAACTGCCCGAGGGTTACGACACCTTGATCGGAGCCAATGGCGGTGGGTTGTCCGGCGGCCAGCGACAACGTATCGGCCTGGCCCGCGCCTTGTACGGTGAGCCGCGCCTGGTAGTGCTCGATGAACCGAACTCCAACCTGGACGATGCCGGAGAAAAGATGCTCGCCGAGGCGCTGCAGAAGCTCAGGCAGAGCAGGGCCACGGTGTTTGTCATTACCCATCGATCCGGTGTGCTGGCGCAAGTGGACAAACTGCTGGTGCTTAATCAAGGCGAACTGAGTCTGTTCGGGCCGCGGGATCAGGTCCTGGCCCGCCTGCGAGACGTAACACCCGCGGCCCGTCAGGCTGCCGCGATTCAACCGTAGGAAACGGATGAGCCATTTCATGCAAAACAGTCAGCACTCATCCTCCGCGTTGCCCGTCGATGACAGGCCGATCCGCCGCGTCGGCTACCTCATGCTGCTGGTCACCTTTGGCCTGTTCGGTGGCTGGGCGGCATTGGCTCCCCTCGACAGCTCGGCACTCGCGCCGGGCGTGGTCACGGTCAAAAGTTACCGCAAGACGGTGCAGCACCTGGAAGGTGGCATCGTGCGCGAACTGCGTGTCCACGACGGGGACCTGGTGAAAACCGGCGATGTGTTGCTGGTGCTCGACAACACCCAGGCGCGTTCGGAAATGGAAACAACGCGCAGCCAGTTGATCGCCGCGCTCCAGTTGCAGGCCCGGTTGGAGGCGGAACGTGACGCGCTGCCCGAGCCAGTGGCGGTGCCGGCCCTGGACCCCGCTGACCCGCGAGTGCAAGAGGCCCGGGACAGTGAGGCACGAATTTTCCAGACTCGACGGACCTCGTTGCTGGGTGAAATCGGTTTGCAAGAGAAGACCATCGGACAAATCGAGGAACAGATTCGCGGATTCAAGGCCATCATCGCCAGCAAGCAGATGCTGGCGGCCTCCTATCAAGACGAAATAGTCGATCTGCGGGCACTGCTTGCCGAAGGCTACGTGGACAAACAGCGTTTGCGCGAGCAGGAGCGCAGCCTCGCTCGCCTGCAAACCGAAATAGCCGAAAGCCAGTCCGAGATCGCGCAAGCGCGGGTCCATGTCGACGAGGCGAAGTTGAAGATCCTGCAATTGAAAAAGGCCTTCGCCAGCGAAGTCGCCGGCCTGCTGGGCGATGCGCGGACCAAGGTGTATGAGTTGCGCGAGCGACTGGCCACCTTGCAGGACCGCGATCAACGTACCGATATCCTCGCGCCCGAGTCCGGAATGGTCATGGGCATGACTGTCCACACCCTCGGTGCTGTGGTCAGCCCGGGCACTGCGCTGCTGGACATCGTCCCGGCCAACGAGGAATTGATCGTCGAGGCGCAAGTGTCACCGATGGACATCGACCGCATCGCGTTGGGCAAGTTGGCGGACATTCGCTTCAGCGCATTCAAGAGCAGCACCACGCCCGTCATCGAGGGGCGGCTGGTGCAGATCTCCGCCGACCGTCTGATCAACAAGGACACAGGCACGGCTTATTACCTGGCACGCGTAGCCCTGACGGACAAAGGGCGCCAGACGCTGGGCAACCTTACCCTGGTGCCGGGAATGCCGGTCGAAGTGCTGGTCAATACGGGGGCGCGGACGCTGTTGCAATACTTGATGCAGCCTGCGAGCAATGTGTTCGCCCGTTCGTTGATCGAGGACTGAGATGAAGCGCCTGATCATCCTGTGCCTGGTCCTCATGCCACTGGGAGCCCTCGCTGACGACACTTATGTCGACCTGTGGCAATTGCACCAGGAAGCGCAGGGGGCCGATCCGCGCGTCCTGCGGGCACAAGCCCTGACCCGAAGCGGCGAGGGCAAGGAGCGGGCGGCCTTCGGTCAATTGTTGCCGCAGCTCAACGCCAGCAGCAGCGTCAACCGCGGCCGGCGCGACGACGACCTGAACCGTATCCAGTACAACGGCAAGCGCATGGCCGTGGTGCTCAATCAGGTGATCTACGATCCACAGGTGTGGCGCAGTTACCAGAAGTACATCGAGTTGGCCCGGCAGAGTGGCTACGAGTCGACCGATACCCAGGTGCAGGCCAGCATCGACCTGTCCGAGCGCTATTTCGCCGTGCTTGCCGCGGAAGACGAGCTGTCGTTGGTGCGCAGCGAACTGCAGGCGACGGAGCGTAACCTCAAGCGGGTCAAGGCCTTGTACGCGCGACAGATGGCGATGGTGACCGACGCACTGGATCTTGAGGCGCGGGTGGATGCGCTCAAGGCAGACGAGATCGAAGCCAGCAACAAGGTCCTGGTCAGCCGTGAAGCGATTTCCGAACTGGTGGGGCGCGATGTCAGCGAGCGGTTCAAGCGCATCGGCGACAATCCAGCCTTCAGCCTGCCGGCGCAAGCGCAGGACTACTGGGTGCAGACGGCACTCGACAGCAACCCGGCGTTGCACGCCCGGGAGCACAGCGTCCTCGCCGCTGAGGCGGCCATCGCTGAAAACAAGGCAGGGCATCTTCCCCGGCTGGGCCTGAACTTGACGGCGCAGCGCAGTGATATCGGTTATGAAGGCGCCGTGACGCCTCGCTCGGACAACCTCGTGGCCTCCCTGGATTTGCAGATGCCGCTCTACAGCGGCGGCTCCACCCGGGCACGAGTATCGAGTTCCGAAAGTGACAAGGAAGTCGCCCAGCAAGAACTGGAGGCCTTGCGTCGCCAGGTCATCAAGGAAACCCGCACGGCTTATCTCGGCATGAGCGCCGAACTCAGCCGGATCAAGGCAACACGGCGTGCGCTGGAGTCTGCCGAGAAGTCACGCATGGCCACGGAAAAAGCCTTTGGCTACGGGGTCAAGAATGCCGTCGATGTGCTCGATAGCATCAAGGAAGAGTTTCGTGCACGGCGTGATTTCTATCAGTCCCAATACAAGTTCGTGACCAGTTTGCTGGTGCTGCATCGCTGGAGCGGTCGATTGGGGGATGGGGACATTCGCCGGGCGAATGATTGGTTGGTTGCACCATAGTTGGTGGATTCAACGCATAAAAAGTGGCTATGTGATATCACTTTTTGTGTTTCTAATGCAAAATAACCCCTTTGTAGCGGCCGCATTCTGGAAGGCCGCAGATTGCTTACAGGAAGCTTCGCATGCCCAGCCCACTTGGTTATTCTTCTACTTGGTCCGCTATGCGGACCGGCAATGCGCAAGTTGATAGCTTGCTGGTCGGCACCTATTGGATGGGCTCGTCAGGGTCCACGTCCCTGACGTACAGCTTCATGACGAACAGTTCATTTTTCGCCGCCGACTACAGCAGTGAGAATGAATATGAGGCCGGCTACGTCCTGACATCAGCCCAGCAGAACAGTATCGTCAGTGCGCTCGGGATGTGGAGCTCGGTCGCCAATATCAGGTTCACACAGGTCGGAGAATCCGCTACCAATGTGGGAGACCTGCGTTTCGGCGGCTACCAGAATATGGACGACGACACCGCTGCCTGGGCTTATTTTCCCGATGAAACCCCGAGCGCCGGTGATGTCTGGATCGGACCGGTGACGAACGACCCGAGTCCTGTCAAAGGCACTTATGACTACCTGGTCTTTGTCCATGAGATCGGTCACGCGCTGGGTCTCAAGCATCCGTTTTCCCAGTTGCTGTCGAACCCGACGGTGCTTGCTCCTCAGTTCGATGATGTCCGTTATACGGTCATGAGTTACGACGCCGCGTATTCCTATCAGCCAACCACGCCCATGTTGCTGGATATCGCTGCCATCCAGAGTCTCTACGGTGCGAATACTCAGTGGCAAACGGGTAACAACTCGTATAGCTGGGCTGCTGGACAGTCGATTTTCGAAACTATCTGGGACGCCGGCGGTACTGATTCAATTGATGCCTTCAATCAGCAGGAAGCAGTCCGCATCAACCTGAATGAAGGCCAGTTCAGCAAAATCGGCCAAGCGTTTACGGACCTCACTACTCAGGCCGCTTTCAACGAAGGGCTGGCGATCGCCTATGGCGCCAAGATCGAAAACGCATTTGGCTCGGCCAACGCGGACACGCTGATCGGTAATGCGCTGGCCAACGTTCTGAACGGTCGTGCCGGCAAAGATACGATGATCGGCGGGGCGGGTAATGACACTTACGTTGTCGACAATACCGGTGACGTGATCCAGGAAAGCAGCACCCTGGCCAGCGAAACCGACACGGTCATCTCTGCGGTCGATTACACCCTGGGCGCCAACATCGAGGTCCTGACGCTGAGCTCAAGCGCCAATCTCAATGGCACGGGCAACGCGTTGAACAACCGCATCACTGGCAACGCCGGTGCCAATACCCTGGACGGCGGCAGCGGTATCGATACCCTGATCGGCGGTGCCGGCAATGACACCTACGTGGTAGACAACCTCAAGGATGTCGTCACCGAAGCCACGACCTTGGCCAGCGAAATCGATACCGTGCGCGCTTCGGTGAACTGGACGCTGGGCGCCAACCTGGAAAATCTCATCCTGACCGGTGTAGCTCAGATCAGTGGTACCGGCAACGCCCTGAACAACGTGCTGACCGGCAACGCCGGCAACAACGTGCTGAACGGTGGCGCCGGGCGGGACACGCTGATCGGTGGCGCGGGGAATGATGCCTATACGCTCGATCAGTTCGCTGAACTGACCCTGGTCCAAGAGAATGTCGATCAGGGTCGCGACAGCCTGACCCTCACTTATGCCGCGAGCGCGTCGAGCAGCGTCGTCGACCTGAACCTCAGTAATCTGCGCAACGTCGAAAGCGTCATCCTGAGCGGTACCGGGGCGTTCACCGTGATTGGCAACGAGCTGAGCAACAGCCTGATAGGCAATGCCTCGGCGAACAACCTCCAGGGTGGGGCGGGCAACGATAACCTCGATGGTGGCGCGGGTGCCGATACCTTGAGCGGCGGTACGGGCAATGACATCTACACGGTCGACGACCTCAAGGATGTCATCAGCGAAACCAGCACCTTGGTGGGTGAAACCGACACTGTGCGTTCGTCGGTCAACTGGAGC
>NZ_FOVS01000035.1:0-65871 GCF_900115235.1 Pseudomonas sp. NFACC24-1
TTCGCGAGCAAGCCCGCTCCCACAGGGGGGTTGGGTTTAGCTCAATTCAACAGCACTTGGGCCCACCCTTGCCGCCGTAACGGGCCTCCTGGCGTTCACGAAAAAACGCCTCGTAGTCCATCATCGGTTTGTCCGGGTGCTTGGTTTGCATGTGCTCGACGTAGTTGTCGTAGTCGGGCATGCCGACCATCAGGCGGGCGGCCTGACCGAGGTATTTACCCAGGCGACTCAAATCATTGAACATCGTTGCAATCCTCTATCAAGCGTCCGGCAGGGCCTGGAATGGCGCTTCCTTGTCCGTGCGTTCCTTGGTGCCCCAGGCGGCGATGCCGACCTTGAGCGCATAGAACAGGATGCTGAAGACCACGAACAGGAACAACACCGTCAGCGTCGCGTTGGTGTAGGCGTTGAACACCACGTGCTGCATCTGCTCGATGCTCTTGGCCGGGGCCAGGATCTGGCCGGCGGCCAGGGCATCGTTGTATTTGCGCGCCAGGGCCAGGAAGCCGATCGCCGGGTTGGCGTCGAACAGCTTGATCAGGCCCGCGGTGGTGGTGCAGATCAGCAGCCAGGACGCCGGCAGCAGCGTGACCCAGACGTAGCGCTGGCGCTTCATCTTGATCAGCACCACGGTGGCGAGCATCAGGGCGATACCGGCCAGCATCTGGTTGGAGATGCCGAACAGCGGCCACAAGGTGTTGATGCCGCCCAGCGGATCGATCACGCCCTGGTACAGCAGGTAACCCCACAGCGCCACGCAACCGGCGGTGGCGATCAGGTTGGCGGTCCACGATTCGGTGCGCTTGAGGGCCGGCACGAACGAGCCCAGCAGGTCCTGGAGCATGAACCGCCCGGCACGGGTGCCGGCGTCCACGGCCGTGAGGATGAACAGCGCTTCGAACAGGATCGCGAAGTGGTACCAGAACGCCATGGTGTTCTCACCCGGCAGCACCGAGTGCAGGATCTGCGCGATCCCCACCGCCAGGGTCGGCGCACCGCCGGCACGGGCCAGCACGGTGGTCTCGCCGATGTCCTTGGCCACCGCCTGCAGCGCCTCGGGCGTGATGGCAAAACCCCAGCTGCTGACGGTCTGGGCCACGGCCACCACGTCACCGCCGACGATCGCCGCCGGGCTGTTCATGGCGAAGTACACGCCCGGCTCGATCACCGAAGCGGCGACCATGGCCATGATCGCCACGAAGGACTCCATCAGCATGCCGCCGTAACCGATGTAGCGGGCGTTGGTTTCGTTATCCAGAAGCTTGGGCGTGGTGCCCGAGGAGATCAGTGCATGGAAGCCCGAGACCGCGCCGCAGGCAATGGTGATGAACAGGAACGGGAACAGCCCGCCCTTCCACACCGGCCCGGTGCCGTCGGTGAACTGGGTCAGCGCCGGCATTTTCAGCTCGGGCATGGTGACCAGGATGCCGATCGCCAGGGCGACGATGGTGCCGATCTTGAGGAAGGTCGACAGGTAGTCCCGCGGCGCCAGGATCAGCCACACCGGCAGCACCGCCGCGACGAAACCGTAGCCGATCAGCATCCAGGTGATCTGGATCCCGGTGAAGGTGAAAGCCTTGGCCCAGACCGGGTCGGCGGCGATTTGCCCGCCCAGCCAGATCGAACCCAGCAGCAACAGCACGCCGATGAGCGAGATCTCACCAATGCGGCCCGGGCGGATGTAGCGCATGTAAATGCCCATGAACATCGCGATCGGGATGGTTGCCATTACCGTGAAGATGCCCCACGGGCTCTCGGCCAGGGCCTTGACCACGATCAGCGCCAGCACCGCGAGGATGATGATCATGATCAGGAAGCAGCCGAACAGCGCGATGGTGCCGGGGATGCGGCCCATTTCCTCGCGCACCATGTCGCCCAGGGAGCGACCGTTGCGGCGAGTGGACAGGAACAGGACCATGAAGTCCTGCACCGCACCGGCCAGCACCACGCCGGCGATCAGCCAGAGCGTGCCGGGCAGGTAGCCCATCTGCGCCGCCAGCACCGGCCCGACCAGCGGCCCCGCACCGGCAATGGCCGCGAAGTGGTGGCCGAAGAGGATGTGCTTGTTGGTCGGGACGTAGTCCAGGCCATCGTTGTTGAGCACGGCGGGAGTGGCCCGGCGCGCATCGAGTTGCATCACGTTGTTGGCGATGAAGAGGCTGTAGTAGCGGTAGGCGACCAGGTAGATGGCCACGGCGGCGACGACGATCCAGAGGGCGTTGATCGCCTCGCCTCGGCGCAAGGCCACGACACTCAACGCACAAGCTCCCAGAACAGCCACGGCAAACCAGGCGAGGTGTTTAACCAGACGGGTTGTCATTGCATGTCTCCTGCCGATATCCAGTGGATTGCGGCGATTGTTTTTATAGTGTGCCCCGGCTATTCGGAGCCGGCCCAATATCCCTGCAAGTCGTCAATAAATAAATGCGCAGTACTACGTACGGGCCATCTACGTAGTTCTACGTAGACACCCATCCCCTGTGGGAGCGAGCTTGCTCGCGATGGCATTGTGTCAGGCGACATCCCGGCTGGCTGATCCGAGGTCATCGCGAGCAAGCTCGCTCCCACAGGTTTTATGCCTCCCCCATGGGTTTGGCATATGATGCCGCCATTCGCCTCCCCGCCGAGCCCGGACAGGAGTACAGATGCTGCTCAAACACAAAATCGTCGCCCTCGGGATTTTGCCGCTGGCCCTGGCCATCGCCGTCATCTGCGCCCTGGTGATCTCGCTCAACCGCCAGTTGGGCGATCAACAGGCGCAACTGATCGAAGACAGCATCCTGGCGAGCAAGCGCGCCGAGCTGAAGAACTATGTCGAGATGGCGCAGAGCCTGATCGCACCGCTGTACAACGACGGCCAGGGCGACGAGCGCGCGCAACAGCAGGTCCTGGAAGAACTGCGCAAGCTCAGCTTCGGTATCAACGGTTACTTCTTCGTCTACGACCGCCAGGGCCGCAGCCTCATGCATGCCCGCCAGTCGGAGCTGGTGGGGCAATACCTCTGGGACATGAAGGACCCCCACGGCCTGCCGGTCATCCAGGCGCTGATCAAAAGCGCCGAGTCAGGCGAAGGGTTCCAGCGCTATGCCTGGAACAAGCCCTCCTCCGGCCAGGTGACCGACAAGCTGGCCTATGTCGTGATGCTGGACAAATGGGGCTGGATGCTCGGCACCGGGATTTACCTGGAAGATGTAGAGCGCGCCACCCAGAAAGCCCGTGACGAAGTCGCCCACGGCATCCACACCACCATGCAAGCCATTGCCGCGATCGCGTTGGTGGCGGTCCTGCTGGTGTTCGCCGGCGGCATGACCCTCAATGTCAGCGAGCATCGCCTGGCCGACAAAAAACTGCAGCGCTTGAACCAGCGCATCGTCAGCTTGCAGGAAGAAGAACGCTCGCGGGTTTCGCGCGAGCTGCATGACGGCATCAGCCAACTGCTGGTGTCGATAAAATTCCAGTTCGAACTGGCCAGCCACGTGTTGGAGAATGGCCAGGAAAATGGCCTGGGCATCCTGAAGAACGCCACCGACCGGCTCGGCGAAGCCATCGGCGAAATCCGTAATATCTCCCACGACTTGCGCTCGTCCCTGCTCGACACCTTGGGCCTGCCCGCCGCCATCGGCCAGCTCGCCACCGAGTTCCAGCAGCGCAGCGGGCTGGAAGTGTCCTATCGAAGCAACGAATTCGATTGCCGCCTTGAAAATGGCGCCCCTGTCTCACTGTTTCGCATTGCCCAGGAAGCCCTGACCAATATCGAGCGCCATGCCGGGGCGAAAAGCGTCGGCATTACCCTGTTCGGTTCCAGCCAGTCCTTGCGACTGACGGTGGTCGACGACGGGATGGGGTTCAACGTCCCGCAAGTGGAACGCGGCCATGCCGGCATCGGCCTGCGCAATATCCGCGAGCGGGTCGAACATTTCGGCGGTCGCCTGGAAGTGACGTCCGTACCGGGCCGCAGCGAACTGGACATCCTGCTGCCCATGAACCTCTCGGTCACGGAAAACTGATGCACGCCCACGCCAACAAGAGCACTCGTCGATGAACCTGCCTCCCGTGATTCGCGTCGCACTGGTCGATGACCATTCCCTGGTCCGCGACGGCATCAGGGCCCTGCTGTCGGTGATGCCGCAACTGGATGTGGTGGGCGAAGCCGAGAACGGCGCGCAAGCGATCGAAATGGTCGGTCGCTGCCAACCGGACCTGCTGCTGATGGACATCGGCCTCAAGGATAAGAACGGGCTCGAGCTGACCCGGCTGCTGGGCAAGCAATACCCCAGCCTCAAGATCCTGATCCTCAGCATGTACGACAATTATGAGTACGTGAGCGAGTCCGTGCGTTCCGGCGCCAGCGGCTACGTGCTCAAGAACGCGCCATCGCGGGAAATCATCGCGGCCATCGAAGCCATCATCAGCGGCGGCACCTTCTACAGTGCCGAGATTGCCCAGCGGCTCGCCACCGACCCACACACCGACAACGAGCTGACACCACGGGAAAGCCAGGTGCTGTACAAAATGGTCCAGGGCCTGAACAACAAGGAAATGGCCCGTGAACTGGACATCAGCGTACGCACCGTCGAAACCCATCGCCTGAGCATCCGCCGCAAGCTGAACATCGACAAGCCCGCGGCCCTGGTGAAATACGCGATCGACCACGGGATCATTTCCCGCTAGGCCCCACACCGTTCCCTCGCCACAGGTTACTCATTTCAATCGGCGTGGTAATAACCCGGCAACGCAAGATCATCCAACAATCCCGGGCCGCTTGGCATCCAGCCCAGCAAGGCACGGGTGTATTCGCTGGACACCGCCATGTTCGCCGCCGCCATATGGGCGAACCAGCCGAAATGCTCGCGCTCCCGGGATTCGACCGGCAACCCCAGGCCACGACCGATCGCCTGGGCAATGTCCTTGAACGGCACGGCCTCGTCGGCGACGGCGTGGTAGACGGATTGCGTCACCCCCTGCTCCAAGGCAAGCCGATAAACCCGCGCGGCATCCTGTCGATGCACACCCGACCAGCAATGACTGCCATCACCAGGGTAAGCCGATACGCCGCTTTGCCGGGCAAGGCGAATCAGGATCGGCACGAAGCCATGGTCGCCGAGGCCATGGACCGAGGGCGCCAGTCGCACCGTCGCCACACGCACCCCATGCTCGGCCAGGTCCCGGGCGGCGGCTTCGGACTTGCGGAGCGAAGCCGGGCTCACCACTTCCAGTTCACTCGCGCCCCGCGTCAATCCAAACAGGCCCGACGTCACCAGCAACGGCCGGTCGGAGCCGCGCAACGCATCGCCCAACGTTTCGATGGCGCGACGGTCCTGCTGGGCATTTTCGGCAAATCGCGAGAAGTCATGATTGAACGCCGTGTGAATCACCGCGTCCGCCGCCGAGGCTGCGCTGTGCAAGATCTCGAGATCATCCAACGTGCCTGAAATCACCTTCGCGCCTGTCGCAGCCAGTGTCGCGCCTTTTTCTTCGCATCGGGCCAGGCCCGTGACCCGATGCCCGGAGGCGATCAGATCCTTCACCACGGACGCTCCAACCCAGCCCGTGGCACCGGTAACGAATACGTGCATATGCAACGCTCCTGTTCTAAAAACCGAGACCAAAAATCTTCTATAACCCATCGAAGACTCAGGATTTGTATTGAACTTGTGCTTGCCGTCCTCTGAGCAGCATCAAGGCCACCCCGAAGGACAGCCCAACGGCAATGGCGCCGCCCAGGTAAACCGCACCGATGCCCCAGCCACTGGCCAACAAACCGGCCAGCGGACTGGTGATGCCCAGGGAAATATCAAGAAACGCGACGTAGGCCCCCATGGCGAGACCGCGTGCCTGCGGCGGCGCACGCCGTACCGCTTCCACGCCGAAGCCGGGAAACGCCAGGGAGTAACCGAAGCCGGTGAAAGCCGCGCCCACATAAGCCATGGTCGCGGTGTCGGCGCTCCAGATCAGCAGCAACCCAACGGTTTCGATCAATACGCAGACCAGGGCGACGCGAGCGCCGCCAATCTTGTCCGGAAGGTGCCCGAAAAGCAGGCGCGCAGCGATGAAAGCCACACCGAACGCCGTGAACGCCAAGGAAGCGTTGCCCCAATCCCTGGCTGCGAACAACAGGGCAATGAACGCCGTGAGGACACCAAAGCCGACGCTGCAAAACGCCAACCCCATGCCGGGAACCCACACAGCCCCGAGCATCGTGTAGAACGGTGTTCGCCGGGTCGCCGTAGGGGCGACAGCGCGCACCCCCGCGACAATCGGCAAGGCCAGTAGCGGAATGAACATCGAGGCCATGGCAATGCCGGTGAACCCCCAGGCGCCGTTGAGCACCACGCCGAGCGGAGCACCCAGTGCGTAGGCCCCGTACATGGCGATGCCGTTCCAGGCCATGACCTTGCCGGCATGCTGCGCCCCCACCAGGCCGATGCCCCACCCCAGCGCACCGGTGACAATGAGGCTTTCGCCAATTGCCAGCAGCACCCGACCACCAGACAAGAGCCAGACCGACGTGACCGGCGCGGCAACGAACGCCAGGGAAAGCAAATAGTCCAGCCCTGAAACCGCGGCTGTCACCAGCCCGGTCATGACCGCGCGTTTGCCACCGCGCATGTCGGCAAAATTGCCGGCCCAGGCCCGTGACAACAGCGCCGCGGCGAACTGTGCCCCGACCACCAGGCCAATCACCAACGTGCCCATGCCCAGCGTGTCATGCAGATGGAGGGGCAAGACCGGCAGTTGCATGCCGATCGTGAGGAAACCGATGAATACGGTCAGTGTGAGCGGCAACAGCTTGAGTGCCGGATTGGCCTCAACGGCTGCCTGAGGCGCCGAAGAAGCGCCGAGATGAATATTGTCTTGTGTCATAACCTTACCCACGCAGAGGATGGATGTGACGTTGAACGCTGCCTGCAGAGGCGACTAGAATGCGATCAATTCGTCGCATTCAAGATACGAATAATCCGTCGCATTTCCTATTCGCATTCCCTGCCGAGGTTCATGCCCACATGTCCGAACGCTCAAGTCCGCAGATTTCCTCGCGCAAACAGCCTAAACAGGCACGCTCCACCGAGCTCGTCGCCGCGGTTCTGGAAGCGGCTGTTCAGGTTCTGGCGACCCAGGGCGCGGCACGTTTCACGGTGGCTCGTGTTGCCGAACGCGCGGGCGTCAGCGTCGGCTCGGTGTATCAATACTTTCCGAACAAAGCGGCGATCCTGTTCCGCCTGCAAAGTGATGAATGGCGGCAAACCAGCGACATGCTGCGCAAGATTCTTGAAGACACCCACAAGCCGCCCTTCGAGCGCCTGCGTACCCTCGTGCAGGCGTTCATCCAGTCCGAATGTGACGAAGCCCAGATACGCGTCGCCCTCAACGACGCCGCCCCGCTCTACCGCGACGCTCCCGAGCACCAGGCCGCGCGGATGTCGGTGCAACAGTCGGTGGACGCTTTCATGCTGCAAGCGTTGCCAGACGCCCCGGCCCAAACCCGCACCCTGGCAGGTGACCTGGTCATCAGCACGCTCAGTGCCGTGGGTAAGCGCTTTTCATCAGCGCCCCGCTCTCCTGCGGACGTTGCCATCTACAGCGACGCCATGGCCGATATGTTCTGCGCCTACCTGGAGAGCTTGCAGCGACGCCCCTTTGAGACCGCTGTCTGCTGACTGTTCGTCAGCCATGCTCCAGTGACAGCCTGCCAACACTTTTACTACACTCCCTGATCTTGTTTCCCTCCGCTACGAGACGTCCCCTCACGATGAAAACCATAACAAGCTCGATGACGTTCTGTGGCCTGTTGGCGCTCTCTTGCGGCGCCTTGGCCGAACCGGCACCTTCGCTGCTGGACCAGGTCCTGCAACGCGGCGAACTGAAGGTGTGCACCACCGGCGACTACAAGCCCTATACCTTTAAAACCGAAGCAGGCGAATACGAAGGCATCGACATCGACATGGCGCGCTCCCTGGCCGCCAGCCTCGGCGTCAAGGTGCAATGGGTGCAGACCACCTGGAAAACCCTGATGCCGGATATGGTTGCAGGCCAATGCGACATCGGCATGGGTGGGATTTCGGTGACGCTGGAGCGTCAGAAGAAAGCCTATTTCAGCACCACTCTGGACGTGGACGGCAAGATTCCCCTGGTGCGTTGCGAAGACAAGGAGCGTTACCAGACCCTCGAGCAAATGAACCAGCCTTCGGTGCGCCTTGTCGAGCCGGCCGGCGGCACCAACGAAGCCTTCGTCCGGGCGTTCCTGCCCAACGGCCAGCTCAGCTTCCATGACAATGTGACCATCTTCCAGCAACTGCTGGACAAGAAAGCCGACGTGATGATTACCGACGCCTCGGAAGCGCTCTACCAGCAAAAACTCAAGCCCGGCCTGTGCGCCGTCAACCCGACCCGCTACCTGCAATATGGCGAGAAGGCCTACCTGCTGCCACGGGATGACAACACCTGGAAGATGTACGTCGATCAGTGGCTGCACCTGAGCAAGGCCAATGGCAGCTACCAGAAAGTGATTGGCCAATGGCTGGCCGTACCAGCCGAATAACCGTTGGCCGAAACAAAAATCCCTGTGGGAGCGAGCTTGCTCGCGATGGCGTCAAGTCAGCCGCATTGAGGTTGGCTGACACACCGCTATCGCGAGCAAGCTCGCTCCCACAGGGGGATCTGTGGCGTATATGAATCCTGGGCCAGCCCAAAACAATTGTGGGAGCGAGCTTGCTCGCGATGGCGTCAGGTCAGCCACATTGAGGTTGACTGACACACTGCAATCGCGAGCAAGCTCGCTCCCACAGGGGATCTGTGGCGTATGTAAATCCTGGGGCCGCCCCACGGGGATCTGTGATGGGGTCTGCTCCGGACAGGCCCATTCACCTCACTGTGCCGCGCGCACCTTGGCGATTTCCTCGTACATCATCTTCACCAGGTCGCCATCCAAGGATTTGGCGAACTTGTCGACCACCGGTTTCACCCGCTCACGCAAGCGATCTTTCTCGGCAGGGGTGATTTCATTGACGGTCATCGCAGCGGCCAACGTGGCCTTGGCCTTGTCCATGCTCGCCGCCGTGACTTCACGCTGGAATGTTTGCGCCTCGGCCGCAGCCGCGCGAATCATCGCTTTTTCATCGTCGTTGAGACGGTTCCAGGTTTTCTGGCTGATGATCAACGATTGCGGATTGAAGATGTGCCCCGTGACGGAAAGGTACTTCTGCACTTCGTAGAACTTGTTGCCCTCAATCACCGTGAAAGGGTTTTCCTGGCCGTCGATGGTGTGCTGCTCAAGGCCGGTGTAGACCTCGGGGAACGCCATCGGCACGGGGTTGGCGCCCAGGGCGGAGAAGGTCTCCAGGTAGATCGGCGACTGGATGACGCGAATCTTCAGGCCCTGCATGTCTTCAAGCTTGGTCACGGGATGCTTGCTGTTGGTCAGGTTGCGAAAACCCAGGTCCCAATAACCCAGCCCTACCAGTCCTTTGCTGTCCAGTTGCGCCGCCAGCTTCTGCCCGACCGGCCCATCGATGACCGCATGGGCCTCCTCGACGTTGTTGAACAGGAACGGGAAATCGAGCATGGCGTAATCCGGTGCCTGGGCGGCCAGGATGCCGGAGTTGAGCACCGTGATGTCCAGTGTGCCGCCCTGCAACGCCGACACCGTTTGCACATCGCCGCCCAACGTGCCGCCGGGGAACAGGCGGACCTTGATCTTGCCGCCGCTCTTTTCGCTGAGCAGGTCGGCGAACTTTTGCGCCCCCTGCCCCTGGGGGTGCTCCTTGACGTTCTGGAAGGCGAATCGCAAGGTCCGCTCGCGGATCTCGTCCGCGTGGCTGGCCACGCCGGTCAACAGCAAGCCCGTCGCGCATGCCCCGGCCAGCAGGGTTTTCATCAGTTTTCCCATGTCACTCTCCGATCGTTATTGTTTTTTAGGTCGAGCTAACAGCACCGGTGTTATCCGGTGAAGAATTTCAACGGCCCCAGGACCAATTGCGGGAACAGGACCAACAGCAACAGCACCACAAACTGCGCAAACATGAACGGCCATACCCCGCGCACGATTTCCTCGAAGTCCAGCTTGGCCACCCCGCAAACCACATTGAGCACCGTCCCCACGGGCGGCGTGATCAGGCCGATGGCCGTGTTGATCAGGAACAGCACGCCGAAGTACACCGGGTCGATCCCCGCCTGGATGACGGCCGGCATCAGCACCGGGGTGAGGATGAGGATGGTCGGGGTCATGTCCATCACCGTCCCTACCAGGATGATCAGCACCATCATCACCAGCAACAGAACGGTCTGGTTGTCCATGAACGGCGCCAGCAGCTCCGCCAGTTGGCCCGGCAGGTCGGCGATGGTCACCAGCCACGATGAAACCATGGCCGCCGCCACCAGCAGCATCACCACCGAAGTGGTCTTGGCCGAGGACAGGATCACTTCGTACAACTGGCTGACCTTCATTTCCCGGTAGATCACCAGGGACACGAACAGCGAATAGACCGCCGCGACCACCGCCGCTTCCGTGGGCGTGAAGATGCCGAATTTCAGGCCCAGGATGATGATCAACGGCAGGCCCATCGCCCAACTGCCATCGAGCAACGTGCGCAGCACTTCGGTACGGGAACGTTTGGACGGTGTCTCGACGTTCTCGCTGCGGGAGATGTACCACCAGGCAACGGCCAGCGAAGCCCCCAGCATCAACCCCGGTACGATCCCGGCCAGGAACAGCTTGGAAATCGACACCCCGGATGCCACACCAAAGACGATGAAACCAATGCTCGGCGGAATGACCGGCGCGATGATGCTGCCGGCGGCGATCAACCCGGCCGAGCGCCCTCGGTTGTGCCCGGCCAAGACCATCATTGGTACCAGCAACGCCGCCAGCGCCGCCGCATCGGCCACGGCCGAACCGGACAACGATGCCAGCAGGCAGGAAGCGATGATCGCCACGTAACCGAGGCCACCGCGCTTGTGCCCTACCAGCGCCATGGCGATGTTGACGATGCGCTTGGACAGGCCACCGACGTTCATGATTTCGCCGGCCAGCATGAAGAACGGCACGGCCATCAGCGGAAAACTGTCCGCGCCGTTGAGCAGGTTCTGGGCAATGATTTGCGCATCGAACAGATCCAGGTAAACCATCAACGCCACGCTGACCACCAGCAAGGCAAACGCGATGGGCATGCCCAGTGCCATGCTGCCGATCAAGGACCCGAGAAAAATAACCAGCGTCATGGGCGGGTACTCTTGATGGAATCAGAGGTGCTGGGGTGATGAGTGATCGCCTCGCCGTCGTTGTCCTTGACCATCATCAGTTCGTCATCCCCGAGCTTGCCGAACAACGCCAGGTAGAGCTCGTAGAGCAGGATCGGTGCGGCACTGGCGCCGAACACCAGGCCGGCGCCATAGAACAGCGCCATGGACAATCCCGATGCCGGGGCGACTACGTTCAGGTTGATCGCCGCCTGTTGCCAACTGCCACTGAAGATCAGCCAGCAGATGTACAACATCAGCAGATGCCCGATGACCAGGCAGATCCGCTTGCCTGCCGACGGCAAGCGCTTGACCAGGCTGTCCATGCCCAGGTGGGCACGGTCCTTGAGCGCCACCAGGGCACCGAGAAAAATCATCCAGACGAAGAACCAGCGCGACAGCTCCTCCGACACACTGATGCCGGAGTTGAAGGCATAGCGCAGCACCACATTGCCGAACACCAGCACGATCATTGCGAGCATGCACAGTACGATCAGCAGCTTCAGCAGCTTGAAATACAAATCGACGACTTTTGCCATCTTGAAGACCTCTCGGATTGTCGAGTGCCGGGTTCCAACCGGGGTGATAGAACGGCGACGGTGTCCGCTATCGAATCCAAATGGAGATGTTCCGAGGGGCTTGAGGCCAGGAGCGCCAGACCGAGGGAAAGGTGTCGGGCGTTTGCAGAAAGGTTCGCATGAGGTGTTCCTCTATTTTTTATTATGGTCTTGGCAATGCGTCGCAAGACGTATGTGGCGCTTAAAATGTACCAACCGGTTAGTTCGGTCAATATCCCAGGCACCAACCCATGACAAAGCGGGCGATTATCGGCTATGCGTTCACAGGTCTGCCCGCCCCCCGCACCTGCGAAACCAGGCACAAACTTTCCTTGGTTGAAGAACAGCAGCACGCCCGATTAAAAAGTTATTTACCAACCGTTCGTCATAATAAATAAAAATAAAATGAACAAAACTCAGTCACAGCACCTTGCACACAGTTAACTCAAGCCCACCAACTACGAGCCAATGACAACATTCCGGCGCCAGTCTTACGACATGCAAAAACTCCATCTTGTTTTTTCAGGCGCCAATAATTAACAACGGAACACCTTTCACCACAACAACAAAAAACAAAAATAAAACCCTTTAAAATCAACAACAAATAATATTAACTCTGAAAATTAACAGCCATTCCCCCACCCTCAATTAGAGCTATTAAAAAATATTAATAAAACTTCCTATAAAAAACTTTGCGCCCACGCTCTTTGATGCTATTAATCTGCCGAGCCAAAAACCAAGGTGCCACCACGTAACTTTCTTTACGCGCACAACCCCTTTCGGATATTGGAACCACACTTAACTTAAATCACTTACTCAAGTGCGTACCCGCACTTGGGCGAACTGTTGTGCGGCGCAGCAAACTGCGCGAGGAAGGGCGTCATCGCTACTCAAGTCCCACGAATCAAGATCCTGTCGATCTTCGGCACCCGTCCCGAAGCCATCAAGATGGCTCCTTTGGTCAAGGCCCTCGCCGCCGAACCAGGCATTGAATCGCTGATCTGCGTCACCGGCCAGCATCAAAGCATGCTCACGCAGGTGTTGGATCTGTTCGATCTCAAGGCTGATTTCACCCTTGACGTGATGACGCCGCACCAGACGCTCAACTCCCTGACTGCCGCCCTCTATAACGCCATCGACCCGGTCCTGGAACAGACCCGGCCGGATCGGGTGCTGGTCCATGGCGACACGACTTCGGCCATGGTGGCCTCGATGGCCGCCTTCCACCGGCGCATCCCCGTAGGCCATGTCGAAGCCGGGCTGCGCACCGGTGATATCTACAGCCCATGGCCGGAAGAAATGAACCGTCGCTGCATCGATCTCAGTGCCGACCTGCTCTTTGCCCCTACCGGCCAATCACGGGACAACCTGCTGGGCGAACGCCTGCAAGGTCGCTGCCTGGTGACCGGCAATACGGTGATCGATGCACTGCAACTGACTGCGCAACGCATCAATGGCGATGCCCGGTTGCGCGGTGATCTGGACCAACAGTTCCCGTTCCTGCAAACCGGACGCAAGCTGCTACTGGTGACCGGTCATCGTCGGGAAAACTTCGGCGAGGGTTTCCTGGACATCTGCAAGGCCTTGCGCGAGCTGGCCCAGCGCACTGATATCCAGATTGTCTACCCGGTGCATCTCAATCCCAACGTATTGGGGCCGGTGACCGAACAACTGGGCGACCTGCTCAACGTGCACTTGATCAAGCCCCTGGATTACCTGGCGTTCGTGCGCCTGATGCAACATGCCCACGTCATCCTCACGGACTCCGGCGGTGTGCAGGAGGAGGCGCCGTCCCTGGGCAAACCTGTCCTGGTGATGCGCGACGTCACCGAGCGCCCCGAAGCCGTGGCCGCTGGTACCGTGCGCCTGGTGGGCACGTCCCCGGCCTCGATCATTGCTGGCGTGAACGCGCTGTTCGACGACGCGGCCTTGTGGCGTCGTGCCTCTCAGGCGGTCAATCCCTACGGCGATGGCAAGGCCAGCCAGCGCATCGTCGACACCCTGATGGGACGCGCGGTCGACGACTTTGTCGTGGGTCAGGTGCAAGCGGCCCACGAGCCGTCACACACGCCGCTGTCCGAGCCACGCGAGTTGCTCGCCGATTTCACCTCATAACTGCTACCCACCCTTATCAGATCGAGATTTGCCTGAATGAAGCCTTCCGTTGCCATTCCTACGGGCGCGCTCAGCGCCCTTGCCTGTGGCCTGAGCCTGCTCGCGCTCATGCCAAACTTTGCCCTGGCTGCGGATAGCCCGCTCACCCAGGCAATCAACCGACTCAACGCCGATACTCGCCAGGAGCGGGAGATCCGCTTGAGCGACCTGGGCATCACCGCACCAATCCTGCTGGGTGCCAGCGACGCTCGACGCGAACTGTATTTGCCGGTACCCGCCGGCGTGACCCTGAGCGATGCGACACTGCAACTGGACGCCAGCTATCTCAATGGCGAAGGCGGCCGCAATACCATGCTGCTGTCGCTCGATGGCTACCCGGTGCGCGCCGAAGGCCTCAGCGAGGCGCAGGGCGATGCCAGCGTCAAGCTGGGCGTAGACCAGACCCCGCGGGACAACGGTCTGGTACGCCTGGGCATTGCCTGGTCGTCGGTGGTCTCCCGGCCGCTGTGCGAAGACGACCGGGTCATCGGCAACGTGCTGCGCATTCAGCCCGATACCCGCCTGAACTACAGCTACGATGCCAGCCAACTGAAGGATGTCGGCGCCGCCTGGACGACACTGCCGGCCAACCCTGGCATCCTGGTCGCACCGGGCTCGTTGTCGGCCGGCAGCTATGATGCCGCCTGGCGATTGGGCGTGGCCCTGGAGCGGATCGGCAAGCATGCCCGTATCCTGCCCTTCCCTGCCCTGCAGGACAGCGTCGACCTGAGCAATCTGCGCGTCCCGGCCGAACTGTTGAACATTCCCGCCTTCGCCAGCCTCAATGGCAAGGGCCAGCATACCTTGGCCAACCCAGCCGAAATCGGTGCACTGCTGATGCTTGGCCAAGTGCCGAACCTGCAGGCCGACCTGGCCATCAGCGACCCGCAACTGCTCCAGGCCATCAACCAGTCCCTGGATGCCTTGCAGAATCAGGTCCAAGGCGTCGACGCCACGGCGGCAGCGGCCTTGACCCAATGGCGCGATGCGCACGTCAACGCCGCCCTGGTGGGCACCGGCACTGACAACGTGCGTCTGGCACTGTTGGGCACTCGCCCGGTATTAATGATCGCCCCGGATGCGACCGGCAAAGCCCTGTCCTTGCTCGGCTCTGCCTGGAACAAACTGGCACGCAGCCGCCAGTTGACCGTGAACGAAGCGCAAACGCCGTTGAGTGAAGATGGCCGCGTGGCCCTGTCGCGACTGGGCGGCGCTCCCGGTAACTTCGACGTAGCCTCGCGATTCGACTGGAGCACTTCGTTCCCTCTGGGCAGCGTGGCGTATGACGGTCGCCTGCCCGTCACCGCCGTGGTCGACGTCTCCGCCGCACCCGGCGCTTCGGACACCGCGCCCGTGGCCTCGCTGTTTTTCAATGACTTCCTGATCGGTGCCCAGCAACTGACCACCGATGGCGAACCACAACGCATCCAGGCTCACATCCCACGCTACGCCCTGGGTTCGAAAAACGTACTGCGCGTCTCGTTCCAGCGCCAACCGGTCAGCGACCGTTGCCTCGAAACGCCTCAGGCGTTCCCGGTGTCCGTACTGCCTACCAGCCATATCGTGCTGGACAAAACCTCACTGGGTGACGATTTCGCCGGCATCGCCGCACGCTTCGCCGTCGACACCCAAGTGCTCGTTCCCCAGGCCTATCTTGACCACCCGGCCAGCAGCCTGGCCCTAGTGATCCCGGTGGCCGACGCCTCGGGTGTCTCGCCGCTGCGCGCACAGTTGAAAGTCAGCACCGATCCGAAAGCCGCCGTCAGCCCGGACAAAGCGTTCCTGGCTTTCGAACTGCCGCTCAAGGACAGCAAGGAGTCGGTCCAGGTCGACGAGCAAGGTCACCTGCGGATCAACCACAAGGACCAGGTGATGCTGGATGTGCAGCGCCTCAACCAGTTGGCATCGTTGCAAGTGGTGCAGACCTCGGGCCAGCACGGCCTGGTCTATCGGGCCCTGGGCGACCAGCCCCCAAGCCTGGCCAAGCCGGTCGTACTGACCCGTGGCGATGTGGCGATCCTGGGCGACAACGGTGCCGTGGCGGTCTTCGATACCCAGGATCCCAACGGCAGCCAATTGATCGGCGAGGAAGAGCCCAAGGGCCTGGATGCCTGGCGCAAACCTTCACTGCTTTGGCTGATCCCGGGTGGCATTGCCTTGTTCCTTATCTTGTTGCTGGCAGGCCGTAGCGCCCGTCGCAATCGCCAGTAACGGTAACCTTTGATGACGTCGCTTTATTGGCCCTATTGGCTGGCCCACTACTACAACTACCTGGAAGCCGCGACCATTGTGGTCGCGGTACTGATCCTGATCTCCAGCCTGGACGATCTGATCATTGACGTGTGGTACTGGTCTCGTCGCCTGTACCGCAAATTCACTGTAGATCGCCGCTATCGGCCACTGACCGTCGAGCAATTGCTGGCCCGGGACGAGCAACCCCTGGCGATCATGGTCCCGGCCTGGCTGGAATACGACGTCATCGCGCCGATGATCGAAAACATGGTGTCGACGCTCGACTACCAGAACTACGTGGTCTTCGTCGGCACCTATATCAACGACCAGCGCACCATCGACGAAGTCGAGCGGATGCGCCGGCGCTACAAGCAGTTGCACCGCGTGGAAGTGCCCCATGCAGGGCCGACCTGCAAGGCTGACTGTTTGAACTGGGTGATCCAAGCGATTTTCCTGCACGAGAAAACTCATGGCATGACCTTCGCCGGCGTCGTGTTGCACGACAGCGAAGACGTGCTGCATCCGCTGGAATTGCGCCTGTTCAACTACCTGTTGCCGCGCAAGGACATGATCCAGTTGCCGGTGGTCTCGCTGGAACGCAACTGGTACGAATGGGTGGCGGGCGTCTACATGGACGAGTTTGCCGAATGGCACGGCAAGGACCTGGTGGTGCGTGAAAGCATGACCGACACCGTGCCCTCGGCCGGCGTCGGCACCTGTTTCTCCCATCGTGCCCTGCGGGTGCTGGCCGGTGAAACCGAAAACCAACCGTTCAACACCGACAGCCTCACCGAGGACTACGACGTTGGTGCACGATTGGCCAAGGTCGGCATGAACGCGATCTTCGTACGCTTCCCGGTGCAGTTCCGGGTGCTGCGCAAATCCTGGTTCCGCAAGCCCTATGAATCGACCCTGACGATGCCGTTGTGCGTGCGTGAGTTTTTCCCCGACACCTTCCGCACCGCCTTCCGGCAAAAGGCGCGCTGGACCCTGGGCATCGGCCTGCAAGGCTGGGAACAGATGGGCTGGAATGGCTCGCTGGCCAACCGATACCTGCTGTTTCGCGACCGCAAGGGCGTCGTGACAGCGTTCATCAGCATCATTGCCTATGTGATCCTGGTGCAACTGCTGGGCCTGATCATTCTGCGCAACAGCGGCTTGTGGGACGTCAGTTTCCCTACGCCCTTTGAAACCAACGACGTGATCAAATACCTGTTACTGGCCAACGGCGTTGCCCTGGCCTGGCGCATCCTGCACCGCTATTACTTCACCACCGTACTGTACGGCTGGCAGCACGGTTTGCTGTCGATCCCGCGCATGCTGGTGGGCAACTTCGTCAACTTCATGGCCGCCTCTCGCGCTTGGCGCATGTTCCTGGTGGGCAAGGTCATGAACCGCAAGCTGGTCTGGGACAAGACCATGCATGACTTCCCGTCCACCGACCTGGTCGCCACCGCACCACGCCGCCTGGGCAGTGTATTGCTGTCCTGGCAAGCCATTACCGACACCCACCTGCAAAGCGCCCTCGACGAACAACAATCGCGCAATGTCCCGCTGGGTCGGATTCTGCTCAATAACGGCTGGCTGGACGACGAAACCCTGGCCGAAGCCATCGCGTTCCAGAATGACTTGCCACGGGTCTTCGACGTGGCCGAAAAAGCCGCAGCCTCAACCTCGTCGCTGGCCAGCGAGTTTGCCTTGCGCTGGCGTGTCATTCCCCTGGGGCGCAATGGCGAAGGACGTGAACAGATCGCGGTCGCCAACCCGCTTTCCGATGAAGGTCTGCAACAGGTCAGCGCCGAATTGGGCAGCGAGCCGGTGCAATTGATCGCCCGGGAGAGTGAAATTCTCGCGTTGTTGCGCCGATTGCCAGCGAACAACGGTCATGCCGTACCGAATGCCAGCGCGCCGCTGCTGGGCGACCTGCTGATCGAAATGGGCCTGATCGATCGCGATCAGTTCAGCCAAGCCATGCTGCAGTATCGTCCGCAGCATCACGGCCGGATCGGCGATTACCTGGTCGACAGCGGTGTATTGCCCCGGGCAACGATCGAACAAGTGGTGGCACGCCAGCACAGCCTCTACCCAATGGAGCTTCCGGCATGAACCGCCCCCTTCTGACCCTCTTGGCCGCGGGGCTGAGCCTGATTCCCGTGCTGGCGTCTGCCGAGACATTGCCGCTGCCGTTGACAGGGCCGGCCTACACCGCCGCCAACGAGGCCTACAGCGCCTACGAGCGCAAGGACTACGACCTGGCCATCGCCAAGGCACGCGAAGCCCTGCGCCAGCGCGCCGACATGACGCGCTTGAACACACTGATCGAGCTGGCCGAACGGGACAAGAAACTGCGCGACCAGCCGCGGACAGCCAGATCATCCCGCGCCGTGGCGGCAGCACCGGGCTTCGCCGCCGCGTCCCAGGGCTTCAAAGCCTACGATCGCGAACAATTCGGCCTGGCCGCACAATCGGCCCGCAAGGCCATCACCCAGGCACCCCGACGCCGGGAATACCGGTTGTTACTGGTCGACGCCCTGCAACGCCAGCAACACCTGGAAGAAGCCGACCAAGCCGTTACCGATGCGCTAGGGGTTTTCACCAATGACACCTCGTTGCTGATGCGGCGCAAAGAAATTCGCCGCCAACTGGCAGCATCGCTGGCGGTCCAGGGCTACCGCGCCCTGCAGCAAGGCAACCGCGCCCTGGCTGTGGAAAAGGCCCGCAAAGCCGTAGCCTGGGCTCCGGAAATCGCCGCCAACCAGCAACTGCTCGATAGTGCATTGCTCGATGCCAATGATTCCGACGCACCGGTCCTGGAGTGTCAGGAAAGCGCCTTCGGCCTGACGTGCGCCACCCGGCCGGTTAACACCTATGAGCGGGCACCGGTGAGCGATCTGCAGCTTGCTTATGATTCGGTCCGCAGCGGCGATGACGAGGCGGCCCACGCCGCGTTCCGCAAGGCCGACGCCACTGAGCCACTGAAGCCGGCGGCAGCCCAGGACGCCGCCTACAACGCCATGCGCGTCCATGAGGACGACGAATCCGTCGCGTACTTCAAGCGCGTGATCGATGGGCAAAAAACTGCAGAAGCGCCCATGTCCGCGCAACAACTGTTCGATACCCGCCGCGCCGTGGGTGACGTTTCGCGCAGGATGGGCCTGACCAGCACCACCAGCTATCGCGGCTCCAGTGGCCTGAGCGGAGCGCCGAGCACCAATAACAGCGGCGGCAGCGAAAGCAACGACCTGCTGCAAAACAGCACCGAACTGTCCTGGCGCCCATTGGGTTATCGCAACGCCCGCTTTGTCGAACTCTACGGGCGTATCACCGACACCCTGTGGAGCAAGAACAGCGACTCGGACACCGGTGCCGATGCCCTGCAGGGCGCCGTTGGCGTACGGGTCAAGCCCTTCAGTTCCATCAACATCATGGCCGCCCTTGAACGCACGTTCCCTCTCGGCTCTTCCAATGTCGACGGCGACTGGCTGGTGCGCCTGGGCTACGGTTCGAGCATCGGTACCGACCTGCGGGTCGATGTGCCGAGCTGGTGGACCTCGCAGTTGTATGCCGAGGTCGGCCATTACATCAACGACTCGCGCAACTACTTCAACAGCGAATGGCAAGTAGGCCGCAGCTACGCCATCGGCGGGACCGGTTCGCGCTGGGTGACCTTCCCCCATGTCGTCGCGGCGATCGACTACGATTCGAAGATGAAGAGCGAAGCCGGTGGCGGCTTTTCTTCCGGCGACGCCGGAGGCATCGGGATAGGAAACAACGTACGCTACTGGTTCCGGGAAGACGCCTACAACGCGCCACGTTCCTATGTGGATTTTTCCCTGCAATACCGCGCCAGGGTGTTCGGCGAGGATCGCGCCAAAGGGGTGTTCGCGCGCTTGACCTACTCCTATTGATCCGCTGGGTGTGCCAGTCGGTCCATCGCTACGAAAAGCGGCTCGTCTTGCCGAGCCGCGACTACACTGCATCCAGAAGGAACTTGTTTGAAAAGCTTCGCAACGTTCATCCATCGCAAGACTGTCGCGGCACTGTTACTGGCCGCGCTCCTCGCCGCAGGTACAGGGACGTACTACATGACCACCCGCGCTGCACCGAACATCGTCGGCATTGTCTGGCAGCCGGACAACCAGACCGTCGGCATCAGCGGCAATTGGGAAAAACTGGGCGTGCACGAGCTGCTGGTGCAATGGACGGTGGTGGACGACCAGGCCTTCGTGCCCGGCACCGGCCTGACCAGCGTGCCGGTACTGCCGGATTGGGCGCGCATCGCCAAGGCGCCCTGGGCCCAGGATGTCATCCTCGGGTTGGCCGGTTATTTCAGCGAGAACCGCTCTCGGGACGATATCGAGCAACTGGCGGCGCTGTCGGAGCGCATCGCTGGGCTGCCCACGCCATTGCATGTCACCGGTTGGTACTTTCCGGCTGAAGTCGACCCCAGTTGGTCAGGCGCCACGGAATTACCGGCCCTGCTCGCCAAGCTGCCGCGGCCGCTGTGGATCAGCGTCTACGACGGTGCCAACATCGGCCCCGCCGCCACCGCAGACTGGCTCAAGCAATGGCTGCCAAACGATATCGGCGTGTTTTTCCAGGACGGCGTCGGCGTCTACGCCCGCACCGCCCCGGTGGCCCGCAACTACGCCGATGCCCTGCGCGATCGGCTTGGCAAGGACCGCGTGCGGATCATCGTCGAAGCCTTCCGCCCCCAATACGGCGGTGGTTTCCGCGCCGCCACCGTCGCCGAGCTCAAGCCACAACTGGCGGCCTATTCGGGCTACCCGCTCTACCTGTTCGATGGCCCGCACTACATGGCGCCTGCATTGGTGGACCAGCTGAAGCAAGCCCTGGCCCAGCCCTGATCAGGCATCTGAACCTATCCGCTCGCCCTCGCTTACCGAGTTTGTATCGGTCTGTATATCAAATGCGGGCTGATACGAAATGATGGATTTCGCCCCCTCCTCGCACACATCGTCGATACATCCGCGCGTTTAACTGTGATCACCGGACAGCAACACATTCATTGCCACCGGCCCACTCAATCAAGCGCAAGGAGAATCACCATGTTCAACTTCTCGAAACTTTCGTCTATGGCAATCGCCCTGACACTGGTTGGCGGCGTCGGCCTGTCGAACGTTGCCTCGGCAAAGAACGCCCCGGCCCAGGCTGCGCATAAACTGGCTGAAGGCGGGTCCGATCGTTTGATCCAGAATCGCGTGGCCGAGGGCGGCTCTGATCGCTTGATCGACAATCGCGTGGCTGAAGGCGGGGCTGATCGGTTGCAGGCGTCGCGTGAACGCAGCGCGGTGTGAGGCGATTTTGTGGCCAGAGATCTCGCCGGACGCTGTAGGAGCTGGCGAAGCCTGCGATCTTTTGATTTTGATTGGCAGCGCAAAGATCGCAGCCTCGCTTCGCTCGACAGCTCCTACGGGTGTCCACCCGCGGGAGCAGGCTCCCTCGCCAATCGGCCACGTCGACGATCCATGGGCCGGCCCGGATTCAGCTGCCGGCGTCGGCATGGGCCTCTTCGAAGAAATAGTCCTTCCAGCTGTCGGCCTTGTTTTTCAACACGCCCAGTTCATGCAGTTTTTCGGCATAGATGTAGGTGCGTTGCGGAACGACGGTGAAGTCGATTTCGGGGTCGGTGACGATTTTTTCCACCAGCGCCAGCGGCAACTTGGACTGTTCTACGCGGATGTAGGTCTGGGCAGCGGCCGGCTTGTCGGCCTTGATGATGCCTTGCGCCTCCACCAAGGCATCGTAGAAGGCCTTGTAGGTCTTGGGGTTTTCGTCGTGGAATTTTTCCGTGGTGTAGAGCACGTTGAACGTCGCCGGGCCGCCCAGCACATCATAGGAACTGAGCACCTTGTGCACATTGGGGCTTTGCAATGCCTGGTACTGGAACGGTGGGCTGGAGAAGTGCGAGTTGATCTCCGACTGGCCGGCGATCAGCGCCGCCGTCGCATCCGGGTGCGGAAGGCTGACCGAGATGTCGTCGAATTTCTTGAAGTGATCGTTGCCGAACACCTTGGCGGTTTCGATCTGCAACGTGCGCGACTGGAACCCGACACCCGCCGCCGGGACAGCGATCCGGTCCTTGTCGGTGAAGTCCTTGAGGCTCTTCACGTTCGGGTTGTTGGTCAGCAGGTAATTAGGCATCGACCCCAGCGAGGCGATGGCCTTGACGTTCTGCTTGCCGCGGGTCCGATCCCAGATCGTCAGCATCGGCGGAACGCCCGCCGACACCACATCCAGAGCGCCGGTCAGCAAGGCCTCGT
The DNA here is from genome assembly GCF_900115235.1 of Pseudomonas sp. NFACC24-1. Classification (NCBI taxonomy): domain Bacteria; kingdom Pseudomonadati; phylum Pseudomonadota; class Gammaproteobacteria; order Pseudomonadales; family Pseudomonadaceae; genus Pseudomonas; species Pseudomonas sp. NFACC24-1. Next base: position 22,463 of record NZ_FOVS01000035.1, read on the forward strand.
TCATCGCCGTCGCGCCGGAAATGCTGTTCCAGTCCACTTTGATATCCAGGCCCTGGGTCTTGCCATGCTTCTCGATGAGCTGCTGGTCACGCACCACATCCAGGATCAGGTAGCCGATACCGAATTGCTGGGCGATGCTGATCTTGCCCTCGGCGTGGGCCAAGGGATTGAGCAGCGCAGTGGCCGCCAGGGAAACCAACAAGGTGAGCGCAGGACGCTTGAAAGCCATGGTCTGGTGAACCTCACAGTAGGTGAAAGACTGAAGATCACGACTTTAAAGCTATAAAAATATTAATTTAAATACCTTAATAGCATATCAATAGCACCTAAATATTCGGTATCCGAGCCCATGAAGCCGCACCCACGGGCACGATCACTTGATAACCTTGCAGACCTCCCCTGACGAACACCCGGCGCGAAGCAAACATGAACGAAGTGTCCCTGGATATCGGCATCGCCACCGAGTCCGTTTCCCAACCGCGCACCCTGGTATTCCTGGCCTACCCGCAGATGGGTTTGCTGGACCTGACCGGGGCCCAGACCGTGTTCTGGGCCGCCACCAAAGCCATGACCGAGCGCGGCCTGCCCGGCTACGCCATGCACACCGCGAGCCTGGCCGGCGGGCTGATGCAAAGCGCCGAAGGCCTGGTCGTGGACACCCGTGCCCTGCATGAGCTCGACGGGACGCTCATCGACACGCTGATCGTGCCCGGCGCACCGGACATTCGGCAGGCGATGATCGACTGTGTCGACCTGGTGCACTGGCTGCGCAAGGCCTCGGTCCAGGCCAGGCGCACGGCATCGGTGTGCAGCGGCACCTTCCTCATGGCCCAGGCCGGCTTGCTGGACGGACGTCGGGCCGCCACCCATTGGGCCATGTGCGAGATGCTCAAGAGCGGTTTCCCGTCGGTTGAGGTGGACCTCGATGCAATCTTCATCCAGCAGGGCAATGTGTGGACTTCGGCTGGTGTCAGCGCCGGCATCGACATGGCCCTGGCATTGGTCGAAGCCGACTGTGGTCGCGATGTGGCCCTGCAGGTGGCCCGTGAGCTGGTGGTGTTTCTCAAGCGCCCCGGCGGGCAGGCGCAGTTCAGCCAACTGCTGCAATTGCAGATGCAAGAGAGCGCCGGGTTCGACGAACTGCACGTGTGGATTTCCGAGCACCTGGACGACAACAACCTCACCGTCGAGCGGCTGGCCCGGCAGGCCAGGATGAGCCCGCGCAATTTTGCCCGGGTCTACAAACGCCAGACCGGCCGAACCCCGGCCAAAGCCATCGAGATGTTCCGCCTTGAAGCCGCGCGTCGATTGCTCGAAGACTCCCCGCGCAACATCGACCAGATCGCCCGATCCTGCGGTTTCGGTGACGAGGAACGAATGCGCCACACGTTTCAGCGCCATCTCTCGATATCCCCCCGGGAGTATCGCAGCCGGTTTTCTCGCTGAGGGCGAAACCCTTGCGCCACTGTCCGTCAGGCCACTCGCCTGGATTGCTCCTGCGGGCCGGCCTGCTCAGCCAGGAGCGCGCTGCAACGGGAACGCAACCAACGCTCCCCCGGATCGTTGTGCGTAGCGCCGCGCCAGACCATGGAAAGCTCATGTTGGGGCAAGCAGATCGGGGCCGCTTGCACCCGCATGCCGGTCGCCACCGCCATCGCCTGGGCAACGTAATCCGGCACAATGGCAATCATGTCGCTCTGGGCCAGCAGCACGGGCAAGGCGCTGAACTGCGGCACGGTCAACACCACCCGCCGCTGTCGGCCCATCAGGCATAACGCGCGGTCCGAATCATCGATGACATTGCCCATGGACGATACGACGGCATGGGGCCGACGGCAGAATTCATCCAGGGTCAGCTCGCCGGGCTGCGAATCGGCGCGCAACAACATCGGTCGAATCGGCCGCAGTGTCTTGCGCCGGGCATTGGCCGGCAGTTCCAGCGTCGGGCTGATGCCCAGGGAAATCTCGCCACTGACCAACAGTTGGGAGACCTGCCATTGATCGGTCCGGCGCACCACCAATGTGGTGCCCGGTGCCTCGACCCGCAGGCGACGCAACAGCTCCGGCAGTAGAGCGTACTCGACGTCATCGCAAAGGCCGATATGGAAGGTCGCCTCGCTGGTGGCCGGTTCGAACGCCTGGCAGCGGCCCAAGGCGGCGGCGATACCATCCAGGGCCGGTGACAGGTTGGAGAAGATTTCCCGCGCCCGGGAGGTCGGTTCCATCAACCGTCCCGAACGGATGAACAAGGGATCATCGAACATCAACCGCAAACGCGCCAGGGCACTGCTGATCGTTGGCTGGCCGAGAAACAGCTTTTCGCTGACACGGGTCACGTTTCGCTCGTGCATCATGGTTTCGAAGACCACCAGCAGATTGATGTCAGCACGACGCAGGTCATTTCTGTTCATCATAGTCGTCGCCCCAGGCGCCAGGCCATTGAGTCAGGAGTGGACAAGATCGTCGCCTGCGCCCTCCATCAAGGCCTGCGGCGACGAGGTGTTGAAAGCGTAATCCTCGAAGCACGCCAAGTCTGTTGTACGTGGGGACACCCGACTCACCCTTTGGGCAACGTCATCGATACTTCGGTATATATCCAGGCCCACAAAGAGGTGTTGGCACAGCTTGGCGGGATTTCAGGGTTTTATGTCCTACCTCAGGCAAAGCGGCGCTTCTAAGATAGAAACCGATGCTCTGTCGCCCCGACATCCAGAGCGAGACCACGTAAAAACAAAAGGTCTGCCAGCGTGCCCCTACCCTCCGCGATGCTCAAGAATGTCTATGACAGCCTTCGATACAGCCCAAGCCAGAGCGGGCCTAGGCCGTCGATGGGAATCAGCACCCACCCACTGGTCAACGCCCTCGGCTGGGCGGTGGGCCTGGTGGTGGCCTGCGGGATTGTCATCATCAACTCCGAAACCCATTCCGACCTGGCGCCGACCCTGCTGTACATCACCTTGTTGTTGATGGCGGCCAACCTGTTCTCCATCAATCTGGTGATCACCGTCGCGCTGATGTGCATGGGCTTGCTCACCGCGATGTTCTTGTACAACGGCGGCTATCACCGCTGGGAATCGACCACCGGCTTCTTCCGCTGCCTGACCGCGCTGTCCGCCATTGCTTTCCTGGCCCTGCGCAGCAAGCAGGCTTCCGACAGCCTGCGGCGCAACGAGGCTTACCTGACCGGCGCCCAGCGCCTGAGCCAGACCGGCAGCATGGGCTTTCGCGGTGATCGACAAGCGTTGTCCTGGTCGGAGGAATCGGCACGGATTTTCGAGTACCCGCCCAGCAAGACACCAACGGTGTCGATGATGCTGGAACGCACCCATCCTGAAGACCTGGAGTTGGCACGCGGGGTTTTCCAGCAGGCCGCCGCTGGCGAACCGCAGATCGAGGTCAAGCTGCGGCTGCTGATGCCTGATGGCCGCATCAAGCACATCCACATGATCGCCAGCCCCCTGCTCGTCCAGCATGGCCGTTTCCAGTATCTCGGCGCACTCATGGACGTGACGGCCAGCAAGCAGGCCGAAGAAGCGTTGTTTCGCACCCAGAGCCAACTGGCCCACGTCACTCGCTTGACCTCACTGGGGGAAATGGCCGCGTCCATTGCCCACGAGGTCAATCAGCCACTGACGGCCATCACCAGCAGCGGCGAGGCCTGTCGCCGGTGGCTCAAGCGCCCGGAACCCAATCTAGGGGAAGCCTTGGATTGCCTCGACCGAATCGTCGCCAACGGCTGTCGCGCCAGCGAGGTCATCAACGGTATCAGGGCGCTGTCGCGCAAGTGCGACCCGTTGCGTCAGCCCGAGCGACTGGACGACATCGTCCGCGAGACCTTGAACCTGGTCCAGCAGCAACTGGCTCATCATAAAGTCCGGGCCAAAGTGGACCTGGCAGCGACCGACGACCAGGTCAGCGCCGACCGGGTGCAACTGCAGCAAGTGATCATCAACCTGATCATCAATGCCTGCCACGCCATGGACGGGGTCAAGGTACACGCACGAACCCTGCGCATACGCACCTGGACGGAGAGTGACGAAGTGCTGCTGGAGGTGACTGACCACGGAACCGGCATTGCCCCCGAGGTCCTGCCATCCTTGTTCAATGCGTTTTTTACCACCAAGGAAAACGGCCTGGGCATGGGCCTTTCCATCTGCCGGTCCATCATCGACTTCCATGACGGCAGGATCTGGGCCACCAGCGAGGCCGGCCAAGGCACCTCGTTCAGGTTCGCGCTGCCGCGGCTCACGGGCACCGCTCTGTCGGGAAGCGCGCAATGAGCTCCAGACAGTCCTCAAACTCGATCATCGACAACGCCCCCATCGTCTATATCGTTGATGACGACGCACCGCTGTGCCAATCCCTCGGCAGCCTGCTGCGCTCCATCGGCTTGCAGGTCCATCTGTTCGGTTCGGTCGCGCAGTTCATGAACCATCCCAGGCCCGATCAGCCCAGTTGCCTGGTCCTGGATGTGCGGCTGCAAGGCACCAGTGGCCTGGATTGCCAACGGGAGCTGGTCGCGGCCAACGCTCAACTGCCGATTGTGTTCATGACCGGTCACGGTGACATCGCCATGACCGTGCGGGCGATGAAGGCCGGGGCCGTGGATTTCCTCGCCAAACCGTTCCGCGAACAAGACCTTATCGACGCCGTGACCGCCGCCCATCACCAGGACCGCCAGCGGCGCGACGCCGAACGCGGCCATCAGCAAGTGCTTGACCGCTACGCCACCTTGACGCCCCGGGAGCAGCAGGTCATGGCACTGGCGGTGTCAGGCCTGATGAACAAGCAGATCGCCGGGGAACTGGGCTTGAGTGAAATCACGGTCAAGATCCACCGTGGCCAGGCCATGCGCAAGATGTGCGCACACTCGTTTGCCGATCTGGTACGCATGGCCCAGGTGCTGGAATGGCGTCTGGCTGACACAGGCCGATAGTCAATCGAGCGTTTCGGCACAGGAACCCTTTCATACACACGTATACTTGGCGGGGCCATTGGACGGCGTATCTTGCAGTGACACGGGCGCCTTTATGGCTACCTGATATCAACTCCAGGTATCGACATGTCCAACACTGCAATCATTTCAATCATTGATGACGATGAGTCAGTTCGAATTGCATTGGATGGTTTGTTACGTTCCCACGGATATCGGGTTAAAACATATGCCAGCGCCTTGGATTTTTTATCTTCCTGCGAACTTGAAAACACGGCGTGCCTGATATCGGATATTCAAATGCCTGGCATGACGGGCATTCAGATGTACGATCGATTATCGGCCCTGGGCATTCATCCCCCGATCATCTTCATCACCGGATACCCTGGCGTGCCTCCTCGTATGAGCGCCGGTACGCCCGAGCCGGTGGCGTTTTTCCCGAAACCCTTCGACTGCGCCGAATTGATCGCCTGCATCGAATCGGTACTGGCCCGGCCTGCTTGACTGCGTCGCGCCCCTATACCTTCGTATAGCCCCCCCCTACCCAGGCATAGGCGCGATGACCTTATGTAGAAGTGTTAAACACAGGTCCTGCCAATAAGCTTCCCTACAGCGAACCGAAACTGAATGTGCTCGATGGCAACTCATTGCAGCCAGGCGATTTTGGAGTACTTCGCGACACGGTCACGCTGAAACAGTTAAACCATTCAACGTATCGATTTTGTCTTCGGGAGCTCATCATGAAACAACGTATTCTGGTTGTCGGCGCAGGTTTCGGCGGGGTCTGGAGCGCATTGAGCGCGGCCCGGCTGCTGGACCAACACGACCGTCATGACGTGGAGATCAGCGTCCTGGCCCCCCAGGCCGAACTGCGCATTCGTCCCCGTTTCTACGAGCCGGACGTCCACACCATGGCGGCGCCGCTGGGTAGTCTGTTCGACGCCGTGGGCGTGAAATTCGTACAAGGCTCTGCGAGCAGTATCGATGTCGACAACAAACGGGTGGGCTATGTGGATGGGTTCGGTGCCCAGGGCACCCTGGGCTATGACCGACTGGTACTCGCGGCGGGCAGCCAGTTGGTTCGCCCCGACCTTGAAGGCATGATCGAGCATGCCTTCGACGTTGATGAAATCGAACAGGCCACCCGTCTCGAAGCCCATATCAAGTCGCTGAAAAGTCTGCCGGACAGCCCGGCCCGCAACACCGTGGTGGTGGCCGGTGGCGGCTTTACCGGGATCGAAACCGCCACCGAAATGCCCGCACGCCTGCGCGCCGTCCTCGGCGAGGACGCGGTCATCCGGGTCATCGTCGTGGATCGCGGGCCGCAGATCGGCGCAGCATTGGGCGACGGCATACGTCCATCCATTGTCGAAGCGTCCGAGCACCTGGGTATCGAGTGGATCCTCAACGCCTCGGTCGAATCGGTGGACGCCAGGGGTGTCACCCTGTCGAGCGGCCAGCGTATCGAGTCCCATACCGTGATCTGGACCGTGGGGTTCCGCGCCAGTCCATTGACCGAACAGGTACCCGGCACCCGCGATCGCCAGGGTCGCCTGCACGTCGATGCCAACCTGAAAGTCCTGGGCCAGAACGACATATTCGCCAGCGGTGACGTGGCCTACGCCGCCACCGACACGCTGGGCAACTATGCGGTGATGTCCTGCCAGCACGCCATCGCCCTGGGCCGCTATGCCGGCAACAACGTCGCGGCCGACTTGCTGGGCGTCGCGCCGATGGCCTACAGCCAACCCAAGTATGTGACCTGCCTGGACCTGGGTGCCTGGGGCGCGGTGTACACCGAAGGCTGGGATCGCCAGCTCAAGTTGGTCGGGCAAGAAGCCAAAGACCTCAAGACCCAGATCAACACGGTGTGGATCTACCCGCCCGCGGCTGATCGCGCAACCGCCCTGGCCGCCGCCGACCCGTTGATTCCGGTGGCCTGAAACCCGTTTCCGCCCCCGGCCAGTCCCTCCTTTGTGCGCCGGTCTTTCCCAGACGCCTGCCAACGATCCTTGGGCAGGCGTTTTTTTCCGGCGCTCGTCCCCAAGCCAGCCTGAATATCGTCACTGCCCAGCAAAATCCGTATCAATGCCCGCCCACCGCCTTCCGTGCACAAGGTAAGGTAGGCAGAAATCATCCGGATCGAGGTGTGCCGTGGCGTCCTATTCCTTGCGTCAGCTGAAGTACTTCGTCACCACCGTCGAATGTGGCAGCGTCGCCGAAGCCTCTCGCAAGCTGTACATCGCCCAACCGTCGATCGCCTCCGCCATCAAGGGCTTGGAAGACAGTTTCGGTGTGCAATTGCTCATTCGTCATCACGCCCAGGGAGTATCGCTGACGCCCGGTGGTGCGCGCTTCTATCGCAAGGCCCAGGAGCTGTTGCGCATGGCTCGGGAGTTCGAGCAGAACGCGCTGGCCGATAACGATGTGGTCAGCGGGCAGATCGACATCGGCTGCTTCGAAACCGTCGCCCCGCTCTACCTACCGCGGCTGATCGCGGGCTTTCGCGAGCGCTTCCCGGGGGTGGAAATCCGCGTGCAGGACGGCGAGCAACAGGAGCTGGTGCAAGGCCTCACGGGAGGGCGTTTCGACCTGGCGATTTTCTATGAACACGACCTCGACAGTACCATCGAGACCGAAGCACTGACGGCGCCGCAACGCCCCTATGCGTTATTGCCGGCGGGGCATCGCTTCGCCGATCAGGCCCAGGTATCGCTGCGCGACCTGGCCCTCGAACCGATGATCCTGCTGGATGTGCAGCCCAGCCGCACCTATTTCGTGAGCATCTTCGAGGAGCTTGGCCTGACGCCCAATATTGTCTTCAGCTCGCCGTCCATCGAGATGGTGCGGGGCATGGTCGGCCAGGCATTCGGCTTTGCCGTGCTGGTGACCCGGCCGCAGTCCACCTGCACCTACGATGGGCAACACTTGGTGTGCGTCGACATCGCCGAGGACGTGACGGGGTCGGCACTGGTGGCAGGCTGGCTCAAGCGTGCGCACCTCACCAAGCCGGCGCAGTTGTTTGTCGACTATTGCAAGGAGCAGTTCAAGCAATGGCTGCCTTGAGCCAAGGGATATGAACGCAACACTACTTTTGTGGCGAGGGGATTTATCCCCGCTGGGGTGCGCAGCGCCCCCAAAACCTAACATCCAAGATATCAGGTGATATGGAGTTGGCTGCATTGGGGCTGCTGCGCAGCCCAGCGGGGATAAATCCCCTCGCCACAGGTGTATGTCTAGCGAGCGGCCCAGGCGTTGAAGCGTTGTTCCAGTTCCTCGCCATGGTCGACCCAGAACTCCGCATCCACGGCTTGGGCTTCAGCCAGGTTGGCCTCGGCGGTGGGCAACTGTTCCTGTACCGCCGTCGGCAACAGCGCCAGTGTCTTGCGGTGCACCGGCCCATAAGGGATGTTTTCCGAAAACACTTTCTGAGTCTGCGGCTGGCTGGCAAAGGCAATGAACTGCTCGGCCAGGGCCTTGTTCGGCGTGCCCTTGACCACGGCCCAGTACTCCGGGTCGTAGAGGCTCTGCGGCCAGACGATGCTCAGCTTCATGCCTTCCTTTTGCGCCGACGCGATGCGCCCGTTGTAGGCCGCACTCATCGCCACGTCCCCCGCCACCAACCATTGCGCCGGTTGCGCGCCGGCTTCCCACCATTGGATGTTCGGCTTGATCTGGTCGAGCTTGGCGAATGCCCGGGACACGCCTTCCGGGGTGTTCAGCACCTTGTACACGTCCTGTGCCTTGACTCCGTCGGCCAGCAAGGCGATTTCCAAGGTGTACTTGGCGCCCTTGCGCAGGCCGCGCTTGCCCGGGTACTCGGCAACGTTCCAGAAGTCCGCCCAGGACTTGGGTGCCTTGGCGAGCTTGCTCTGGTCATAAGCCAGGACCATCGACCAGACGTAGGTGGCGACCCCACATTCATTGAGCGCTCCCGGCACATAGTTCGCCGGGTCGCCCAGGCGCTCCAGGTCAAGCTTCTCGAACAGCCCCTCCTCACAACCACGCAACAGCTCGGGGCTCTCCACTTCGACCACGTCCCAGCTGGTGTGGCCGGCGGCGACCATGGCCTTGATCTTCGACAATTCACCGTTGTATTCGCCGGCCACGATGTTTCCCGCGCCGCTGGCATTGAAAGGTTGGAAGTAGGCCTTGTCCTGGGCCTGCTTGGTGGCGCCGCCGAAGGAAATCACGGTCAGGCTCTGTGGCGCGGCCAGGACACTGGTACTCAGCAACGCCAGGGCACACGCAATATTGCAACGCAAGGATCTGGACATGAAGCGGTTCCTCGAAAATACCGGCTCGCCCGCACGAGCCGGTGACGGGACTCAAAAGTGACCGTAAATACGGGCGGCAAGGTCTACAGCAAAGGCTCTTGTCGGCCTGTTCATGGGTGTCGCCTGGCTGACCGCGAGGAATCTCCTTCCATTGAAATCGTCCTCCTCAGGCACCTTGCGGTCAGCAATCATTGGGTTCACAGAGATAACTCGCCAGCCGATCCATCAAGCGGTCGCAGGCGGCCATTTGTTCAACGCTCACGTATTCGTCGGGCTTGTGCCCCTGGTCCATGCTGCCGGGCCCACAGACCACCGTCGGCACCCCGGCCTGATGGAACAGGCCGCCTTCGGTGCCAAAGGCGACGGTGCTGAAAGCGTCGCTGCCGCACAGCCGTGCAACCAGTTGGGCGGCCGCGCTGTCCGGCGAAGTGGCCAGGCCCGGGTAGGCCGACAACGGTTCGAAGCGGATCGCTGTATCCCCCGCCACCGCCTGCATGGCCGGCAGCAGGGTCTGCTCGGCATAACCTTGCAATTGCTCAGCCACCACGAGGGGATCGAAATCCGGCAAGGCGCGCACCTCGAAATCGAAACGACAGTCCGCCGGGACGATGTTCAGCGCCGTGCCGCCGTGGACCACCCCGACCTGCACGGTGGAAAACGCCGGGTCGAAGCGCGGGTCGTGCCGCGAGGGTTCGGCCAGCTGCGCGCCGATCTCGCCCAACCGCCCGATCAGGCGCGCCGCCTGCTCGATGGCGTTGACCCCGTAAGGGGCATAGGCCGAATGACAAGCAGCCCCTCGGACATGGCAACGCATCGCCAGCTTGCCTTTGTGCCCCAGCACCGGTCGGAGTTGGGTGGGTTCGCCAATCAGGCACAGGGCCGGTTGCGCAATCCGCCGCACCAACACCTCCAGCAAGCTGTGAACGCCCAGGCAACCCACTTCTTCGTCATAGGAAAACGCCAGGTGCACCGGTCGCCGAAGCGGGCTCGACAAGAACACCGGCACCGCCGCGAGCACCGAGGCGATGTATCCCTTCATGTCCGCCGTGCCGCGCCCGAACCATTTACCGTCCATCTCGGTCAGGCGGAACGGCTCGACCGTCCAGGCCTGCCCGTCCACCGGCACCACATCGGTGTGCCCGGACAACACCACGCCACCGGGCAGCGCCGGGCCAATGCTCGCCAGCAGGTTGGCCTTGGTTCGCTCGGCGTTGTAGATCAGCTCGCTGTTCACGCCCAGCCCTTGCAAGTAGTCGCGCACGAACTCGATCAAGGCCAGGTTCGAATCGCGGCTGACCGTGGCAAAGCTCACCAGCTCGGCAAGCAGCGCGCGACTGCGCAGCTCACTCATCGCCCGGCACTCCATAACTCGGCGCCAGGGTCGGATTGAGCGCGCGGGTCAGGTAATCCTGCAATTGCGGCTGATAGGCGAGCCAGAGTTTTTCCAGCTCGCCGATGGGATTTTCCTCGGCCCAATCCACCCGCAGATCGACGATGGGCCAAGTGAGGTCATCAACCACCGACAGCGCCGCCGAATGCACCGCCCCGGCCTCCCCGCCCGCCACCTGCCCGGCCTGCAACGCGCTCATCAAGCGTGACGCAAGACAACCACCGCCCTGCTCGAAGGCCGTGACCATGGCCTCGATCACCCCAGCGTTGGCCAACAGATTGCCGGCCGCCACGCATTGCTCACCGGCCACGGCGTTGTGGGTGCCCAGGGTATGCTCGCCGCTGAAAATCGCCGTGCGGCCCTCGGCATCGATCACTGCCACCTGCCGGTATTGGCTGTAGCCGTTGCGCGCCAGGATCCGCTCCAGCGCCGCTTGCGCCGCCAGGCCTCCCGCCAGTTCATCGAGAACCTGCGGGCCCAGGGCCGGCAGGGTAATGTTCTGGCTCGACACCGCGCCGACGCCCGCGCGCAACCAGGGGCAACGTGCACCGACGGCAATGCTCGAGGAACTGATGGCGATGCCCAACTGGCCGGTTTCGACACAGCGTCCAACGATGGAAAAGGTCATGTTCCGTTCCTTATTCAGGGATCACCGCGATCACGTCGATTTCCATCAGCCACTGCGGCTGGCCCAGGGCACTGACCACCAAGCCGGTGGAGATCGGGAAAACGCCCTTGAGCCACTTGCCGACCTCCTGGTACACCGGCTCGCGATAGCGCGGGTCGATCAGGTACGTCGTGGTCTTGACGATGTGGCTCAGGTCGCTGCCGGCCTCTTCCAGCAATTGCTTGACGTTGCGCATGGCCTGCTCGGCCTGGGCGCGAGGATCGCCGAGGCCTACCAGTTGACCGTTGAAGTCGGTGCCGACCTGGCCGCGCACGTAGACGGTGTTGCCGGCGCGCACGGCCTGGCACAGGTCGTTGTCCAGCGTCTGGTTCGGGTAGGTGTCCTTGGTATTGAACATGCGAATGCGTGTGTGAGTAGGCATCAACGAACTCCCGTGAGACTGGTTTTCGAACGGTGTGAATCGCTATCGAATGCCGGGGCCTGGCGCTGGGCAGCATCTTGATAGGCGAGGTAAATGCGTTGTTTCACGATGTGGTCGGCAATATGCCGGGCGTCATGCCAGACACCCCAGATGAACGCCGAGCCCCGTCGCGACAGCCAGGGCAAGCCGACGAAATACAGGCCCGGTTCACTGGAAACGCCACGCTGATGCCGAGGCTTGCCATTGGCGCCGAGGGCGTCGACCTTCAGCCAGCTGTAATCCACCGAGTAGCCGGTGGCCCAGATGACACTGGTCACGCCGGCGGCGACCAGGTCCAGTTCCAGGATCGGCTGGGTCAGGCATTGCGGATCAGGCAGCCGGTGGCGAGCCTCCGGTTCGAGCGGCAGGTCCAGGCCGTTGCGGGCGATGTAGGCGTCGGCGGCATCCAGCAGCGCCAGGTAGTTTTCGTCGCCGCGGGCGATGTTTTCGGCCAGATTCGGTTCAAAGGTCACCACGCTGCCATTGAACGATTTCGTCAGCCCCACCAGGGTGATGCCCTCGTGGGCCAACCGGCGAAAATCCACGGTATGGCCGCCACGGGCACCGCTCACCGCGATGGTGACGTGCTCCTTGCCCGGCTTGACGGCCTCCGCATCCCACTCGCCCAGCACGCCGAGCCACCAGCAGAAATCGCGGTTGCGATAGGCCCGGGGCGGACGATCGTGGGCCCCCACCGAGAGATAGACCTGCTTGCCGGCGCGCTGCAGTTCATCGGCGATCTGCACCCCCGACGACCCGGCGCCCACCACCAACACAGCCCCCTCGGGCAATTGCCCGGGGTTGCGATACTGAGCCGAGTGAAGCTGGGTGACCGTCGCCATGTCCGGCGCAATCGGTGGAATCACCGGCCGCTGGAAGGGCCCGGTGGCGACGACCACGTGGATCGCTTCGATCAGGCCTTCGGAGGTTTCCACGGTGAAGCCCGGACGCCCGATATTGCGCTCGACACCCCGGACCTCCACGCCAGTACGGATCGGTGCGTTGAACTGGCGGGCATAGGCTTCGAAGTAATCGGCCACCTGGTCCTTGGTCGCGAAGGCATCCGGGTCGAGCCCTTCGAACTCCAAACCCGGAAAGCGGTCGTGCCAGGCCGGCCCGTTGGCCACCAGCGAATCCCAACGCGCCGTGCGCCAGGCCTCGGCAATGCGGCTGCGCTCCACGACAAGATGAGGCACGCCTTGCCGGCTCAAGTGCTCACTCATGGCCACGCCGGCTTGGCCGGCGCCGATGACAAGCGTATCGATGTGAGTTGTTTCAAAAGGCATATCTGTGCACTTCCGGCAGTAGGTTCGGTTCAGGTCGGCATGGCGCCGCCTCGGGTTCTGATTGTTGTTCTGCGGTTGCGACTATCGATGGGCGGTGTCGAGGCGATTGTGTTGGCAGGCGGGAATTTGCGAAACGAGGGTTTTTATCGTTGCTGGGAAGGAAAAAACTGGATGAATGCCCGATGAGGGATCAGGCATTTCAAGAGGGGTCAATATCTGAAGGGAATGGATGTTGACTGACCGGCCTACTCCAACCGCGCCGGAAACGCCTTGAGTTCAAGCTTTTCCATCACCAACGCAATGAACGCCGAGACCGCCAGGGGCAATTGCCGCCGACTGGGATAAAGCACATTCAGGCCAAAACCGATGCGCCGGTACTGTGGCAGCACACGTACCAGCCTTCCGGCCTCCAGGTCGACGCTGCTCACCGCCGAGGGCAGCACGGCGATGCCCAGGCCCGCCACCGCCGCCTTGCGCAAGGCTTGAGCGGTGTTGGCGTTGAAACGGCTGGGGACCTGCACCTCCTCTTCGGCGCCGTCCGGGCCGATGAGGCGCCAGTGACTCAAGCCGCTGGGGTGGGCGAAGCTCACGCTGTCGTGGTGAACCAGGTCCTGCAACGCTGCCGGCATCCCCCGTGCGGCGAGGTAGGCAGGGCTGGCGACCATGCCGTCGCCTTCGTTGCTCAGCAGTTGGCGACCGACATACCCGGAGTCCTGTAGCGGGCCACCGCGAAAGGCCACGTCGATGCGGTCGGCAATCAGGTCGACACGGTCATCGCTGAGGACGAAATCCAATTGCACTCGCGGATGGGCAGCGAGGAAATCGGCCACCCATTGCATCGGGAAAAAATCGAAGAAATCCGCCATCGCCGCGATACGCACCCGTCCACTGGGCTCGTCGCTGCCCTTCATCAGTTCCTGCCCCGCCTCGGTCAGCCCATCCACGGCGCTGACGCAGCGTTCATAGAACCCCTGCCCCACCTGAGTCAGCGTGAGTTTGCGAGTGGAGCGTTGCAACAGTCGCTTCCCCAATTGCGCCTCCAACTGCTGGACCCGCCGGCTCACGGTATTGGAAGGCATGCCCAGCCGCCTGGCTGCTTCGGCAAAGCTGCCGCTGCGCACCACCTGGACAAACAGCGCGACATCATTCAGATCGAGCATGGGACTGGCATTCCTTCGTTTTATGGACGAGTTCAATCCGATTGTATCGACTAATCAATCGATTGCCAGGTGCTTATCCTTCGCCCATCGAAGCCCGATGCCCAACCAGTGAGGGATACCATGAACAGCATCGTCACCGCCCCACCGCGGGCCATCATCCATCGCACCGCCGGCCACCGCCACGGGCCTATTACGCGTCTCATGAGCCCGGGAGACCTGGGGCAACTCTGCAAGCCCTTCGTGTTTCTCGATCTCTTCTCCTTCAAGGACGGCGTCATGCCAAGTGGTTTCGGCATGCACCCCCACTCCGGGATCGTCACCCTGACGTACCTGCTCGAAGGCCAGGTGACTTACGAAGACAGTACCGGCCAGTCTGGCGTGCTGCCTTCCGGCGGTATGGAATGGATGCAAGCCGGTAACGGCGTGTGGCATGACGGCCGACCGGTCAGTGGGGCGCCGATCCACGGCTTCCAGCTTTGGGTCGCGCTGCCGGCCGCCGAAGAAAATGCCCCGGCCCACAGCCTCTACCTGGCACCCTCCGCGATCCCCCGGGAGGGCCCGGCGCTGGTGTTACTCGGCCAATACGGTACGGCCCGCAGCAACGTGGTGACCCCAGGGGACATGAATTACCTTGCCGTCCACCTGAACGACCAGGCGCGCTGGCGCTATACCCCACCGGCCGGACACACCGTCGCTTGGCTGGCGGTCAGCAGCGGCCGTCTCACCGCTGGCGACACCGTCAATGCCGGGGAAATGGTGGTCTTCGAGGAGTCCGGCGGGGCCATCGACATCGTTGCCCAAGGCGCGACGTCCTTCGTGCTCGGCTCCGCGGTGAAGCATCCCCACGACCTGGTGATGGGCTACTACTCCGTGCACACCAGCAAAGCCGCACTGGAAAAAGGCGAGAAGGAAATCCAGCGCATCGGCACCGTTTTGCAGCAAGAGGGTCGGCTGGCCTAGCCGCCCCTCGACTCAATCCTGATCCACTGTCCGAATCCCATAGAGGTGAACATCCATGACCAACATCGGTCTCGACCTTCTGCTGTCCCCCGCCCAGGTCGGCAAGCTGTCCCTGAAAAACCGCCTGATCATGGCGCCGATGACCCGCAGCCGTGCAGGTGCGGGTGACGTGGCCACCCCCCTCATGGCCGAGTACTACAGCCAACGCGCCAGCGCCGGCCTGATCGTTAGCGAAGGCTCCCAGGTCTCGGCCCAGGGCAAGGGCTATCTGCGAACGCCCGGCATCTTCACCAGCGAACAAGTCGCCGGTTGGAAGCAAGTGACCGACGCGGTCCACGCCCAAGGCGGACAGATGTTCCTCCAGCTGTGGCACGTGGGCCGGCTCTCCCATCCGCTGGTGCAGCAGGAGGGCGCACTGCCGGTAGCGCCCTCGGCGATCAAGGCCGATGGCGAGATCTACACCGCCGAAGGCCTCAAGCCCTACGAACTGCCACGGGCCTTGGCCCTCGATGAAATTAGCGAAGTGGTGGCCGACTTCCACCAGGCCGCTGTCAACGCGAAGCTGGCCGGCTTCGACGGCGTGGAAATCCATGGCGCCAATGGCTACCTGATCGACCAGTTCCTGCGAGACGGCACCAACCAGCGCACCGATGCCTATGGTGGCTCGATCGAGAACCGCGCGCGTTTCCTCAAGGAGGTGGTCGAGTCGGTAATCGAAGTCTTCGGGGCCAGCCGCGTTGGCGTGCGCCTGTCGCCGATCTTCAGTTATTTCTCGATGAGCGACAGCAACCCGCAGGCGACTTTCGAATACGCAGCCCGGATGCTCAGCCGTTATGGCCTGGCCTACCTGCACATCGTGGAACTGGGTGAAGGCCCGTTCGACTTCCTCGAACTCAAGCGCCGCTTCGGTGGGCCTTACATTGCCAACGGCGGTTACAGCGCGGAGCGTGCAGGCGATGCCATCGGTCGTGGCGACGCGGACCTGGTCGCGTTCGGAACGCCATTCCTGGCGAACCCGGACCTGGTGGAGCGTTTCAAACAGGGTGAGGCGTTGAACACACCCGACGCAGCGACCTTCTACCAAGGCGAAGAACGGGGCTACACGGATTATCCGACCCTGGCCGAAGCCCGGGCGCAATGATCCAGGAGACGTGAGCCAGCAAGACGCAAAGCAGGGCTTGCGATGCCCTGCTCTTGCCCCGACTGGAATTGTACAAATTCACATTTTCTTGTACAAAAAACTTCCAAACGTATAACTACTGAAGTAGGCTTCAAAACTTGTACAGAAACAGTTTTCTGTACAATATTTCGGAGCCTAGCATGTCCGCCTATCTCCAGCGTTTCGCCCAGGCTTTCGCCAAGCTGGATGCCAGTCGCCTCGGCGAGCTCGATGAGCTCTATAGCGTCGACATCCATTTCCAAGACCCCTTGCACCGGATCGAAGGCCTGACCGCCTTACGCGAGTACTTTGCGCAGTTGTATGCCAACACCAGTGACGTGCGCTACGACTTCCACGCGTTCGACGAGGTCGCTCCCGGTGAAGGTTATCTGCGCTGGACCTTGCACTTTCGGCACCCACGCCTGGCAAGCGGCGCCCCCATTGCCTTGCAGGGTTGCAGCCATTTGCGCTGGACGGACCGGGTCCACCATCACCAGGATTTCTTCGACGCCGGCGCCCTGCTCTACGAACACCTGCCGTTGCTGGGACCGGCGGTCCGCTGGCTCAAGCGGAGGCTGGCATGAGCCGCATCTGGCTGACCGGGGCCAGCAGCGGCATCGGCGCGGCCCTCGCGGCACAGTTGCTGGAACAAGGCCATCACCTGGCATTGAGCGCGCGCCAGGCAGAACCCTTGCAGGCGTTGGCGGCCCGCTATCCAGACCAGGTGCTGGCACTGCCGGGCGACCTGACCGACCCGCGCCAGGTCGCCCTGGTCTGCCAGCAGATCGAGCGTGAATGGTTGACGCTGGACGTGGTGATCCTCAATGCCGGGACCTGTGAATATCTGGAGTCCGGGCATTTCGACACCCACCTCGTCGAGCGTGTCATCACCACCAACCTGCTCGGTACCAGCCATTGCCTGGAGGCGGCCTTGCCCTTGCTGCGCCGGGGCCAGCGCCCGCACCTGGTGGTGGTGGGCAGCGCGGTCACCTGGCTGGCCCTGCCGCGTGCCGGGGCTTACGGTGCCTCGAAGGCGGCATTGCGCTACCTGGTGGAATCCCTGCGCATCGACCTGGCCGCCGAAGGCATCGACGTCACACTGGTGAGCCCCGGTTTCGTCGATACCCCGCTGACCCGGCGCAACGACTTCCCCATGCCCATGCGCTGGTCAGCGCAACGGGCCGCACGGCATATCGCCCGGCGCTTGCCGGCACGGCCGCTGGACATCGCATTTCCCTGGGCCTTCACCGCCGTTCTGCGCCTGCTCGGACAGTTGCCCGCCCGCTGGCGGCTGGCCCTGGGCCGGCGCCTGGCACGCCCCAATAAGGAATCTTGAGACATGCGCATCGCAATCATCGGCAGTGGCATTTCCGGGTTGACCTGCGCCTACCTGTTGAACCGTCGCCATCAGATCACCCTCTTCGAGGCCGACGACCGGATCGGGGGCCACACCCATACCGTGGAGGTCGATTGGCAAGGCCGACGCTATGGCGTGGATACCGGTTTCATCGTGTACAACGACTGGACCTACCCGAACTTCATTCGCCTGCTGGACCAATTGGGTGTCGCTTCGCGCCCTACGGAAATGAGTTTCTCGGTGCATGAACCGGCCACCGGGCAAGAATACAAGGGCCACACCTTGCGCAGCCTGTTCGCCCGCCGGCGCAACCTGCTGTCACCCGGTTTCTGGGGCATGCTGCGAGATATCCTGCGGTTCAACCGGCAGGCGACGGCCGATCTGCAGGCGCAACGCATCGACGCTGCCACGCGGCTCGGTGACTACCTGCACAGCCACGGTTACGGCCAGCGCTTCATCGATCACTACATCGTGCCTATGGGTTCGGCGATCTGGTCGATGTCGCCGGCCAGGATGCTGGAGTTTCCGCTGCAGTTCTTCGTGCGCTTCTGCCACAACCACGGTCTGCTGTCAGTCAACCACCGTCCGCAATGGCGCGTGATCGAAGGCGGCTCTTGCGGTTATATCACCCCGTTGTGCGCCGGGTTCCGCCAGCACATCCGACTCGACTGCCCGGTGCAACGCGTCAACCGGGACGCCAGCGGGGTCAGCGTGACCAGCGCAGCTGGCATCGAGCGCTTCGATAAAGTGGTGTTCGCCTGCCACAGCGACCAGGCCCTCGCCCTGCTCGAGGCTCCCAGCGCCGAAGAGACCGAGGTCCTCGGCGCCTTGGCCTACGCCAGCAACGAAGTGCTGCTGCACACCGATACCCGACTACTGCCACGGCGGCGCCAGGCCTGGGCAAGCTGGAACTACCGCCTCGGTGGACCACCCCAGGCACCGGCCGCGCTGACGTACAACATGAACATCCTCCAGGGCCTGGACGCGCCGGTGACCTTTTGCGTGAGCCTGAACCAGAGCGATGCGGTCGACCCGGCCCTGGTGCTTGCACGCTTCGATTACGCCCATCCCCAATACAGCCTCGCCGGCGTCGCCGCACAGGCCCGCCAGGGTGAGTTGCAAGGGCAGCGGCACAGCTATTTCTGCGGTGCCTATTGGGCCAACGGCTTTCATGAAGACGGTGTGGTCAGCGCACTCCACGTCGCGGAGCATTTCGGAGAGCACCTGTGAACAGCAGCCTGTGTCGCGGCTGGATCGACCATCGGCGTCATGCCCCGCGCGTCCACGCCTTTCGTTATCCGATCGGCATGCTGTACCTGGACCTCGCCGAACAGCAGCACGTGCTGGGCCTGTCGCGCCTGCTGCGGCCATGGACCCTGGCGCCGCTGTGCTGGCGCGAGCGCGATTACCTGCCGGCGCGCACCCATCTGGGCGTGCCCCTGGTCGACGCCGTGCGCGAGATCCTCGCCGAAAGCCTGGGCACGGCTCCGCAAGGTGCGATCCACCTGCTGACCCAGCCACGCAGTTGGGGCCTGTCGTTCAACCCGGTGAGTTTTTATTTCTGCCACGAAACCGACGGACGCCTGTCGGCGATCCTCTGCGAAGTGCGTAATACCCCATGGCGCGAACGTTACCACTATGTGCTGCCCGTGCGTCCGGGCGAACCCCAGGCGTTCCGGGTGGCCAAGGCGTTCCATGTTTCACCGTTCCTGCCCCGGGACATGGACTATCGCATGCGTTTCCGGGTCCAGGACGCCAGTATCCGTGTGCACATGGAGAACTGGCGCGCCGGGCACAAAGTGTTCGAGGCCCACCTCGCGCTCGAGCGCCAGCCTCTCGATAGCCGGTCGCTGCGCCGTCATGTCCTGGCCTTCCCATGGATGAGCCTGCGCACCGTCAGCGCCATCTATTGGCAGGCCCTGCGCCTGCTGTTCAAACGCACACCCCTGCACGCACACCAGGCCAGCCAAGGCGACCTGAGTATTGGCGAAACCGCCCACAAGGACTCCGACCATGCCCGAACCCACCCTGAGCGTCACTAAGGCCAGCAGCTCCTGCCTGTTCAACGGCGGCTTCTTCAAGCAGGCCGTGCTCGGCCAATTGCGCCGCCTGCGTCACGGCCACCTGCGCCTGACGGTCGATGGCGCGCCGTTGAGCTTCGGCGACCTCGCCAGCCCGTTGGTGGCCGAGGTCGAGATTCTCGACGCCGCCGCCTGGGGCATGGTCGCCGGCAACGGCTCCATCGGTGCTGGCGAGGCTTATATCCGCGGCTACTGGCGCAGCACCGACCTGACCGCCGTGACACGCTTGTTCGTGGCCAACCTGGAAGTGCTCGACGCCATGGACAGCGGCTTGGCTCGCCTCAGCCGCCCGCTGATGCGTGGCTTGCACTGGCTCAACCGCAACAATCGCAAAGGCTCGCGGCGCAATATCATGGCTCACTACGACTTGGGCAATGAGCTGTTCGAGCGACTGCTCGATCCCACCATGATGTATTCCGCCGCGCTGTTCGAAAGCCCCGAACAAAGCCTGGAAGACGCCCAGCGCAACAAACTGGAACGCATTTGTCGCAAGCTTGACCTGCGTCCCGGCGACCACTTGCTGGAAATCGGTACGGGCTGGGGCAGCCTCGCCATCCATGCGGCGACACACTACGGTTGCAAGGTCACCACCACGACCTTGTCCGACGAGCAGTACCGCCATACGCTGCAGCGTGTCGAGGCGCTGGGCCTGCAAGCGCGTGTCCAGGTGCTGTGCCAGGACTACCGCGATTTGCAGGGACGCTACGACAAGCTGGTGTCCATCGAAATGATCGAGGCGGTCGGCCATCGCTACCTGCCTGAGTATTTCCGCTGCTGCGCCGCACGACTCAAGGATGATGGTTTGATGTTGCTGCAATCGATCACCATCCGTGACCAGCGCTATGCCCAAGCCCGGCGCTCGGTGGATTTTATCCAACGCCATGTCTTTCCCGGCGGGGCCCTGCCATCGCTGTCGATCCTGTTGAACACCGCCAGCACACAGACGTCACTCAACCTGCTGCACCTCGAGGATTTCGGTGCACACTACGCCCGTACGCTGCGGCACTGGCACGAGAACTTCCGCCAATCGCGCCAGGCTTTGTCGGAGTTGGGCTATGACGAAACCTTCCAGCGCCTGTGGGAGTTCTACCTGTGCTACTGCGAAGGGGGATTCCAGGAGCGTGCCATCGGCGTTGCCCAGTTGTTGTTCGCCGGTCCCGCCGCCCGCCCGTCGTTCCTGCCGGAACAACGGTAAGTCCGATGAGCCGCAGCGGCTTGCTGATCAACGCGCTCTGGCTGCAACTGGGCTGGTGGGGCTGCATGGCCGGTGCCCATCAGCCGGGCTGGCTGCTGGCGGTAGCCGGCGGCCTGCTCGCCCACCTGACATTCAGCCCGGCGCCCAAATCCGAGTGCCACGCGGTGATTAGCGTCGGCCTCTGCGGCATGTTGCTGGACTGGAGCCTGGGTGCGCTGGGCGTGTTCGTGTTCGAGCGAGGTCCGTTGCCACTTTGGCTGGCGCTGCTCTGGCTGGTCTTCGCCACTGGTTTGCGTCATAGCCTGGCCTGGGCCACAAGACCGGCCTGGCGCGGTGTGCTGGTGGGGATGGTTGGCGGGCCGCTGGCCTATTGCGCGGGCGCACCGCTGGCCGGGGTGACGCTCCCCCTCGGCTCACTCGCAACCGCGCTGCTCCTGGCGCCACTGTGGGGCTTATGGCTGCCGCTGGCGTTGCGCCTGGCCGAATCGCGCTGACCACAGGACGCCAGCGAGACGCTACCAGGGCTCGTCCAGAAACAGCGGGATGCGCAACGGCTCGACGACGCCCTCACGCTGACCACACATCTCATCATGAACCACCTGCTGCACCAACATGCACGGCAGGCGCGGCACGAAACGCAGCAGTTCCCGCAGGTGGGTGGTGGAGCGTACCGGCAATGTCTTGTCCGATGCGTCAAGCAGCGTATGCCATCCGCTGTCCAGCCGAGCGCGCAATACGTAGAGCCCGCCTTCCAGGGACAAGAGTTCCAGTTCGTGGATCCGGCCATCAACGGCCAGGTCGGTCAAGTCCTGCAAAGTCATGGCATGCCCCCGGCCTGACGCCGGAAAAACAACGTGACCTGACCCAGTTCGACACCCAGCTTGCTCATGCTCGAACGGTTGATCAGCGTGTCGTCATCCATCAGGTACATCCAATCATCGAAGGTCACTTCATAGGTCGAACCGTCCACCGGCAAATTCAACCGATACTGCCAGCGCAGTGCATTGCCGGCCACTTCTCCCCGGGCTTCGCCGATCACGTCGTCGGCACGCCCGCGCCAGCGTCCGGCCCCCTCGGGGGTCAACGTCCAGACCCGCCGCTGACGCGTGCCGTCGCTGTAGAGGAAACGCTCATCCAGGATCAATCGATCCCCCTCGTGGCGGCTGGAGATGTCCACCTCGAAACGCTTGATCACTTCACCCGAGCGTTTTTGATAAATGCCCCAGGCCTTGACGGGCTGACTGAAAAAACGCTCCAGGTCCAACCGGGGTTGCTGGTCGGCGTAGTGGTCGACATCGACATTACCGCAACTGGTCAGACCCAATATCACCAGCAACGCCAATAGAAAACGGGTCATGGTTGAACTCCTGTGTCACGTGAACTTTGAAGCCCAAGCAGTTGATTCCTGAGTTTTTTATCCTTGGTGCCCGGGTCCAGCCAGATGGCGAAGAAGGCTCGGGCGAATGCCGGGTCCATCACCTCGTGGGACAGCTGCCCATTCACATAGAAACGACAACCGCGCCCCGGCAGATTGACGCCGGTAATGCGACTTCCCGGCTTTACGTCGACAAAGGCCTGCCGCATGTGACCTCGCCATGCATCCAGACGCCCAGCATCCAAGGGCGCTCCCCTGATGCGTTGCATTTCTGCAAGGCTGGTCTCGACCAGGGTTTGCGCGCTGATGGTGCGCCGGTAATCGAGTTCCAAGGCAAACGCCGTTTCAAGGCCGGGTAGCAAGGCTGCGCTCCATAATCGCGCCTGATACACCTCGAACCCGAACCAGGTGAAATCGGCCTGCCCGACCAGCCGTGTGCCCGGCAGTG
Source organism: Pseudomonas sp. NFACC24-1 (assembly GCF_900115235.1). NCBI lineage: Bacteria > Pseudomonadati > Pseudomonadota > Gammaproteobacteria > Pseudomonadales > Pseudomonadaceae > Pseudomonas > Pseudomonas sp. NFACC24-1. The sequence continues at coordinate 45,172 of NZ_FOVS01000035.1, forward strand.
CGAGCCGCCAATCGGACCAGGCGTGGGCGCAATACAGCACAAGCAGGCCAACCATGCATCGGGCCAGGCTTTTCCTGAACGCGAACGACCTGATCATGGGCACGCCACCGGTTTCTCAAGGACGCCCCAATAATTGTACAGAGATATGTATTTGTACAGCTTTTCTATGCCAATGAGAAAAGACGAGGGCTACACGCCGGTCATTCCAGCAACTGAACGATCCGCGGCTCGATCACTGCGGCCTCCACCTCAACCAACGCCAGTGTCACCGGCAGCTTGAAACGCCGCCGACCAGCGCTGCCGGGGTTGAGGTAAAGCCGTTCGCCGCGCCATTCGATGCTCGGCTTGTGGGAATGGCCGGTGATCACCCACTTCACGGCCGGGTCCAGCGCAGCCTGGACATCGGCGATGTCATGCACCAACAGGACTGGCCAGCCGTCCAGGTCGAATTGCAGGCGATCGGCAAGCTCCCCCGCCCACTCGGCACCCAGGTCGTTATTGCCCCGCACCACGTACAACGGAGCGAGGCATGCCAATTGCGCCAGGATATCGGGGCTGCCGATGTCGCCGGCATGAATGATCCGCTCACAGCCTTGCAGCGCGGCAAGTGCTTCGGGACGCAACAGGCCGTGGGTATCGGAAATGACGCCGACTTTCATGAAACCTTTCTCCCCAATCGTGTGTCGCCGCTCGTACCTGCCTCGTCGCAGTCAGCTAACATGCTGAATTCGAATAGGATAGGCTGCGCCGTGAAAAGTGCAGACCCGTCATGGAAAGGATACGTCAATGCTCGGACGCAAGCAGCCGGAGCCCAAGATCGAAAGCCCGGATGAGGCCTTCTCTCCCCAGACCGCCCAGGCCGGAGCGGCGTTGCGGCTCACCGTAAGCTTCATGCTGGTGGTGGTTTTGGCCTTCCTGGCCGTCGAAGGCTGGCGGACGTGGCGCGACTATCGTGCCGCTTTTGCATCTGCCCGGGATTCAGTGACGAACCTGGCGCGGGCGACGGCCCAGCACGCTGAAGATACCATTCGACAAGTGGATGTGGTCACCGCCGCCCTCGCCGAACGGGTGGAGGGCGATGGCCTGCAGAACATGGACATCCCACGCATCCATAAGCTACTGGTGCAGCAGGCTGCCATCATGCCGCAACTGCACGGGTTGTTTATCTATGGCCCGGACGGCCAATGGCTGGTGACGGACAAGGAGGCGATCCCGGAAATGGCGAACAACGCCGACCGCGACTACTTCCAATACCACCGCACCCACGAGGATCAAGGCGTGCGCATCGGTGACGTCGTCAATAGCCGCTCCACCAACGACCTGATCATTCCCATTTCCCGCCGCCTGAACAACCCTGATGGCTCGTTTGCCGGCGTATTGCTGGGGACCGTGAAGGTCAGCTATTTCGTCGACTACTACGGCGACTTCAAAATCGATGGCAAAGGCGCGCTGGTCCTGGCCAAGCGCAGCGGAACGATCCTGGTCCGACGTCCCCTCGTCGCTTCGGTGATTGGCAAGAGCCTCGTCAACAGCGTGATTTTCAGGGAACATTTACCCACCTCCAACCAAGGGGTTGCCGAAGCCAAGGCCGTCGTCGACGACACCGAGCGCCTGTACGGCTACCGGGCCCTGACCACTTACCCCTTGGTGGTGGAAGCCGGCTTGTCCCGCGAATCGATCATCGCGCCCTGGCGCCGCGACCTGCTCAAGACCGGTCTGGTGCTGATTTTCCTGATCGCGATCCTGGTGGGCTTCGGGCTCATCGTGTTGAGCCAGCTGCGCTACCGCATGGCCATGGAGAAGCAGATTCGCAGCGCCCACCAGGCCATGCGCGACATGGCGCTGACCGACAGCCTGACCGGACTGGGCAACCGCAGGCGGCTGGACATTGCCCTGGCCGATGAGATCCGCCTGGCCAGGCGCCAGGGTTCGTCCCTGGCCCTGATCATGCTCGACGTCGATTACTTCAAGCGTTTCAACGACAGATACGGCCATGCCGCCGGGGACGATTGCCTGCGGGCGATTGCAGCCGCACTCAGGCAGACCATCAAACGGCCGGGCGACCTGGCGGTCCGCTACGGCGGTGAGGAGTTCACCGTGCTGCTGCCAAACACCGACAGCGCCGGCGCCACCAAGGTCGCGCAGCAAATCCTCGAAGCGGTCAGGGCCTTGAACATTGAACATGGCGACCATCCCTTGGGCATCGTGACCATCAGCGCGGGCATCACCACCTGCCAGCCGAGCGGCGAGGACGTCACCCCGGCCATGCTGATCAGGGCCGCCGATGCCTTCTTGTACCTGGCCAAGAACACCGGGCGAAACCGCTGGTGCAGCGCCGACTCGACGCCGGGGTGAACCCGCGGGAGTGCCGCGCATCGGTCAGAATCGTGCAAACCCAAGTCCACAGGTGCCGGCGAGGCGCCTGGCGGCTACAATGCGCGCTTCGACCGTGACCAGCCTGACTAAAAACAAATGTCCTTGCCCAAACATCATCTGGAATTGCTCAGCCCCGCCCGCGACGTGACCATCGCCCGCGAGGCCATCCTGCATGGCGCCGACGCCGTGTACATCGGTGGCCCGAGTTTCGGCGCGCGTCACAACGCCTGCAACGAGGTGGGCGATATTGCCCGGCTGGTGGAGTTCGCCCACCGCTACCACGCCCGTGTGTTCACCACCATCAACACCATCCTGCACGACAACGAACTGGAGCCGGCCCGCCAGCTGATCCACCAGTTGTACGACGCCGGCGTCGACGCGTTGATCGTCCAGGACCTGGGGGTCATGGAGCTGGATATCCCGCCCATCGAGTTGCACGCCAGCACCCAGACCGACATCCGCACCCTGGCCCGGGCAAAGTTTCTCGACCAGGCCGGTTTCTCGCAACTGGTCCTGGCCCGTGAGCTGAACCTGCAGGAAATCCGTGCTATCGCCGACGAGACCGAAGCGGCCATCGAGTTCTTCATCCACGGTGCGCTGTGCGTGGCCTTTTCCGGCCAGTGCAACATCTCCCACGCCCAGAACGGCCGCAGCGCCAACCGTGGCGACTGCTCCCAGGCCTGTCGCCTGCCCTACACCCTCAAGGATGACCAGGGTCGGGTGGTCGCCTATGAAAAACACCTGCTGTCGATGAAAGACAACAACCAGAGCGCCAACATCCGTGCCCTGGTCGAAGCCGGCGTACGTTCGTTCAAGATCGAAGGGCGCTACAAGGACATGGGCTATGTGAAGAACATCACCGCCTATTACCGCCAGCGCCTGGACGATGTCCTCGAAGACCGCCCGGACCTGGCCCGCGCGTCCAGCGGCCGTACCGCACACTTCTTCGTCCCCGACCCGGACAAGACCTTCCACCGTGGCAGCACCGACTATTTCGTCAGCGAGCGCAAGATCGACATCGGTGCCTTTGATTCGCCAACCTTTACCGGCGTGCCGGTGGGCGTGGTGGAAAAAGTCGGCAAGCGCGACCTGCAAGTGGTGACCTTCGATCCGCTGTCCAACGGCGACGGTCTCAACGTACTGGTCAAGCGCGAAGTCGTCGGTTTCCGCGCCAACATCGCCGAGCCCAAGGGCGAATTCGAAGAGGACGGCCAGAAGCGCTACCGCTACCGCGTCGAGCCCAACGAAATGCCGGCCGGCATGCACCAGCTGCGTCCCAACCACCCGTTGAGCCGCAACCTGGATCACAACTGGCAGCAAGCGTTGCTCAAGACCTCCTCGGAGCGCCGCGTCGGCCTGGCCTGGGTCGCGCGCCTGCGGGAAGAGCGCCTGGAGCTGACCGCCACCAGCGAGGAAGGCCTCAGCGCCAGCATCGTCCTGGACGGGCCGTTCGGCCTGGCCAACAAGCCGGAACAGGCCCTGGAGCAATTGCACGACCTGCTTGGCCAACTGGGCACCACCGAATACCACGCCACCGCCATCGAGCTGGATGCGCCCCAGGCGTTCTTCATCCCCAACTCGCAGCTCAAGGCCTTGCGCCGCGAAGCCATCGAGGCCCTGACCGCTGCTCGTGTGGCGGCTCATCCACGGGGTGGCCGCAAGGCCGAGACCAGCCCGCCGCCGGTGTACCCGGAGTCACACCTGTCGTTCCTGGCCAACGTCTACAACCAGAAGGCCCGGGACTTCTATCATCGCCATGGGGTCAAGCTGATCGATGCGGCGTTCGAGGCCCACGAGGAAACCGGCGAAGTGCCGGTGATGATCACCAAGCACTGCCTGCGCTTCTCGTTCAACCTCTGCCCCAAGCAGGCCAAGGGTGTCACCGGCGTGCGTACCAAGGTCGCGCCGATGCAACTGATACATGGCGATGAAGTGCTGACGCTGAAGTTCGACTGCAAACCCTGCGAGATGCATGTGGTCGGCAAGATCAAGGGGCACATCCTTGACCTGCCATTGCCCGGCAGCACGGCGCAGCCCGTGGTGGGCCATATCAGCCCTGAAGACCTGCTCAAGACAATTGCGCGCTCACCGCACTGAGTCCGCAAGGCCTGCTACCCGCGCAGATCCCTGTGGGAGCGGGCTTGCTCGCGAAGGCGGTGTGACAGTCGACATCAATGTAACTGACCCACCGCCTTCGCGAGCAAGCCCGCTCCCACACTGGATCTGCGGTGGAGGAATGGCCGAAATATCCCACCGCCACTTTTCATTTCTGCGCCGTTTTCGCTTTTCCGGGCGACAAATTCTGTTCAAGGGCTCCCCCGCCGCGGGTTCATGGTGTTAGGTTGTAAGTGATTGTTTCATCACACGACACTTCTCCCCTGCAAAGGAATGCCTGCCACCATGAACTTCCCGTTCAAGCGTCTTGCCGTTGCCACCCTCATACTCTCCAGCCTGTCGTCATTCGCGATGTCGGCCAACGCCAATATCACTGCACAACAAAGCGCGACCCTCGTCAAAACCTTCTCCGACACCTCCGTCACTGATTTCCGGCAGTTCCTCGCAGAAGTAGCCAAAAGCGACCTCGCCAAGACCGCGAACCTCGGCCCGGCCATCAGCGCCTTCCAGGACAACAAAACCCTGTCGGCTGACCAACAGAACGAAATCCATCGCCTGCTGGGCCTCTACGCCCGTGTGAAATACGGCACAGCCGCCACCGAGACGCTGAAGGAACTGGTCGCCATCCCGACCTTTCGCAAGGACGGTGTAGCCCAGCACGAGAACCCGGAATTCCTCAAGATCGCCGACAAGATCAAAAGCCTGGCCGAAGCGTTCAAGCTGAACTTCCGCAACATCGACAACCGCGTCTATGAGATTTCCCTCGAAGGCAGCGGTGACGAAGTCGTCGGTATCCATGCCCATGCCGACGTGGTGCCGGTCACGCCGCAAAACTGGGTGTTGAAAGATGGCACCCGCCTCGATCCGTTCAAGGTCACCCTGGTGGGCGACCGCATGTATGGCCGGGGCACCGAAGATGACAAGAACGGCATCGTCGTGGCGCTCTACGCCATGAAGGTCATCAAGGAAGAAAAACTGCCACTGGCGCGCAACTTCAAGCTGCTGGTCGACACCACCGAAGAAACCACCGGCGACGCCATTCCCTATTATTTCGAGCGCAACCCGACGCCCAACTACAACCTGGCGCTGGATGGCGGCTACCCGGTGGTGATTGCCGAGAAAGGCTACGGCACCGTCATGGCGAACTTCGCCCGGCGTACCGCACAGGGCAAGGGCGCGCAAATCACCGCATTGACCGGCGGCCTGGCGACCAATCAGATCCCGTCGACGTCCGTGGCCACCTTTGCCACCGACAAGCCTGCCGAACTGGCCGCCGATCTGCTCAAGGCCGCTACCGAGTATGCCAAGCGCAACGGCGGCAATTTCGAAGTGGGCACCCAGGTCGTCGGCAAGGACGTGGAACTGACCTTCACCGGCGTATCCGCCCACTCCTCCGAGCCCGAGTCAGGCGTCAACCCGGTCGCGCGGATGCTGGACTTCATCAATGGCCTGGACGGCAAGGTCGCGCTCAAACACAACCACATCACCGACGCCGCCCGCTACGCCGCCGACAACTGGGGCCTGGACTATCTGGGCAACAAACTGGGGATTGGCTTTTCCGATGCCTTCATGGGCCCGCTGACCGCGTCCCTGACGTTCGTCGGGATGGATGAGAAGACCTTCAAACTGGCGGTGAACCTGCGGGTGCCGGTCGGCAAGACCACGCAAGCCCTCAAGACTGACATTGCCGACAAACTGGCCGCCTGGAGCAAGAAGTCCCAGGTCGCGGTGGCCTTCGACTATTCCATCGACGAGCCGATGTACCGCAACCCCGAGGGTGAATGGGTCAAGGCGCTGTTGGCCGTGGCCAGTGAGAACCTGGGCATGGAACACAAATACGGCACCTCCGCCGGCGCCACGTCGGTCCATGACCTGCCCAACGGCGTGCAATTCGGCCTGGCGATGCCCGACGTCAAATACACCGGCCACAACGACAACGAGTTCAAGACGGTGGAGCAGTTCCTGTTGGACTTGCAGATCGTGACCGAGATGATGGGGCGGATCGGGCAGTTGCCGAAGTTGTAAATATCCCTGCTCGGGAAAGCCAGTGAGGTTTGCCGGTTCTAATGTGGCGAGGGGATTTATCCCCGCTCGGTTGCGCAGCAACCGCAAAATCGTGGGACTGCTGCGCAGTCCAGCGGGGATAAATCCCCTCGCCACAGGGTTGCTTCATTCCTTCATGTGAGTGGCGCTTGGATCGATGACCTTGGCGGTAATGTCGACCAGTTCCAGCCCCCAATCCCCATGCAGGTACCAATCGTCCCCAATCATCTCGGCCGGGTGCATGGTTCGATCGGCACCGTTGCCACAGGCCAACGCAGTGGTCGGACAGTAACGATCACAACCCCAGCAAATGCGCTCGGGATGTTTGGGACTGATGGGAAAAGGCTTTGCCATGGCGACCCCGCATAACAGATGGGTGTGCCCGTACCCTACCCCGTCGGGACAGCGCCACCCTTGATCCCGATCAAGAACAGCCGCGCGAGAGCAACAGATGCTCCCCGAGCAAAATTTCGCACTGAAAATTGACAAGAATCATTATTATTCGCAGCGAAGCTTCCTAGACTCGGCGCCATCATTTAGCCAGCCAGGAAGTCATCATGCGCCCCGTTGCTCCGTTGTCCCTCACCCTGCTGTTGCTCGCACCGCTGGCCCAAGCCAAGGAATACCCCATCGGCGAACCACAACTGTGCCCGGGGCTGGAAGTCGGTGCGGTGTACCTGCAACCGATCGAAATGGCCCCCACCGGCATGATGCGCGCCACCGCAGATTCGGATGTGCACCTGGAAGCTGACATCCGCGCCACGGCGGACAACCAGCAAGGCTTTCAGGAAGGCAGTTTCGTACCCTATCTCAACGTGTCGTTCCAGCTGAAGAAACAAGGCAACGACACCGAGCTCAAGGGCGACTTCCACGCCATGGTCGCCAATGACGGGCCGCACTACGGTGACAACGTCAAGCTGCTCGGCCCTGGCAAATACCAATTGACCTTCACCGTCCTGCCACCGGCTGACCACGCGTCCCTCGGTCGTCATACCGACAAGGAAACCGGCGTGGCGCCGTGGTTCGAACGTTGCGAGCTGCATTACGAATTCGTTTACGCCGGGATCGGTAAAAAAGGCGGGTACTGAGCATGAGCCGCCGATCCTGGCCGTCATGCCTGGCCTGGCTGATGCTGGCCGTTCTGCTGCTGCCGTCGCTCGCCCAGGCCGAACTGCCCACCTATGAGTTGAGCATGCGCGACGGGCATTTCACGCCGCCGCAGCTGGAAGTGCCGGCCGGGAAACGCTTCAAGATCGTGCTGAAGAATGTCGGCCAGGGCCCGGCGGAATTCGAAAGCACGCCATTGCGCGTCGAAAAAGTGCTCTCGCCCGGCGTCACGACCTTCGTGGTCATCCATCCGCTGCGCCCCGGGCACTATCCGTTTTTCGATGAATTCAACCCGCAACTGCCCGAGGGCGGGATTCTCGCCCAATGATCGTCCAGAAGGAGGCGTTTGCATGACTCAATCGATGTTTATTGTCTGGCGCGAAAGCGTCGAGGCGTTGTTGGTGATCGGTATCCTCCAGGCCTGGGTCAGCCGGCAACAACAGGCCAGCCATCTGTTGCGGTACCTATGGAGCGGCGCACTCCTGGGCTTGCTGTTGTCGGGCGTGCTGGCGGGTTTGATCCTGCTGGCCGGCGAAGCCATGAGTGGTAGCGCCAATGAATGGTTCCAGGCTTCGTTGGCGTTGATCGCGAGTCTGTTGATCGTGCAAATGGTCGGCTGGATGCACCGCAACGCGGGGACACTGAAACAGGTCCTGTCGCGCCAAGCCGACCAGCGCCTGAGCCGTCAGGGTGGCCTGGGCCTGATGGTGCTGGCATTGCTGGCGGTCAGCCGCGAAGGCAGTGAAACCGTGGTCTTCCTGTACGGCGCCGGAGCCCGTTTGCAAGGGCCGTCACTGGGCCTGTTCGCCGTGGGTGCAGTCGCTGGCCTGGTGCTGGCGCTGTTGAGCGTTTCCTTGCTCCACGGCAGTCGTCGGTTCATCTCCTGGCCGCGTTTCTTCGCCATCAGCGAAGCGATCCTGCTGCTGTTGGGTGCGGCGTTGCTGGTTAGCGGCATCGAGCGGATCGGCGGGCAATTGCTCGCGATGGATTGGCCCGAGCCGGTGTACCGTGGCATTGGCGATGCACTGTGGAACAGTAGCGCGATACTGGACGACGGCCATGGCCTGGGCGGATTCCTCGCCGACTTCGCCGGGTATCGCGCCAGTCCCAGCGCGCTGACCTTGCTGGTATGGCTTGGCTATTGGCTGGCCGTCGCAGGATGGTTGCGGACACCCAAGGCGCAAAACCTGCCATGCCCCACCTGAACCCCTGGCTCCAGCGCCTGGGCGACGGCATGCGGCGCCACGGCGCAACCATTCGTTCCGTGCAATGGGCGGTGGTGCTGTTCTACGCGGTGCTGCTGGTGATACCCGCCCTATTACCATTGCCCAGCAGTCAGGCGCACCTGTTCGACAACCTCACGCTGCTGGCGCAGTTTTTGTTCTGGGGCCTGTGGTGGCCGTTCGTATTGCTCTCGATCGTCTTGTTCGGTCGGCTCTGGTGCGGCGTGCTGTGCCCCGAAGGCGCCTTGAGTGAATGGGCCAGTCGCTACGGCAAAGGCCTGGGTGTGCCGAGAAGCGTGCGCTGGGCCGGCTGGCCGACCCTGGCGTTCTGCCTGACGACGATGTATGGCCAGCTCATCAGCGTCTACGACTATGCCCAGGCGGCGCTGCTGATCCTGGGTGGCTCGACCGTCGCGGCAGTGATCGTTGGCCTGCTGTTCGCCCGGGGCAAGCGAGTGTGGTGCCGTTATCTGTGCCCGGTCAGTGGCGTCTTCGCCCTCCTCGCCCGCCTGGCACCGATGCACTTTCAGGTAGACGAACAACGCTGGCTGGAAAACCCTGCGCCGCGTCGCCCCGCACCCAACTGCGCGCCCTTGCTGGACATCCGCCGAATGCGCGGTGCCACCGATTGCCACGCCTGTGGTCGCTGCAGCGGTCAGCGCGATGCGGTGCGCCTGATCGCCCGCTCCAGCAACCAGGAAATCCTTCAGTCAACGCCCACCACGCTCTCGCCCTGGGATGTGCGCTTGCTGTTGTTCGGCGTCATCGGCCTGGCCATGGGGGCCTTTCAATGGACCGTCAGCCCCTGGTTCATCGCCCTGAAGCAGGCACTGGCGCAATGGCTGGTGGCACACGACCTGTTATGGCCGCTGCAAGACAACGCGCCCTGGTGGTTGCTGACGCACTACCCGCAACTCAACGACAGCTTCAGCTGGCTCGATGGCTTTTGCATCGTCGGTTATCTGGGCATGAGTGCCCTGTTGCTGGGGACTTCGCTGATGCTGCTGATGCGCCTGGCAGCACGACTCGCGGGCAATCCCGCAGAATATTTGCCCCTGGCCCTCACCCTGACACCCCTTGGCGGTGCCGGCCTGTTCCTCGGTCTATCGGCCACCACCGTCAAATTGCTGCGCTATGAAGGGCTGTTGCTGGAATGGGTGCAGCCGGCTCGAGCCGGGTTGTTGGTGGCGGCGATGGCCTGGAGCCTGTGGCTGGGTTGGAAGCGCCTGGAGCAGATGGAGGCATCGCCCGTTCAGCGACTGCCCGCCATGGCCTGCCTGATAGTGGCCAGCGGTTGGGTGGGGTATGGTTGGTGGTTGCAGTTTTGGGGGTGGTGACACACTAAATACTGTGGGAGCGGGTGCTCTCAACATCTGGGCTCAACACAAAATCCTTGTGGGAGCGGGCTTGCTCGCGAAGGCGTTGGTACATCCAACATCATCGCAAGCTGACCCACCGCTTTCGCGAGCAAGCCCGCTCCCACAGGGGGTGGCGGGCAATCACTCAACCCAGCGTGCGTTCAACTGCGTAATACAAACGAGGGAAACAACTCGCGCATGGCGGCCCATAATTCGGGCTGCAAGGCCTGCGCCGAGACACTGGAAAGATGCGGATCGAGCATCCGCGCGGTGCGCACCAGTTGCACAGCAAACCGGGTGACACCGCGCTCGCTCAGGCGTCGGGCCAGGGTCAGCAACCGCTCCGGGTCGAACAGATGCCAGTGCACCGTCGTGCGACATTCATAATCAACGCCGCTGTCCAGCAGGTGGTCGAGGCTGCGCCAGTTGGCAGTGCCGCTGCCTTCGACCCGGGTCACGTCCAGGGCATCTTCGGGCAAGGCCTTGATGTCGAAGCCGACCCAGTCGGCCAGGCCGACCACTTTGGCGAAGGCCGCCGGTTTGATACCGGCGCTGTGCAGGCCGATGCGAAACCCCATTTGCCGCACCTCCTCCATCGCTGGCGCCAGGCCGTCCTGCAAGGTCGGCTCACCGCCGCTGAACACCACGGCGTCGAGCAGGTCCTGACGGCGTTGCAGGAACGCCAACACCCGGCACCACTCCACCTCCTCACTGCCGCGCGGCGGGATCAGTTGCGGGTTGTGACAATAACGACACCGCCAGGCACATCCCTGGCAAAACAGCACACAGGCCAGTTGGCCCGGATAATCGAGGGTGGTCAGGGGCACCATGCCCCCGACCCGTAGCACTCGACTCATGGACGCCCGGCCGCACGTTCGGTGAAGTGCACCCGCTCACGATGCTCGGATTGCTTACCGGGGTTGAAGGCCGCCACCGGGCGGTGATATCCCATCACCCGGGTCCAGACTTCGCAACGTTGACGCTGTGCGGGTGGAAGGCTTTGTGATGCATTCATGGGTGAAGCTCCTTGCAGTCGATGGATCGGATCAGTGAACGCTGCCTGCCAACTGCTGTTGCAGCAGCAAGGCCTCGTCGCATTTGGGGCAAAACTCGTGTTCGCCGGCCAGGTAGCCGTGCACCGGGCAGATGGAAAAGGTCGGTGTGATGGTCAGGTACGGCAGGCGAAAACGGCCCAGGGCCTTGCGCACCAGTTGCTTGCAGGCCTGGGTCGAGGAAATCTGCTCGGCCATGTACAGGTGCAACACGGTGCCGCCGGTGTATTTGCATTGCAGTTCATCCTGCAACTCCAGGGCTTCGAATGGATCGTCGGTGAACCCCACCGGCAGTTGCGAAGAGTTGGTGTAGTACGGCGCGACCGGGCTGCCAGCCTGCAGGATATCCGGGTAGCGCTTGAGGTCTTCCTTGGCGAAGCGGTACGTGGTGCCTTCGGCGGGTGTGGCTTCGAGGTTGTAGAGGTGGCCGGTTTCCTCCTGGAAACGCAGCAACGTGGCCCGCACGTGATCCAGCAGTTTCAAAGCGAATGCCCGGCCCTGCTCGGTGTGCAGGCCTTGCTGGTCATCGGTGAAATTGCGCAGCATTTCATGCAGGCCGTTCACGCCAATGGTGGAGAAGTGATTGCGCAACGTGCCGAGGTAGCGCTTGGTGTAGGGGTACAAACCGGCGTCCATGTGATGCTGGATGACCTTGCGCTTGACCTCCAGGCTCTCTTTCGCCAGTTCCATCAGGGTATCGATGCGTTGCAGTAGCCCGCTGGTGTTGCCTTTGTACAGGTAGCCCAGGCGCGCGCAGTTGATCGTCACCACGCCCAGGGAACCGGTCTGTTCCGCCGAACCGAACAGGCCGCCGCCGCGCTTGAGCAGCTCGCGCACGTCCAGTTGCAGGCGGCAGCACATCGACCGCACTTGGTTGGGTTGCATGTCCGAGTTGAGGAAGTTCTGGAAATACGGCAAGCCGTAGCGGGCGGTCATTTCGAAAAGCCGGTCGGCGTTCTCGCTGTCCCACGGGAAGTCATGGGTGATGTTGTAGGTCGGGATCGGGAACGTGAAGACCCGGCCTTTCGCATCGCCGGCCTGCATCACCTCGATGTAGGCGCGGTTGATCAGTTCCATTTCCGCTTGCAGGTCACCGTAGGCGAACGGCATTTCTTCACCGCCGATCACCGGGATCTGTTCGCGCAGGTCCTGGGGGCAGACCCAGTCGAACGTCAGGTTGGTGAACGGGGTTTGCGTGCCCCAGCGCGACGGCACGTTGAGGTTGTAGATGAACTCCTGCAACGACTGGCGAACCTGGTCGTAGCTGAGCCGGTCCTTGCGCACATAGGGCGCCAGGTAGGTGTCGAACGAGCTGAACGCCTGGGCGCCGGCCCATTCGTTTTGCAGGGTGCCGAGGAAATTCACCATCTGTCCCAGGGCGCTGCTCAAGTGCTTGGGCGGCCCGGCCTCTACCCGCCCTGGCACGCCGTTGAGGCCTTCGTGCAAGAGGGTGCGCAAGGACCAGCCGGCACAATAGCCGGCGAGTATGTCCAGGTCGTGGATATGCAGGTCCGCCTCGCGGTGCGCCTCGCCGATGGCCTGGCTGTAGACTTCGTCGAGCCAGTAATTGGCGGTGACCTTGCCCGATACGTTGAGGATCAGGCCGCCGAGGGAATAGCCCTGGTTGGCGTTGGCCTGCACGCGCCAGTCCTCGCGATCCAGGTATTCGTTCATCGAAGTGGCGACTTCCACCAGCGTACGACGATCCCGACGCAGGCGTCCGTGTTGTTCGCGATAGACGATGTAGGCGCGCATGGACAGGAAATACCCGGCGTCCATCAGAACCCGCTCGACGCGGTCCTGGATCTGCTCGACGCTCAACCGCGTCTGCCCTTCCAGCCGCGCCAATACCGCCTCGAGCAACCCTTTGGCCTCGGCTTCGGCGTACTCACCGGTGGCCTTGCCGGCGGCGATCAGCGCCTGGCGGATCTTGTCCGCATCAAAGGCGACCACACTGCCATCGCGCTTGTGCAAGCGGTTACACCCTACTGAGATCAACGTGCTCTGCATTTTGGCTCCAGACACTACATATAGGCTTTTTAATTTCTATAAACACAATATGCAGTGGAGAGTACGGCCAAATGATCGAGTTGCAATTGATCGATATCAAGAATCGGGGGCGGCGACCGACCTGCCTGGAAGGGAGCAATGGGCCTCGCACAAGGGGATTGGAGCATGGCTGGAAGAATCAGGTTGGCTGACAGGCCGCCTTCGCGAGCAAGCTCGCTCCACCTGGGTTCTTGGAGCCCCACAGATTTTGCATCCGCCCACAATCCCTTGTGGGAGTTGAGCTTGCTCGCGATAGCGGTGGGTCAGCTTGCATCGGGATTGAATGTGCCAACGTCATCGCGAGCAAGCTCAGCTCCCACACGAGTACTTGGGTGCCCAATGATTCAACGTCCGCCCACAATCTTTCCGGTGACAGGGTTCCACATCAAGCCACCATGTGCTTCTCACGATGAAACTCAAGGTACAGCACAGTCCGGTGAGCCCTGGACGCATTGACCGCAAAGTGGTCCAAGGATCCATCGAAAATCACCAGATTACCGTTGGTGCTCTGGTTGAAGCTGCCATTGACATTAAGGTAGGCATAGTTCTGCGTGGTAGGCGCGTCGATGGTCAATTGCATGTGCAGCAGACCTTCTTCCCAAGTGCCGGTATGAGAATGCGTACCGAGGAACACGTTGGGTTCCATGCGCAACAAGGCGCAAAGCTTGATGCCGGGAATCTTGCTCAGCAGCTCGATGGTCCCGGGCATGGCGTCGCGGGCGTAGGGGATCGGGGTGTCGTAGGCCACCAGGCCGTACTGGGTCCACTCCGGCATGATATCCATGTCGTCGCCCCATCCCCAGAGCCAGCCATACTCTCCCCCAGCCGCCATGTGAGCGTCGATCTCCTCGACGATCTCGGCGATCTGCTTGCCCACGCGGTTGATCGTCAGGGTTGGCGCATCGAGGGCCAGAAATTCCTCGCGGATCACTTCCCAGTTGTCGGCCAGGTTCTTCAGTTGCGGAAAACGGCTGGGGTCATAAAACGACGGGCGCATAGGTACTCCTTTTATTGAGATTGTCGATTCCGCTGGCGATGCCAGATAGTCCTGTCCGCCGGGTGAAAGAGGCGCGGCAGGAGAGCCTGCCAAGGTTGACCCACCGGGCTTGGCCTGTCTGTCACGGGAATCAGGTACACCGGGGCCGACCGGCATTACAGGGGCTCGACCTGGGGTGTCTCGATCATCCGCGCCCCCGCCGCCGGCGCCGGGGGCTCGTCCAGTCGACGCATCGGTCCATACAGCAAGACGCTCAATGGCAGGAACGCGAACAACCCGCCGGCCACCACGAACAGCAACCCCACACCACGCCCCGGCCCCACGCCCAGCCAACGTCCGATCGAGTCGGCATAAAGACCGCCGGGCATCAGCGCTGGCTGGAACCAGTGGTCCACCAGGAAACCGCCGACGATCACCGCCAGGCTGGTGGTGGCGATGGTCAACATGCTGATCAATGCAAACACGCTGGCACGGCTGCCGGCGGGGATCCTGCGCATCCACAGCGAGTTCACGCTGGCGTCGGCGATGCTCGCCATGGTGATCGCGACAAAGGCCAGTGCGCAGTAGGCGAAGGTCTGCGAGACCAGCCCCAAGGCGACGACACAGCCCGCCAACAACAGATCGGCCACCGCCACCAGCGCCATCAACCGACGTGGATTGCCCATCGAGATCAGCAGCCCCGCGCCCGCCAGCCCACCCAGGGCCGCCCAGGTGTAGGCCATGCCCAAGGCCTGGCTGCCCAGGGTCGACAGCAGCAACGGCGTCATCATCAGGGTGGCCAGTGACAGCAGCGCCGTGCGCATCATGGTGTAGACCAGCAGGCCGGCCATCAGCCGCTCGGCGACAAAGAACTTCAGCGCCGCGGCGACATTTCCCAGCGCCCCGCCAAACACCGTGCCTTTGGGCCCGCCGTCCTGACGACCCGGTGCCCCTCGCACATGGGAGAACGCCTTGATCACCAGCAAGGTGCCGGAGCAGAAGGTCAGCAGGTCCACCGCCAGGATCGTCACCAACCCGGCACTGGCCATGATCGCCCCCGCCAACAACGGTGCCACCAGGGCCGACGCGTTCTTGCTGATACTGATCAATCCCGAGGCCCGGGTGAACTTGTCAGGGGCGACAATCGTACTGACAGCGGCCTGATAGGCCGGTTTGCGAAAGGCGCCGACAATCGACGCCAGACAATTGAAAATGTACAGGTGCAACGGCTCCAGGCGTTCGAACCAGAGCAGCGCCATGACCCCAAGGAGCAGCACCGCCAGGGTCACATCGCAACAGACAATGATCACCCGGTGGCTGATCCGGTCGGCCAGCCCACCCGCCAAGGGCAAGAACAACACCGCCGGCAATGTCGCCGCCAGTACCACGTTGGCGAAGGCCACCGCCGAGCCGGTATGGTTGTACACCCAGACACCCAGGGCGAATTCCATCAGCGCCGTGCCCACCACCGCCAGCGACTCGCCGCACCAGAGGAAATAGAAACCGCGCCCCAGGTCAAAACCCCGGCGGCCGCTCCCCACGCTCATGGGCGCACATCGCGAGGCGTGACCACACCGATCAACGTGTCCAGCAGACGATAGGCCAGGGAATAAAGCACCGCGCCCAATATCAACGGCGCAAAACGGGAAAACAGATAGGTCCGCAACACCCGCCTGGCGATGGGCGAACTGATGTTGCCGCTGACGTGCAAGGGCGTCGGGAACGTCGCCGCGACGGTTGCGCCGAATTCATCGTCCATCGATTGCACGGCGTGCCACCAGTAGACCGGGATGTACAGCGCATCCCCCGGCTCCACCACCGTGCGCAGCGCTCGCAATGCTTGAGTGCCAGGGAAGCGCCCGGTGTCGATGTCGTACAGGTAGCCCGCCTCTTCGATCACCGGGCGCAAGGCCCGCCAGCTGGTTTCGTCCGGCGGTAACAGCAACACTTCCTTGGCACCGACGACCTGGGCCATGAACGTTTCATCGACGACATGGAAGTGCCAATCGGTATAGGAGTTGCGGTACAGGAAACTGCGATGGGGCGGGTAGTGCCGGGACTTGCCCAACTGCGGCATGAAAGGCAACCCACCGACATCCTCCTTCATCGGCTCGATGGCCGAGCCTTCGGAGAACCGGCAGCTGTCGGCCACCAACGGCGAATCACCCACGTTCAGGTCGTCGAGAAACTGGTGGAACGGCATTTCCCGATAGACCGTGTTGGCATACTCGGTCAGCTCGGCCTTGACCTTCGGGTTGGACCAACCGATGACCTCGGAAACGATCTGCGAGCGCACCACCACCGCACTGTTGCGCGAGTGCGCCTTGAGGTAGTCCAGGCGTTGCCATTTCTGGAAAGCCGGCCAATGCCGTACCGCATTCTTGACCAGGCAGGGACGGTTGCGGTTGACGTAGCGGCGGGTGAAATCCTCTTTGGAAATCGCCAGCGCATCGATCACGTCGACCGCGCCTGCCTGTGGGTGATTGGGAAAGCGGGACAAGCTCCAGAACTTCGTCGCTGGGCGGTCCGATTCGGCGGTTAATGGCATGTTCGACCCTCGCAAGCACACTCAGGGCCGTTGGTATAACAGACTCGCGCGACCACGCCCAAGCGCCGCAAAGCCACGTTCCGCGCCGTTGTCCCTGCTTCCCATGACAGACATCCCAAGGCGGATGCTCTAATTTTTTCTCACTTTGTGAAGGGATATCAGGCGCAGCCGAACGGCAGGACGGGACCCTCGACGGCTCGCAACGCAGCCCTCGCCGCCCCGTCGTCCCCAGCGCTTTGCACCGCCCCCGATGTCCTTCTCCACGGCTATTGATTCCGCCGACTGGCAGTCGTCCAGGCCTTCACCACTGCCATTCGAACGGAGACAAACCTCAATCGATTCTGCAAGCAGGTGCTCCGAAATGGATTCGTCGACCGATATGTTGCCTACCCAAGACTCCGCGTCCCACGAGCTGGCGTCCGTCCAGCAGGGCATCTGGCTGGATCAGCTCGCACACCCGGACCTGCCCTACTACAACATCGGCATGTCCTTGGAGATCAAGGGCCAGATCGACATTGCATTGTTCGAGAAAGCCATCGAGCTGGTCGCCAACCGGCACGACACCCTGCGCCTGAGCTTCAGTCATGAAGGCGGCACCGGCCGCCAGCGCGTGCTGCCCGAGGTCAAGGTAAACATGGAGGTAGTGGAGTTCTCCGAGGCCGACGCCGAGGCCGGCCTGGCCATGGACTACCTGCGCAATGCCTTTCGGCAGCCCTTCGAATCCTTGACGGGCCGACTCTGGGAGGCACGCATGGTCCGCTGCGGCCCGAACCGCCATTACTGGCTCGCCCGCTACCACCACCTGGTCACCGACGGCATTGGCGTAGCCCTGATCGGCCATGCCGTGGGGACGGCCTACAATGCCCTGCTGGCCGGCAACGATGAAGTCGCCCAAGGGCACTCCTACCTGTCGTTCCTGGAGGATGACCGGGCCTACCTGGCCTCGTCCCGCTATGAGCGCGACCGCCAGTTCTGGCAGGAAACCTACGCACAGATGCCGCCGTCGCTGCTGCAGCGCCGGGCCGATTTCAAGACAGGCCAGGCCAATGAGCTGGCCCCCAGTGCCCAGGTCCAGGCGATGCTGCCCCGGGCGCTGTACAACGCGTTGACGCAATTTTCCAGCGAACGCAGCTTGTCGGTCGCCCATGTGCTGATCAGCGTGGTCGCCACCTATTTCTGCCGCACCGTGGGCGTCGATGAAATCGTCATCGGCATGCCCGTGCATAACCGCACCACTGCCCGGGCGAAAGAAACCGCGGGCATGTTTTCCTCGGTCAGTCCGATCCGCCTGCCCGTCGACTTCGACGCCTCGCTGCTGGACTTGATGCACGCCGCTGGCGGGCAACTGCGCCGCTGCTACCGCCATCAGCGCTTCCCCATCGCCGAACTCAACCGCACCCTGCGCCTGGCACAGACCGGGCGTCGACAGCTGTTCGACGTGTCACTGTCGTTCGAAAGCCTGGACGGCGACGATCAGTTCGGCGGCACCTCGTCCACGGTCATCACCATGGACAACGGCTACGAGCAGACGCCCATGGCGATCTTCGTGCGCGATTATCATCCGTTCGAAGACGTCCACCTGGACTTCAACTTCAACACCGCCTACTTCAGCCTGGAAGAAGCCCGGCACCTGCAACAACGCATCGTCTCGATGCTCGAGGCAGTGCTGGAGCAGCATGCAACGCCCGTGGGGCAGTACCCGCTCATGAGCCAGGTCGAGCGGCAACGCGTGCAAGTCGAATTCAACGCCACGGCCCGCGACTATCCGCAGGATGTGTTGATCCATCAATTGTTCGAACAGCAAGCCCGGCAGCGTCCGCACGCCTGTGCCGTGCGCGGCGATACCGGGCCGTTGCTCAGCTATGAACAACTCAACCGCCAGGCCAATCGGTTGGCCCATCGCCTGATCGAGCTGGGCGTGAAACCGGATGACCGAGTGGCCGTGAGCCTGAGGCGGGGACCGGACATGGTCGTCGCCCTGCTGGGGGTTCTCAAGGCCGGGGCGGCCTACGTGCCCATCGACCCGGACCTGCCGAATGCTCGCCAGGCATTCATGCTCGACGACAGCAGCCCTCGGGCCATACTGACCAGCCAGGCGTTGCAAGGCCTGCTGCCAGCCTCGAGTGCGCCGCTGCTGGCCCTCGATGATCATGCACAACTGGCCGCTCAACCCGAACACAACCCGGACCCGCAAGTCCTCGGCCTGAGCCCCACTCACTTGGCCTACGTGCTCTACACCTCCGGCTCCACCGGTACCCCCAAGGGGGTGATGAATGAACACCTCGGCGTGGTCAACCGACTGTTGTGGGCCCGGGATGAATACGGCGTCGATGCCACCGACCGCGTGCTGCAAAAGACCCCGTTCGGTTTCGATGTGTCGGTCTGGGAATTCTTCCTGCCGCTGCTGGCCGGGGCCGAACTGGTCATGGCGCGCCCGGGCGGCCATCAGGAACCGGACTACCTGGCCCGGCTGATGCGCCAGGCCAGCGTCACGATGTTGCACTTCGTGCCGTCGATGCTCGACCTGTTCCTCGAACACCATGACGGGCAGGCATTCCCTGACCTGCGACGCGTGTTGTGCAGCGGCGAAGCCCTGCCCCGCAGCCTGCAAAGGCGTTTCGAACGGCAGCTGCCAGAGATCGAACTGCATAACCTCTATGGCCCGACCGAAGCGGCCATCGACGTGACGGCCTGGCAGTGCCGCGCCAGTGATCCTGGCGAAAGCGTGCCCATCGGCCGGCCGATCGCCAATATCCAGATGTACGTGCTCGATGGCCGTGGCGCACCACAACCGCTGGGTGTTGCCGGGGAAATCCACATTGGTGGTATCGGCGTGGCAAGGGGTTACCTGAACCAACCGCAATTGAGCGCCGAGCGCTTTATCGCCGATCCGTTCAGCACCGAGCCGAACGCGCGTCTGTACAAGACCGGCGACCTCGGCCGCTGGCTCGCCAATGGTGCCCTGGAGTACTTGGGCCGCAACGACTTCCAAGTGAAGATCCGTGGTTTGCGCATCGAAATCGGTGAAGTCGAAGCGGCCCTGGCGTTGTGCCCGGGTGTCCGTGAAGTGGTGGTCATTGCCCGGGAAGACCACCCCGGGCAGTCGGAAGGCAAGCGCCTGGTCGCCTACGTCTGCGGCGAGCCGATCCCGGCCGAACAACTGCGCAGCACCCTGCTCAAGCACCTGCCCGAATACATGGTGCCCAGCGCCTTCGTCCACCTCGATGCCCTGCCCCTGACCGCCAACGGCAAGCTCGACCGTCGCGCCCTGCCGGCGCCCGGCCTGGAAGCCCTGGCCAGCAAAACCTACGAGGCGCCCCAGGGCGACACTGAAATCGCCCTCGCCGAGATCTGGAAAGACCTGCTGCAACTGGATCAGGTCGGCCGCCACGACGGCTTCCTCGAACTCGGCGGCCATTCCCTGCTGACCGTGCAGTTGCAGGCCCGCCTGCACCAGGACCTCGGCGTCGAGATCGACCTGCGCACCCTCTTCGCCCAGACCTCGCTGAGCGAACTGGCCCAACGGGTGGAACAGGCCGGGCACTCCCACGTCCAGCCCATCGACGTGGTGTCCCGCGAGCAAGCGTTGCCGCTGTCCCTGGCCCAGCAACGCCTGTGGTTCCTCGATCAACTGGACCACGCCGCCAGCGTGGCCTACCACATGCCCGCCGCCCTGCACCTGCGCGGCAGCCTGGATCGCAACGCCTTGCAACGCGCCCTGGACCGCATCGTCGCCCGTCACGAAAGCCTGCGCACCACCTTCGAACGCCGTGACGGCGAGGTCCGCCAGCGCTTCGCCGCCACCGACAGCGGCTTCGCCTTGCAGGAACACGACCTGCAAGCCCTGGATGCC
>NZ_FOVS01000085.1:0-1938 GCF_900115235.1 Pseudomonas sp. NFACC24-1
AAGGGCCATCCATGGCCCAGCGCGGCTATCCCGGCATCCATGCCGGGATGCCCACTCCACAATGCCTGCGTTCGGCCATCGTGGTTAACGGGGCGTCCGAGATCAACGTCCACTGCGAGGCGGCCTTATAGCCGACCTGGTTTAGGGGGGACCGCGTTTCTCCTGTGGGAGCGAGCTTGCTCGCGAAGGACATCAACGATACAGGGTCTACTGCACGTTAATCGTCCAGTTCACATTGCAAAGCGACCTCAAAGTCCTGCCCCCCATAAAAAACGCCCAAGATGGAAACCTGCTTGGCATCAACGACAAAGGCAATCACGGTCCGCTTGCGGTAGTTTGTGATACGCAGCCCCGGGCGTATGTCGTCCCTCTGGTTGCCTCGGTGCGGGAACGTTCGTAGTTCTTCGCAATAGGTCACGATGGCGTTGGTATACCGCTGCGCGGTTTCTGGCGAAGCCGCCGTGGCAATGTAGCGATAGAGCGCAGCTAACTGCTCAAGGGCTTCCGGGACAAAATCAACGCTATACGCCATTACGATTGGATAGTGGCATTCTGGTGCTCTGCCGCCAATCGGGAGCGAACTTCATCGACGCTCAGCGCGCGTGAGGGGTCAGCTTTCAATGCATCGTAAGCGGGGGCTACTTGGCCTACGAGCCAGTTTTCCAAAGCGCGATCACGGGCCAGCAGCGCCCGGAGGCCATCACGAATGACTTCGCTTTCAGTGGCGTATTCACCGGCAGCAACCTTGGCTTTCACCACGTCGGCCATCTGGTTAGGCAGAGTTATGCTGAATTGTTGAGTGCTACGCATGATGGGCTTCCTGAATAAGATAGGATTTAATCCTACTCTGCTCTGAGGAATATGCACATGACTTCCTGAGTCAGCGATGACTGTAGGCGGACGGTAGGCGAGCCCGCTCGCGTTAATGGCGTGTCAGCCAACAGCTCTTGCCGCTGCGCCAACACTATCGCGAGCAGACTCCTCCCGCAGGATTTTTACTGCCCTTCGAGCCCGCGCTGTTCAATCACGCCAAAAACATCCGCTACATCCTGGACCATGATTCGGGCGATGTTGGTGATGGTGTTGATGTCGGTCTCGGCTGAATCGCGCAGTGTGGTGCAGGCCATCAGCGTCAGGTAGTCGAGGGTGGCGTGCAGGCGTTCGCTGGCGCAGGCATGGAGTTCGGGCAGTGGGGCGGTTTTATCGATGAACAGGACGGGGTGGGTGGTGGCGATTGGGGTTAGCGGGGTGAAGCTATTGGACGATTGATTCGACGTCATAAGGTTTAATTCCTCAAAAAAAGAAATGCCACCTTTTCGCTGCGAAACAAACGGGTGGCAGCTACGCACGGGTTCGCAGACCGAAGAGGAATCAAACTCGGCAGACCCAAAGATCTCCCGCGCGCAACCGCCATAAAATGAACGCGGGCAAGTTTGCCTGAGTTTTCATTCGACGGTGTATTCCTCAATGGGCTGCGAAACCCTCCCACCGACCAAAGCCAGTAGGTGAACCAAACTATAGAAGGGGATTTTTGAGGCAACAACCGACCTGTAGGACGCCCGCAACCCCGGTGGCGAGGGAGCTTGCTCCCGCTCGGTGGCGCAGCCGCCGTAAACTCTGGGCATGGGGTCGGTCTGACGAAAAGAGGGGGCTGCTTCGCAGCCCAGCGGGGATAAATCCCCTCGCCACAAAGGGGGAGTTCCTACGAGATTTTCAGAAGGCCGGGGGAACGATCAAAATCTCCGACACCCCACAAATCCTAGTCGGCTGTCAGGCCGCCATCGCGAGCAAGCTCGCTCCCACAATTGGATCGGAGTACGACCGTGAGAGCCAGGCCGGCTGGCAGGCCGCCTCGCGGTGGACGTTGATCTCGGCGCCCCGTTAACCACGCTGGCCGAACGCAGGCATTGTGGAGTGGGCATCCCGGCATGGATGCCG